>JBQTJE010000087.1:0-6720 GCA_052387455.1 Pseudonocardia sp.
GTGACCCCCGTTGAACCCGCAGCCACCACGTGTAGGTACACGCGCGTACCGGGCCGGGGATCGGACCCGACTCATCACACGCCGTGACCGGCCGGTCACGGCGTCGTCATCGATGGGGAAACGATGGTCCTTGACCTGAGCCATCCGCTGTCCTGGCGCTCGGCCGTGGACACCGTCGAGATGCTGGACAACCTCCAGGCGGGCATCCTCGCCGCGCACGTGCGCGACTACGTCCGGTTGCTGGCGCTGAGCTTCGCCGACGCGCACTCGGCACGAACGTTCCTCGCCGGGCTGGTCGAGGACGGCCTGGTGAAGTCCGCGCGCACGCACCTCGACGAGCTCGACGCCTTCCACGCCGCCCAGGTGCCCGGCGGCCCGCACGTCGGGGTCGCGCTGACCCAGGCCGGGTACGCGCTGCTCTGCCCCACCACCGGCCCGGACGACCCGGAGTTCCTCGCCGGCATGCCCGGCGGGCTGGACGCGCACGCGCTGGTCGGCGTCGCGGACGCCGTCGAGCGTCCGGTCCGTGCGCGGCTCACCCGGGTGCGGGCGCTGATGCCGGAGTCGACGACCGAGGTCGTGCACGAGGTCGCCACCCCGCACGACGTCCCCCGCGACGACACCCGGCGGATCGACACCTGCCCGCTCGGCG
The DNA here is from genome assembly GCA_052387455.1 of Pseudonocardia sp. GTDB lineage: Bacteria > Actinomycetota > Actinomycetes > Mycobacteriales > Pseudonocardiaceae > Pseudonocardia. The sequence continues at coordinate 653 of JBQTJE010000087.1, forward strand.
AGCTGCTCGTTCCCGAGCCGGGCGCGTCCGCCGACGAGAACCGGTTCGGCAGCTACCTCGTCTACCGCAAGCTCCAGCACCCGGAGGGTTCGGTCCTGTCGTTCGCGGTGGGCGCCCGGATCGCCGAGCCGCCGCTGCCCGACGGCTTCACGGTGTCCGCGGGGGCCTACCTGTTCCTGCCGTCCCTGGGTTTCCTGCGCTGTCTGTAGCGGCGCTGTCGGTAGCGGCGCTGTTCCTGGCGAGGCCGGCCTCGTCCACCCGCCGGGTGCGCACGTCCACCCCGCCGCGCAACCGCCCGCCGGTACGCGCGACGACCGTGAGGCACGTCTCCAGCCACAGGTCGAGCTGGATCTCCTTCGCCAGCAACAGGTGGTTGTACAGCAGGTCCGATGCCCGGTCGCCCGAGCGGGCCCAGGACTCGATCTCGAAGCGCAGCCCACCGTCGGCGGGGCGCGCGCGGAACTCGATCTGGCCCGCCTCCAGGTGCCCGCGCAGCGTCGCCATCCGCACGCTCGTCGCGTCCCGGGCGACGATGCGCACCGGGCCGTTGTACGGCCCGGGCATCCGCACCACGTACTCGTCCCCGACCTCCATGCACTCGGGCTCCCCGCGCGTCTTCGCGAAGATCGCGACGTCGCCGGGCGTGCTCCAGTTCGGGTCCTCCCGGAAGCACCGCATGACCTCCTCCGGGGTCATCCGCGTCCCCGCGGCCAGTGCGGCGTAGCGGCGGTGCAGCAGCGGGCCGACCCCGTCGGTGGCGCGCTGAACCCGACCGTCGACGGTCCCGGGCGGCAGTGGTGGCGGCATGTCGTCGGGCCCGCCGGGCCGCTCGTCCCGGTGCACGGGGGTCGTGCGCCACAGGTAGCGCCAGGACACCAGCAGGATGCCCAGCGGCCACCGCACGACGACCAGGATGCGGCCGACCGCGCCGTCCGAAGTGGTGGCGCCCGGCCGGAACCGGCGTAGTAGACCCACGTCGGTCCGGGTACCCGTTGCCCGTGATCGCAACCCGCATGTTCACGACCACGGGCCTGCCGCGGCGGACCCGAGTACCTGGACGGGCGCTGCACACGGCGTCGCTGGCGTCGATCGGACTCTGCATCGGGCTGTGGGTCCGCGCGAAGACCGTCGACCAGGACGAGCGCGGCAACGCCGAGCGGCGGGCTCTGTTCGTCGGGCTGTGGCCGCCGATGCTCTGGCTGATCGGCGACGCCGCCGAGCGCGCCCACCGGGACCGGCGCTGAGGCGCGGGGCCGATCTCGCCCGGCAGCTCGACCGGCTGGCCGAGAAGAAGATTAACTACGATCCTGCTGCAGCTCCCCCGCACGTCACCGACGGCTGGCACCGCGACCGGGTGGTGCTGGAGCTCGGCCACGAGCGGCCGGGCGAGCCCGAACCGGACGGCCTGATGTACACCGCAGGCGAGCTGGTCAACACCTACCAGTTCAGCGACCCGTCGATCGTCCGGGCCGCGTTCCGCTACCCCAGCGACCTGGTCGGGCGGGACATGCTGCTGGAGGGCCGCTTCCTCGCGCTGCGGTTCCTGCTGGGCGTGCGGATCACCGGCGCGCACGACGAGCACGGCGACGGCCCGAACGGCCCCGAACGCCGCATCGGCTGGTCCTACCAGACCCTGCAAGGGCACCTGGAGCAGGGCTGCCTGACCTACGAGCTGGCGAAGGAGCTGGCCACCGGCCGGGTGGAGTTCCGGATCCTCGCGTTCTCCCGGTGGTCGCACATCCCGAACCCGGTGATCCGGGCGGGCTTCGACGTGTTCGGGCGGCGCACCCAGCTGCGGTTCTACCGCAACGCCCTGCGCAGGCTGACCACGCTGCTGGCCGACCCTCCCGGCCCGCCAGAGCCCGACGCCGACGGCGTCGTGCGCGCCCCCAGCAGCGCCCGGCCGGGCCGGTTCGAGGCGTTGACGCTGCGCTTCGCCGACCCGGGAGCATGAGCGGCGGCCGCGCGGCCGTCGAACCCGCGAGAGATCAGCCCTGCCACGCGGCCCTCGCCCCGGGTGTCGTCGGGTCGAAGTCCGGCTTGATCCGGCGGTGCAGATCGGGCGAGGTCGGCCCAGAGCTGCTCGGGTGACGGGCGGCCCCAGAACCAGCGGTCGCCGAGTCGTCTGCGCCGCCGCGCGCTGACGTACAGCGCGTCCTGCGCCGCCAGGTACACCGGCCCCTCGTGCGCACCGACCTGCGCGACGAGCTCGACCCGCGGGTGGTCGCCGAGCACCTCGGCGAACTCGGGCCGGTGCGCCACGAACGGCGCGGGAACCACGGCGGTCATGCCGGTCCCGACCCGCGGAACCCGCCGATCGTTACGGCTCGGTCCCGCGGCGCCGGATCAGCCCGGCTCGATCCCCCACCGGGCGACGTGCGTCGCCCCCGGCGCGAGCACCACCAGGCCGTCGCCGGTGTTGAACGCGTCGGGGGCGGCGGTCATCGGCTCGACGGCCAGCCCGCGGCGGCGCCGCCCCGGCTCGGGGACGTGGTCGCCGGTGAAGAGCTGCAGGTGGCCGTGGGCGCCGTCGCACCACAGCGCGACCGTCCGCCCGTCCGGCGCGGTGAGCCGCACCCGGGCGCGCCCGTCCGGGTCGCGGCGCAGGCCGCCATAGGCGTTGTCGATCCGCCGCTCGCCCAGCACCTGCGGCGCGCGCAGGTCGTAGGGCGTGCCGTCGACGGGACGGCGGCCGGTCGGGACGCCGCGATCGTCGGTCGGGTAGTACAGGTCGGCCGGCACCTCCACGACGGCCTGGTCGATCAGGTCCGTGCCGACCGTGAGGTACGGGTGCGCCCCGGCCGCGTACGGCGCGTGCCGCCGGCCGACGTTGGTGGCGGTGACCCGGACCTCCAGCCCGCCGGCCGTCAGCGCGTAGCCCGCGGTCAGGTCCAGTGCGAACGGGTAACCCTGCTGCGGCGCCAGCGCGAAGCCGAACACCACGCCGTCCGGGCGCTGCTCCAGCACCCGCCAGGGCTGGCGGCGGGTCAAGCCGTGGATGGCCGATCCGGACGACTCCTCCGTGACCGCGAGGTGGTGCTCGACTCCCTCGAACCGGTACGTGGCGCCGGCGATCCGGTTGGGCCAGGGCAGCAGCAGGTTGCCGCGGCCCGCGGTGCACGGCTGCCCCGGCGCGCAGCCGTCGAGCACCGCCCGGCGGCCGGCGGAGTACGCCCGCATCCCCGCGCCGAGATCGGTGACGGTCAGCTCCTGGTCACGGGCCCGGACGGTGATCTCCCGGCCCACCGCCGCGGCGGTCACGCCGACCCCCGGCCCGGGTTGCGGGGGGCGGCTGCGCAGCGGTCGACGTCCATGACCAGCAGGTGTAGCACGGCCGGGACTGCGGGGCGACGGGTCACGCGGTCGAGGCGGCGAGCGCCCGGACGCCGAGGCGCTGCGCGATGTGGTCGGCGACGCGCAGCGCGTTCGCGATGATCGTCAGCGTCGGGTTGACCGCGGAGCTGGACACGAAGAACGACGAGTCGGCGACGTAGAGGTTGTCCAGCTCGTGCATCCGGCAGGTCAGGTTCAGCGCCGACGTCGCCGGGTCGGTTCCGAACCGGACCGTCCCGTTCTGGTGCGCGACCCCGGAGATGCCCAGCCGCCCGCCGCGGTAGCTGTAGTTCTCCAGGACGTCGCGGCGACACTGCATGGCGTCGAGCAGGTCGACGAACCGCTCCCGCAGCCGCCGGTGCGCCTCCAGGTTGGTGGGCCGGTAGCGCAGCCCGATGCCGCCGTCGCGGCCGACGGTCACCTGGTTGGCGCGCAGCGGCAGGTCCTCGGTGGTGAGCCAGAAGTCCATGGCGTGCCGCGCGAGCTCGGCCGGGTCCTCGGCCTCGGGGGCGTCGAAGCCGATCAGCACGGCGTCGGACTTGCCGAGCATCTGCATCGCACCCAGCGGGTAGGGCCACCCGGGATCGACGGGGTCGTCGAAGTAGTAGTCGTTGACGCCCAGCGTCTTCTGGAACCGGGTCGGGTTGGGGATCTTCGAGAACGCGATCAGCGACGAGTTGTTGTGCATCATCAGGTTCCGGCCCACGACGCCGGAGCCGTTGCCCAGCCCCTGCGGGTGGCGCGGGGAGGCCGAGCGCAGCAGCAGCGCCGCGGAGTTGATCGCGCCCGCGGCGAGCACGACGACGTCGGCGGTGTAGCTCTCCCGCCGGCCGTCGCGGTCGACGAGCACCCGGCTCACCTCCCGGCCCGACGGCGAGGTCTCCAGCGCTGTCACGTACGCGCCGGTCAACAGGGTGACGTTGCGGTGCTCCAGCGCCGGCTCGACGCAGATCACCTGCGCGTCCGCCTTGCCGTTGACCAGGCACGGGAAGCCGTCGCAGGTCGCGCAGCGCACGCACGCGGACCGCTGCGGCGCGGCCTCGTCGAGCAGGATGCCGTTGGGCAGCTCGAACGGGTGCAGCCCCGCCGTGACGAGGTCGCGGCGCAGCTGCTCGATCCGCGGCTCGTGACTGATCGGCGGGTACGGGTAGTCGGTGGCGCTCGGCGGGTCGGTCGGGTCCACGCCGCGCACCCCGTGCACCTGGTAGAGGCGCTCGGCGCGGGTGTAGTGCGGCTCGAGATCGGCGTAGTCCAGCGGCCAGGCCGGGGAGACGCCGTCCACGTGCTGCACCGCGCCGAAGTCGCGTTCCCGCATCCGGAACAGGATCGCCCCGTACACCTTGGTGTTGCCGCCGACGCAGTAGTGCTGCTTGGGGGTGAAGCGCTGCCCGGTGTCGAGATCGGCCCACTGCCCGGAGTTGCGGTAGCGCCCATCGCGCCAGATGGCGGCGGGGCTCCAGTTCTGCGGCTCGCGGGGCAGCCGGTCGCCGCGTTCGAGCAGCAGGATCCGCTTGCCGGTGGGGGCCAGCGCGTGGGTGAGCGTGCCGCCACCCGCGCCCGAACCGATGACGATGACGTCGTAGTGGTCGCTCATGCGCGCATCGACCCCCCGCAGGCGCGCCCCGTTACGGTCCCGGCGCCCGCCGCGCCTGATCGCCGAGTCGGGGCAGAATCACCAGGTGGGCAGCGGGTGGCGGGTCGGGGTCGCGCTGCTGGTCGTCGTCGCCGTCGTGGTGGCGCTGGCCTGGGTGTTCCAGCGACGGCTGATCTACCTGCCCGGTGGGCCGCCCGCCGTGGCGGCCGGGTCGGTGCTCGCCGGTGCGACGGAGGTCGCGCTGCGGACCGAGGACGGGCTCGACCTCGCCGCCTGGCACGCGCCCGCGACCGGGCCGCCGCAGGCGACGACGGTGCTGGTCACGCCGGGCAACGCCGGGTCGCGGGCGGATCGGGTCCCGCTGGCCCGCGCGCTGGCCGCTGCCGGGTTCGACGTGCTGCTGCTGGACTACCGCGGCTACGGCGGCAACCCGGGCACGCCGAGCGAGGACGGCCTGGCCGCCGACGCCCGCGCCGCGCACCGGCACCTCGTCGAGGACCGGCGGGTGCCGGCGGGGCGGCTGGTGCTGCTCGGCGAGAGCCTCGGCGCGGCCGTCGCGGTGCGGCTGGCCACCGAGCGACCGGTCGGCGGGGTCGTGCTGCGCAGCCCGTTCACCTCGCTCGCCGACGTCGGCGCCCGGGCGTACCCGTTCCTTCCGGTGCGGCTGCTGCTGCGCGACCGGTTCACGGTGCTGGAGCGGGTCGGGACGATCACGGCACCGGTCGCGGTCGTGGCCGGTGACGCCGACGAGATCGTGCCGGTCGGGCAGAGCTGCGCCATCGCCGCGGCCGCGGGCGCGTCGTGCACGGTGCTGCCCGGCGCCGGGCACAACGACGCCGCGCTGGGCGGCGGGCCCGAGCTGGTCGCCGCGGTCGTGCGGATCGCGCCCTCCTGACCGCCGCCTCCTGACCGCCGCCTCCTGACCGCCCGGCCGTACCCGCGCGGTCAGACGATCGCCAGCGGGGCCACCCAGGCGCCCGTCGCGCCGCGCAGCTTCGCGTGCGGGACCACCAGCAGGAACTCCACGACCCGGTCGCGGGGCAGCGAGCCCAGCCCCCGGTTCTACACCACGACACACCAGAGGCGGGGGGTGAGCCAAACACGCACGACCAACGCAGCGTCCCCGGGCACCGGCCGGGCC
>JBQTJE010000088.1:0-9072 GCA_052387455.1 Pseudonocardia sp.
GCGGCGCGCAGCGGGAAGTAGCTGCCCCAGTAGCCGCGGGTGCCGAGCTCCGTGCAGGCGGCCTCCGACTCGGGCGCGAAGTACGTCACGGCGTGCAGCGGTTCCATGGCCCGCCACATCAGCCGCCCGCGCGGCTCCGGCGTCGGGTCACCCTGGTCGTCCATGTTGCTCCTCCCGTGCGGCCCCGTCGGTCGCGCGTCAGCCGTCCGGCGGATCGTAGGTGGACGCCACCACGCCGCGTGCCCCCCGTCGCGGGCCGGGAATCACCGATCCGGCGGAGCACCACCCGCCCGCAGGGCTCGTTGACCGCAGGGAACCGCCGGCAGCGCCACCTCGGCGCCCCTGACGGCCCCACCCCGGCCCGCCGCGACCGGCGGCACATCGACCGAAGGACCCTGCATGAGCACGGACAACACCACCGACCGACTTCTCGCCGACGCCCGCGAGAAGACCGCCCGCGGCGACAGCCCGAAGCTGGGCAAGATCGCGCTGATCGTCGGTGTGATCGCGCTGATCGCCAGCCCGATCTCCATCCTGGGCTGGATCCTCGGCGCCACGGCCGTCGGGCTGGGCGTGGCCGGGATGAAGCGGCCGGCCTCGGCCAAGCAGGCCAAGATCGGCCTCGGTCTCGGGGTCGCGGCGATCCTGGTCGGGCTCTTCTTCTTCAACCTGATCATCGCTCTGTACTGACATCGCTCTGTACCGAGTCACGCTCTGCACCGGGACCTGCACCAGGCGCCGGTCGCGGCCGACGACCGTGACGGCGGGGCTCCCGGGCCCCGCCGTCAGTCCGGCGGCGTGTCGCCGGGCGCCGATCCCGGCACCTCGTCGAGCGCCCGCTCCACCCGCCGCACCTTCGCGGCGAGCTGCCCGGTGTGGCCGGGCCGGATGTCGGCCTTCAGCACCAGGCTCACGCGCGGTGCCCGGGCCTGCACCGCTTCGACGGCCCGCTTCACCACATCCATCGCCTCGTCCCACGTCTCGGCCTCGATCGTCGTGAACATCGCCGTCGTCTCGTTCGGCAGTCCGGACTCCCGGACCACGCGCACCGCCTCGGCCACTGCGTCCCCGACACTGTCCGTCCCCGCACCCGCGGGCGCCACGCTGAATGCGACAAGCATGACGATCAGCCTGCCGCAGCGGCGACGGAGATCGCGACCGGGCGTCCCGCACCCGGCGGGCGCAGGCCGTCCGCACTGCTAGCGTCGCTGGTCATGGCCGCCCGGGACCCCTTGCCGTTCGATCCGATCATGCGGGCGGCCCAGCTCTGGGACGAGCGGATGGGGCCCGCCGACTCGATGGCCGCGGTGACCAGCGTGATGCGGGTGCAGCAGATCCTGCTCTCGGCGGTGGACGGCGCACTACGCCCGCACTCGCTGACCTTCGCCCGTTACGAGGCACTGGTACTGCTCACTTTCGCGCGTACCGGCAAGCTGCCCATGCGGGTGATGGGTGAGCGGCTCCAGCTGCACCCCACGAGCGTGACCAACATCGTCGACCGACTGCAGGGCGACGGCCTCGTGCGGCGGACCCCGCATCCCACCGACCGCCGCACGACGCTCGTGGAGATCACCCCCGCCGGCACGGCCCGGCTGGAGGACGCCACGAAGTCGGTGACCGACGTCAACTTCGGTCTCGCCGGGCTGACCCCGGACGAGGAACGGCTGCTCACCGGGCTGCTCAGCCGGGTGCGGCACGCCGCTGGCGACTTCACCTGATCCCGGCCGGGACACACGGGCGCGCCTGCGCGGACAGCCGGACCAGCGCCCCGGCGCCCGGGCGCCCGGGTGCCCCGGCACTCAACGGCGCCACCGCAACCACGGCCGGCGGCTTGCCGGGCCGATCGTGCCGCTCTCCCCGTTGTGGCCCCGGCCCGGCCACGCCCGCATCGCCCCCAACCGACCGCGCCCCGCCGCTCGCCGCCCCCGACGCCGCCTGCGGGCCGCGCAGTAGCCCGTGGCCACGCCGGTGGCCGAACCGGCCAGCACGTACACCGAACACGTCGTCAGGTCCACGTCGTCCCCCTCCGTTGACGCGGTGTTGCGTCCACGGCATTGACAGTAGGACCGGGCACCGACATTCTCGGCGTATGCCCGACGCCGCCCGTCCCGAACTGCTGGCCGCCCGCCGCGGGCGTGGCTGGTCCCAGTCCGAGGCCGCCCGCGAGCTGGCCGTCCTCGCCCGGGCCTCAGGCGAGCCGCGAGCTTCGCCGGCGAGCCTGAAGAGCCTTCTGTCTCGCTGGGAGAACGGCCACGCGGTGCCGGATCCCGCGTATCGAACGCTGCTCGCCGAGCTCTACGGACGCACCGCGGGCGAGCTCGGGCTGGCCCCCCACCCCGGCGGTTCTCCCGGGGCAGGCGACGGGGCCGCGGCCCGGTTCCTGGCCCGGGTCGCGGCCGCGGCGATGGTCGACGAGCGGCTCCTGGGCGCCTGGTCCGAGCAGCTGTGCCTCGCCCGGCGGCTCGACGACGACGTCGGCGCCGCCGGAGCTGCCGGACTGGTGCGTGCCCTGGTCGACGAGCTGGAGCGCGTGTTCGTGCATGCCGTCGATCCCGCGACACGGGCGGACACCGGCATCCTGCTCGCGGGCGCGGCCACGCTGGCCGGCTGGCAGGAACTCGACCTCGGCGATCCTGGAGGCGCGTGGCTGCGCTTCACCCGAGCCCGCGAGGCGGCAGCAGCCGCGGCGGGGAGCGCGGAGGCAACCGCGAACGCCGCCGCGGAGGCGACCGCCGGGCTTGCGGCCGTCCTGGTGGACGTCGGCGATCCGGACAGCGCGATCGCATTGCTCGACGTCACCACCGGTCCGGAGCCGGCGGGCGCGCAGGCCTGGCGCAGCGCCGCCAGGGGGGCAGCGCTCGCCGCCCGTGGCCGGCACACCGAGGCCCGGAGCACCTTCGACGCGGCCGAGCAGACGCTCACGGCCGGTCCGGGGTCCGGTCACGCCGCACCGTCCGGCGGCATCGATGCCGCCGACGTCCGCCGGTGGCGGGCGCAGGCACTAGCCGTGGTCGGGGGTACCGCGACGCGGACGGCGTTGGAGGCCGCGCTCGCGGCCGGGGTCCGGTCAGCGCGCGAGCGCGCCGTCACCCACGCCGCGCTCGCGGCACTCCTCGCCCGGCCGGGTGGGGCAGGGGCCGCAGAGCACGCTCGGGCCGCCCGCACACTGGCCGAGCGCATCGGCTCGGCCAGGGCCCTGGCACTGCTCGACCGCGCCACCGCCGCCCGTGCCACCGCCGCCCGCGCCGCCACCGACCGCGCCGCCACCCCCCGCGCCGGTCCGTCCGGCAGCGAGCACCGGCCGGGTGCTCAACCTCCGCCCACCGAGCCGATCAGCTCGTCGGCGGCCCGGTAGGGGTCGAGGTCACCCGCGACCACTCGCTTTGCCAGCGCCGGCAGCGTCGAGGATCCACGCACGGCCGAGATCCGGGCCCGCACCTGGTCCAGCGTGATGGCCTGGATCTCCGACTCGGCGCGGGCGAGCCTGCGCTGCTCGCGCCCGCCGCTCGCGTCGAGCCACCCCCGGTGCGCATCGAGCGCGCTCACCAGCTCGGTCGCGCCCTCGGCCCGCGCGGCGACGGTGCGCACCACCGGCCGGGTCCACCCCGGACCGCCGTCACCGGGCGAGCAGCCCAGCGACATCATGTACCGCAGGTCCCGGACGGTCTGGTCCGCGCCGTCGCGGTCGGCCTTGTTCACGACGAACACGTCGGCGACCTCCAGGATGCCGGCTTTGGCGGCCTGCACCCCATCACCCATACCGGGCGCGAGCAGGACGACGGTGGTGTCGGCCAGCGCCACGACGTCGATCTCCGACTGCCCGACGCCGACCGTCTCGACCAGCACGACGTCGCAGCCGGCCGCGTCGAGCACGCGCAGCGCCTGCGGGGTGGCCCAGGCCAGGCCGCCGAGATGCCCGCGGGTGGCCATGGAGCGGATGAACACGCCGTCGTCGGTGGCGTGCTCCCCCATCCGCACGCGATCGCCCAGCAGCGCCCCGCCGGAGAACGGCGAGGACGGGTCGACCGCGAGCACCCCGACCCGGCGACCGGACCCGCGCAGCGCTGCGACCAGCACCGACACCGAGGTCGACTTTCCGACACCCGGCGGGCCGGTGATCCCCACCACATGCGCTCGCCCCGCGTGCGGGGCGAGCGTCGCGGCCACTTCGCGCAGCTGCGGCCCACCGTTCTCGACAAGGGAGAGCAACCGGCCCACCGCGCGCTGCTCGCCGCGGCGGGCCCGGGCGACGAGGTCGGCGACGTCGAGGCCGGGGCCGGACCCGGCCGGGGGGCCCGCGACCACGCCGTCAGCCGGCGGTGGTGTCAGCCGGGACGCGCAGGATCAGGGCATCGCCCTGGCCGCCGCCGCCGCACAACGACGCGACACCGACGCCGCCCCCGCGGCGCTTGAGCTCAAGGGCCAGGTGCAGCGCCAGCCGCGCGCCCGACGCCCCGATGGGGTGCCCCAGCGCGATCGCTCCCCCGTTGGGGTTGACCTTCGCCGGGTCGACGCCGAGCTTGCGGGTGGACACCAGCCCGACCGCGGCGAACGCCTCGTTGATCTCGATGATGTCCAGGTCGGCGGGCTCGATGCCCTCCTTGCGGCACGCGGCGGCGATGGCGTTGGCCGGCTGCTGGTGCAGGCTCGAGTCGTCGGGGCCGGCGACCATGCCCTGCGCGCCGATCTCGGCGATCCAGGACAGTCCCAGCTCCTGCGCCTTGGCCCGGCTCATGACCACGACGGCGGTGGCACCGTCGGAGATCGGGGACGCCGAACCGGCCGTGATCGTGCCGTCGGCCGAGAAGGCCGGGCGCAGCTTGCCGAGGCCCTCGGCGGTGGTGTCGGGGCGCACGCCCTCGTCGGTGTCGACGACGACCGGGTCGCCCTTGCGCTGCGGCACGTGCACCGGTGCGATCTCCTCGGCGAACAGGCCGCTCGCCATCGCCCTGCCGGCCCGCTGGTGGGACTGCGCCGCGAACTCGTCCTGGTCGGCGCGGGTGAGCTCGAAGCGGGCGTTGTGCTTCTCGGTGGATGCGCCCATCGAGACCTGGTCGAACGAGTCGTGCAGCCCGTCGAAGGCCATGTGGTCGAGCATCGTCACGTCGCCGTACTTGAAGCCCGATCGCGACTTGGGGAGCAGGTGCGGCGCGTGTGTCATCGACTCCTGGCCGCCGGCCACGATCACGTCGTACTCGCCCGCGCGGATGAGCTGGTCGGCCAGCGCGATGGCGTTGAGCCCGGAGAGGCAGACCTTGTTGACGGTCAGCGCCGGCACGTCCATGCCGATCCCGGCGTGGACGGCGGCCTGGCGGGCCGGGATCTGCCCGGCGCCCGCGGTGAGCACCTGACCCATGATCACGTACTCCACCTGCTCGGGGCCGATCCCGGCGCGCTCCAGCGCCGCTTTGATCGCGAACCCGCCGAGCTGGGCTCCGGTGAAGTCCTTGAGCTGGCCGAGCAGACGGCCCATCGGGGTGCGGGCACCGGCGACGATGACGGATCCGGACACGTGACCTCCAGCGAATCTGGTGTGGTTGAGGTCGACCACGACGACGACCCGGGCGACGCCCGACCCTACCTCTCGTCGTCGCCCTCGCCGATCGCTGCGGTGACCGATCGCACACGGCGCGCAACGGGGCGGCTACGGCTACATTGCCCGTTCATGGAGCAGCCTGAACTCGTGTCCCCCGCCCTGGTCACCGGGGTCGACCACGTCGGCATCGCGGTGCCGGACCTGGACGCGGCGATCACCTGGTACGAGTCCACCCTGGGGCTGCGGACCACCCATGTCGAGACCAACGAGGAACAGGGCGTCCGGGAGGCGATGCTCGCCGCGGACGGCGGCGACGGCGCAGCGATCCAGCTCCTCGCGCCGCTGCGGCCGGACTCCCCGATCGGCCGGTTCCTCGATCGCAGCGGCCCCGGCATCCAGCAGATGGCCTATCGCGTCCGGGACATCGACGAGGCGTGCGCGCAGCTGCGGACGAAGGGGGTCCGGCTGCTCTACGACGAGCCGCGGCGCGGCACCGCCGGATCGCGGATCAACTTCCTGCACCCCAAGGACGCCGGCGGCGTCCTGGTGGAGCTCGTGGAGCCGGCCCGCACCGTGGACCGATCAAGGTGAGCTAGGCCACGTCACCAACAGCTTCACGCGGCCGTTGGACCGAACAGCGGATACCATACTGCCCAGTAAGTTCGGTATACCAAGCAACAGTCGTCGCCCGGACCGACCCAACGGAGGCCAGCCGTGCAGGAGATCGTCGACGCCATCCTCGCCGAGGACAACGACGCACTCGGGGCGCTGCCCGTACCGGAGAGCTACCGCGGCATGGTGGTCCGCGCGGACGAGGCCGAGATGTTCGCGGGCATCCCGTCCAAGGAGAAGGACCCGCGCAAGAGCCTGCACCTCGACGAGGTCCCCACCCCGGAACTGGGCCCCGGCGAGGCGATCGTCGCGGTGATGGCCAGCGCCATCAACTACAACACCGTGTGGACGTCGATCTTCGAGCCACTGTCGACGTTCGGCTTCCTCAAGCGCTACGGCCGGATGTCGCCGCTGGCCAAGCGGCACGACCTGCCCTACCACGTCGTCGGCTCGGACCTCGCGGGCGTGGTCCTGCGCACCGGCCCCGGGGTCAACGCCTGGAAGCCCGGCGACCGGGTCGTGGCGCACTGCCTGTCCGTCGAGCTGGAGAGCCCGGACGGCCACGGCGACACGATGATGGACCCCGAGCAGCGCATCTGGGGCTTCGAGACCAACTTCGGCGGCCTCGCCGAGCTCGCGCTGGTGAAGTCCAACCAACTGATGCCGATGCCCCGTCACCTGACGTGGGAGGAGGCCGCGAGCCCCGGACTGGTGAACTCCACCGCCTACCGCCAGCTCGTCTCGCGCAACGGCGCGGGCATGAAGCAGGGCGACACCGTCCTGATCTGGGGCGCGTCGGGCGGCCTGGGCTCCTACGCCACGCAGTTCGCCCTCAACGGCGGCGCCACGCCGGTCTGCGTGGTGTCCTCGCCCGCCAAGGCCGCGATCTGCCGCAGCATGGGCGCCGAGCTGATCATCGACCGCAGCGCCGAGGACTATCGGTTCTGGCGCGACGAGCACACCCAGGACCCCAAGGAGTGGAAGCGGTTCGGCGCGAAGATCCGCGAGCTGACCGGCGGTGACGACCCCGACATCGTCTTCGAGCACCCGGGCCGGGAGACCTTCGGCGCCAGCGTGTACGTGACCCGTAAGGGCGGCACGATCGTCACCTGCGCGTCGACGTCCGGGTACGAGCACGTCTACGACAACCGCTACCTCTGGATGAGCCTGAAGCGGATCGTCGGCTCGCACTTCGCGAACTACCGCGAGTCGTGGGAGGCCAACCGCCTGGTCGCCAAGGGCATGATCCATCCGACGGTGTCGAAGGTGTACCCGCTCGCCGAGACTGGCCAGGCCGCGCTCGACGTGCACACCAACAGCCACCAGGGCAAGGTCGGCGTGCTCGCGCTGGCCCCGCGCGAGGGCCTCGGCGTGCTCGACATCGAGAAGCGGGCGCGGCACCTCGACGGGATCAACCGGTTCCGCGGGGCGTGATCGCGACCCGGTAGCCCGATCGGGCGGCGCACGCAGAGCAATCAGCCGTGCGCATGCGGGGGTCACCGCGACGACCGGTACGGTGATGCCCCATGGCCGGTGATCACACTGGGCTCGATCTTGCTGGGCTCGCCCCGAACGAGTTGCCCCCGCTGGTGTACGAAGACGTGGACAGCGGTTTCGAAGTGGTTCGGCGCGGTTACGACCAGCGTCAGGTCGACGGCCACCTCAGCCGCATCGACGCCGAGATCCGGATCCTCATCGCGGATCGCAACGCCGCCTTGGAACAGGCCACGCAGCTGGGCCGCGAGCTCGACGAGTCCCGCGCCCGGGCCGAGCGGCTGCGCGCGCAGGTGCGCACGCTGGTCAACTCGCCGACGTCGGTGCCGGGCATGAGCGAGCGGATGCGGTCGATGCTGCGGCTGGCCGAGGACGAGGTCAACGACATGCTGACCCAGGCCACGACCGAGTCCGCCCGGCGCCGGCGCGAGGCCGAGCAGGAGGCGGCCGAGATCCGCTCGACCGCGCTCGCCGAGGCCGAGCGCGCCGCTGCGCAGGACGCCCGTCGCCGCGCCGACTGCGAGGCCGAGTGCGTCGCGGCCGTCGAGGCGATGGCCGCGGAGCACCGGGCCGCCACGGCGAACAACGAGGCCGAGCGGTCCGCGTCCCGGGCCCGGATCGCCCGCGCGGACGAGGACGCGCGTCTCACCGTCGCCGAGGAGCGGGCCGCGTGGGAGATGCGCAAGGCGCTCGTCGAGGAGGACTTCGCCCTTGCGATGGACCAGCGCCGCGCTCGGGCGATCGCGGAGCTGGAGGCCGGTCGCACGGAGACCTACCGCCGCAACGCCGACATGATCGCCACCGCCCAGGAGCAGAGCAAGCGCACGGTCACCGTCGCCGAGGAGTACGCCCGGCGCACCGTCGCCGAGGCGCAGCGCCGGGTGGCCGAGTTCACCGCGTCCCGGGAGCGGGTCGCCGCGCAGCTCGCGGAGGCGCGCTCGATCCTCCAGGAGGCGCTCGGCACGCTGGCCGCCCGCCCCGAGCTGGACACGCCCGACGGCGAGCACGTCGTCGCGGCGGCACCCGACAGCGCCGAACACGACACGACCCCGACCAACGGCTCCGGCCCGTACCGCCCGGCCGCCTCGGAGCCGGTCGAGGCGGTGCCCGCCGAGGAACCCGACCAGCCGGCCGATGCCCCACAGCCCGGCAACGTCCTCGCCGACGCCGCTGCGGTGGCGACCCCAGGTGCCGGCCCCACGCCCGACGGCGCCGCAGGCAGCGCCCGGCCCCCGAACGCCCGCGGCGCGAACGGTCGTGCGCCTGTCAAGACCCGGTGGCGCCGGCCCTCCCCCACACCGCGCTGAGAGAGTGTTGTGAAACCCGCTGATCACTCGGCGTGGCGACGGTGGTAGCGGCACGAGGTCGTTGATCATTCGGTCGGGTGTGCGTGTGTACCTGCAAGCCGCCTTACGACTCGTCGGTGACCG
>JBQTJE010000089.1:0-30412 GCA_052387455.1 Pseudonocardia sp.
GACACGATCAGCGCCCGCTGGCCCTTGCCCACCGGCATCACCAGGTCGATCACCCGGGTGGTGAGCTTGTGCGGCTCGGTCTCCAGCCGCAGGCGCTCGTTGGGGTAGAGGGGCGTGAGCTTCATGACGTCCGGACGGTTGCGTGACGTCTCCGGATCCTGCCCGTTGATCGTGTCGACGCGCACGAGCGGGTTGAACTTCTGCCGCGACTGCTCGCCGTCACGCGGCTCGCGCACCGCGCCAGTGATCGCGTCGCCGCGGCGAAGGCCGTACTTGCGCACCATCGACAGCGACACGTAGCAGTCGGTCGGGCCGGACAGGTAGCCGGTGGTGCGGACGAAGGCATAGTTGTCGAGCACGTCGATGATGCCGGCCACGGGCAACAGGACGTCGCCCTCGCGGACATCGGTGTCGACGCCGTCCCGGCCGCCCTGCGCGCCGCCGCCGCCGCCCGGGCGGTCCCGGTCGCGGCCCCGGCGGCGGTCGCGGAACCGGCGGCCGCGCCTGCCGCGGCCGTCGCCGTCGTCGTCGGAGTCGTCCGGCCCGTCGTTGCGGTCACGGTCCTGCCGGTTGTCCTGGCCACGGTTGTCCCCGCCGGCACCGCCCCGGTTGTCCTGGCCACGGTTGTCCTGGCCACGGATGTCCTGGCCGGCACCGCCCCGGTTGTCACCGCGGTCGCGCGGGCCGCGGTTGTCACCGCGGTTGTCGGGCCGGTCGCCGCGGCTGCGCCTGCCCTCGCGGGGGCCGCGCTCGGCGTCGCCGGCATCGGTGTCGGCCGGCGCGTCACCGGGCTCGGGCGCGCCCGCCGCGGCAGCCGGCTGGTCGGTGCGGTCGGGACGGTTGCGGCCGCGGGTCTGCCGGCGGCGCCCAGCGCCGTCTCCCGGCGCGTCGCCCGTGTCGACCGGTGCGGCGGGCGCGGTGTCCGCGACCACAGCCGTGTCGGCCACAGCCGTGTCGGCCACAGCCGTGTCGGCCACCGGGGCGTCGGCCACCGGAGCGACGTCCGGCGCCGCCGGCGGCGCGACGTCGGCCACGGGCGCGGCGCCGTTGCCGGCCGGGCCCGTTGCGCCGGCCGCGGAATCGGACCCCGCGGAGTGGGCCGGCGCGCCGTCGACGGCCGTCGCGGGCGCGGTGCCGCCGCCCTGACTGGCCTTGATGGCGGCGATCAGATCGCCCTTGCGCATCCCCGACGTGTCGGGGATGTTCAGCTCACCAGCGAGCTGGCGGAGCTCCGCCAGGACCATGCCGGTCAGGCCACCGCGCTTGCGGGCGGGAGCGCCCGCGGGGGTTGCCCCGGTGCTGACGAGATCGGTCTCGCTCAACGAATGTTCCTTCCTGACCGATCGGGGCGATACCCGGATCAGCGGATTCACGCGCTCGTCCGGACGGCGCGCCGGACGACATGTCGGTCTGCAGGCGAATGGAGGCGACCGCTCCCGACAGGCTTTGGGTGACGATCGTCGCGACGGATCGCGAGCGGAGGTCGCTCGGTCCGAACCGGATCTCCAGAACTTCGGGATACGCAGATTCGGCTCGAATGGCCGCGCGGATGACGCGTGGATCGCCGTTGCGGTCCCCAGGGTAGCCGTCCCTGGGCGATCGCGGCAACAACCCCCACGTTCGGGGGTGCGCGTGTCGGGCCGGCGCACCGTCGTCGGCCCACGCAACGTCATTCGATCTCGACGCGCGCGCCCTCGGCATCGACCGGCAGGGTGCGCGCGACGAATCCGCGCAGGTCGAGACCTGGCGGCAGGGTGCCCGCGGCGGTCAGCGCGAGCACGGTCGGCCCCGCACCGGAGATCGTGGCCGGGACGCCGTGGCGACGCAGCGTGTCGACCAGGTCGGCGGACTCCGGGTACGCCGGGCGGCGGTAGCCCTGGTGGAGCCGGTCCTGCGTGGCGGGCAGCAGCAGGTCCGGGCGGGCGGTGAACGCGAGCACCCCCAGCGCCGTGCGGCTGCCGGTGAAGGCCGCGTCGGCGAACGGCACCTGCGCCGGGAGCAGCATCCGGGTCGTGACCGTGGACGACTCGGCCGACGCCACGAGGGCGACCGGGACGATGTCCGGGTGGGTGTCCACGCGCACCGCGTCGAAACGCCGCCCGGCGTCGCCGTTGCTCTCCCAGCAGACCACGAGGCCCCCGAGCAGGCTCGCCGCGGCGTTGTCGGCGTGACCCTCCATACCTGCCGTGAGCTGCAGCAACGTGTCCTGCACGGCGTCGACGTCGTGGCCGGCCAGGGCGGCGGCCGCCACCGATCCGGCCACCGCCGCGGCCGCGGAGCTGCCCAATCCGCGCGAATGCGGGATGGCGTTTCGACAACGCAGCCGCAAGCCCGGCGGGCGCCCACCCAGCACGTCCCAGGTCGCGCACATCGCCCGCACCACGAGGTGCGTCCCGTCGCGGGGCACCCGGTCCGCGCCCTCGCCGCCGACCTCGACGGCGATGCCGTCGGCCGCGACCGACACCTCGATCTCGTCGTGCAGGGACAGGGCGAGCCCGAGGGTGTCGAAGCCGGGCCCGAGGTTGGCCGACGACGCCGGCACGCGCACCCGCACGCAACGGGGCGCGCCCATCAGGTGAGCTCCAGCGCGGCGGCGACCACCGCGGGGTCGATCGGGACGATCACCGGATCGGGTGCGGCCAGCAGCGCCGTGTCGGGATCCTTGAGGCCGTGCCCGGTGACCGTGCACACCACGAGCGCGCCGCGCGGCAGCGTGCCGTCCGCCGCCGACTGGAGCAGCCCCGCCACGCTCGCCGCCGACGCCGGCTCCACGAACACCGCCTCGGCCGCGGCGAGCAACCGGTACGCGTCGAGGATCTCGTCGTCGGTGACGGCCCTGAACTGGCCGTTCGACTGCTCCTTGGCGATGATCGCCGCACCCCACGAGGCAGGCGCGCCGATCCGGATGGCCGTGGCGATCGTCTCCGGGTGCTTCACCGGCTCACCGTGCACCAGCGGCGCCGCGCCCGCGGCCTGGTAGCCGAACATCCTCGGCAGCGCAGCCACCAGCCCGTCGCGGTGGTAGGCGCGATAGCCGGCCCAGTAGGCGGTGATGTTGCCGGCGTTGCCGACCGGCAGGCAGTGCACGTCCGGCGCCCGGCCCAGCTCGTCGCAGATCTCGTAGGCGGCGCTGGCCTGGCCGGCGATCCGGGCCGGGTTGATCGAGTTGACCAGCTGCGCGACCGGGTAGTCGGCGGCGGTCTTGCGGGCGAGCTCCAGGCAGTCGTCGAAGTTGCCCTCGATCTGCAGGATCCGCGCCCCGTGCGCGACGGCCTGGGCGAGCTTGCCGAGCGCGATCTTGCCTTGCGGGATGAGGACCGCACACGTCATGCCCGCGCGGGTGGCGTACGCCGCCGCCGAGGCCGAGGTGTTGCCGGTGGACGCGCACAGCACGCCCTGCTTGCCCTGCGCCAGCGCGTCGGTGACCGCGACCGTCATGCCGCGGTCCTTGAACGACCCCGTCGGGTTGGCGCCGTCGACCTTCAGGTAGACGGTGCACCCCGTGCGCTCGGACAGGCACGGCGCCGGCAGCAGCGGGGTGCCGCCCTCGTTCAGGGTGACGACCGTGGCGCCGCGCGCGATCGGCATCCGGTCGCGGTAGGCCTCGATCACCCCGGGCCATCCCGGCGACGGCGTCACCGCTGCACCCCTGGTCACAGACCCACCTCGAGCCGGAACTGGTCGTCGTCGGTCTCCCGCCGCAGCAGCACGCGCGCCTGCCCCTCCTTGACGGCGACCACCGCGGGGCGCGGCAGCCGGTTGTAGGCGCTGGCCATCGAGTAGCAGTACGCACCGGTGGCGGCGACGGCGAGCAGGTCTCCCGGCGCGAGGTCGGCGGGCAGCCAGCAGTCGCGCACCACGACGTCGCCGGACTCGCAGTGCTTGCCCACCACGCGGCACAGCACCGCCTCGCCGCTGCCGTCCACCTGCGCGGACCGCGAGACCAGCCGGCAGTCGTAGACCGCGTCGTAGAGCGCGGTGCGGATGTTGTCGCTCATCCCGCCGTCGACGCTCACATAGCGCCGCGACACCCCGGACCCGAGCGGGACGTCCTTGGTCGTGCCCACCTCGTAGAGCGTGACGGGGCCCGGCCCGGCGATCCCGCGGCCGGGCTCGACGGCCAGCGCGGGAACGTCGAGGCCGGCGGCGTGGCACTCGCGCGCCACGATGCCGCGCAGCTCGCCGGCCAGGCGGGCGACGTCGACCGGGGTGTCGGTGGCGCGGTAGGCGATGCCGAAGCCGCCCCCGAGGTCGAGCGTGGTGAGGGCGCCGAGCGCGTCCGGGCCGTGCTCGGCGTGCAGCTGCGCGAGGAACCGCACCACGCGGTGCGCGGACAGCTCGAAGCCCTCGGTGTCGAAGATCTGGCTGCCGATGTGGCTGTGCAGCCCCACCAGCGACAGTCCCTGCGCCTTGAGCACGCGCCGGGCGGCCTCCGCGGCGTGCGAGTCCTCCCCGCCGGCGATCGAGAACCCGAACTTCTGGTCCTCGTGGGCGGTGGCGATGTACTCGTGGGTGTGCGCCTCCACGCCGACCGTCGCCCGGATCATGACGTCCACGACCGCATCGCGGGCCACCGCGACCGCGTCGAGGCGGGCGATCTCGTGGAAGGAGTCGAGCACGATCCGGCCCACACCCGCCTCGACGGCCGCCACCAGCTCGGCGGTGCTCTTGTTGTTGCCGTGCAGTGCGATCCGCTCCGCCGGGAAGCCCGCCCGCAGCGCGACGGCCAGCTCCCCGCCACTGCACACGTCGAGCGACAGGCCCTCCTCGTGCACCCAGCGCGCGACCTCCACCGACAGGAACGCCTTCGCCGCGTAGTGCACCGCACCCACCCCGGACGCCGGGCCGAACGCCGCCGCGAACTCGGCGCACCGGGAGCGGAAGTCGGCCTCGTCGACGACGAACAGCGGCGTGCCGAACCGGTGCGCCAGGTCGCGCACGTCCACCCCGGCCACCCGCAGCGCACCGTCCGCACCGCGTGTCGCGTTGCGCGGCCACACCGCCGGGGCGAGCTCGTCGAGCCCGGCGGCGCCGGCGGGGCGCCGCCCGGCGGTGTCGGACGGGGCCTGGATGCCGGCGTGCAGCGGCCCGGCCGGATGAGCGTTCACGATGGCGCCTCCGCGGGATAAAGCACGTCGGCAGCATCGATGGCGCCTCCGCGGGGAAGCGTACGTCGGCGCGTCACATCCGCTCCGGGGCCGCGACGCCGAGCAGGCCCAGGCCGTTGGCCAGTACCTGGCGGGCGGCGACGCACAGCGCCAGCCGCGCCCGGTGCAGGTCGGTGACCTCCTCGTCGCCCATCGGCAGCACCCGGCAGGCGTCGTAGAAGCGGTGGTAGGCGCCCGCCAGCGCCTCCAGGTAGCGCGCCACGCGGTGCGGCTCGCGCAGGTCCGCGGCCGTGCGCACCACCTGCGGGAACTCCCCCAGCGTGCGGATGAGGTCGCCCTCGCGCGGGTGCTCCAGCAGCGCGTACCCCGGGCCGGGCGCCAGACCCAGGTCGGCGGCGTTGCGGGCCAGCGAGGCGAGACGGGCGTGCGCGTACTGCACGTAGAACACGGGGTTGTCGTTGGTGCGCCGGGTGAGGACGTCCAGGTCGATGTCGAGAGTGGCGTCGACCGAGGAGCGGATCAGCGAGTACCGCGCGGCGTCCACCCCGACCGCCTCGACGAGGTCGTCCATGCTCACCGCGGTGCCTGCGCGCTTGCTCATCTTCACCGGCCGACCGTCCTTGAACAGCCGGACCATCTGCCCGATCAGCACCTCGACGGTGTCGGGGTCGTCGCCGAACGCGGCCGCGGTGGCACGCAGCCGGGCGATGTAGCCGTGGTGGTCCGCACCCAGCATGTAGATCAGCTTGTCGAAGCCGCGGGCCCGCTTGTCGAGGTAGTAGGCGAGATCACCGGCGATGTACGCCGGCTGCCCGTCGCTCTTGATCACCGGGCGGTCCTTGTCGTCGCCCTCGTCGGTGGAGCGCAGCCACCAGGCGCCGTCGGCGAAGTAGAGGTTGCCCGTCGCCTTGAGCCGCTCGACGGCCGCGCCCACCGCGCCCGAGTCGTGCAGCGCCTTCTCGTGGAACCACACGTCGAAGTCGGTACCGAAATGGTGCAGCGCCCGTTTGATCTCGGCGAACATCAGCTCGACGCCGGCCCGACGGAACACCTCGCGCCGCTCGGGCGGGGGCAGCACGAGTGCCCCGGGCTCGGCGGCCAGCACCTGCGCCGCGATCTCGCCGACGTAGGCCCCGCCGTAGCCGTTCTCCGGGGTCGGAAGGCCTTGCGCGGCGGCCAGCAGCGAGTCGACGAAGCGGTCGATCTGCCCGCCCGCGTCGTTGAAATAGTACTCGCGGGTGACCTTCGCCCCGCGCGCCGCGAGGACCCGGCCCAGCGCGTCGCCGACCGCCGCCCACCGGGTGTGCCCCAGATGCAGCGGGCCCGTCGGGTTGGCCGAGACGAACTCCAGGTTGACGCTGCGGGCCGACAGCTCGTCGCCGCGGCCGTAGCCCTCCCCCGCCGCCAGGATCTCGCCGACCAGCGCACCCTGGGCCTCGGTGGCCAACCGCAGGTTGATGAACCCCGGGCCCGCCACCTCCGCGCTGGCGATCCCGTCCCGGGCGGCCAGCGCCTCCGCGAGCCAGCCCGCCAGCTCGCGCGGCGCGACGCCGGCCTTCTTCGCGGTGCGCAGCGCCACGTTGGTCGCGTAGTCACCGTGTTCGGGGCTGCGCGGGCGCTCCACGCCGACGTCGTCGGGCAGCACGCCGAGATCGAGACCGTGGTCGCGCAGCACGTCGGACGCGGCGGCACGGACGAGGTCGGCGAGCAGGGCAGGGGTCACGGGCGAAGTCTAGGGATGGTGCGCGAGAGGGCTCCCGGGTGGCGCACCTACACTCGGGCACCGCACAGCGCCCCCGGGAGTCTGGACGGTTCATGGTCAGCGGCAACAAGAGCAAGGCGGTGCGGAGCGCGCGCGCCGCGGTCGTCTCCCGGCGGTCGACCCCGTGGGGGCTCATCGTCGGCATCCTCGTCGTCGTGGTGTTCGCGGGGTCGGTCTTCGGCTACGCGTTCTACCAGGGGCAGGAGCGCGACGGCCGGATCTCCGCGTTGGCGCCGTTCGCCCCCACCGCCGAGAACCAGGACCCGGGCCGCGAGATCCCGGGCGTAGTCGTCGAGACCTACCAGGGCGGGGCGACGCAGCACGTCGAGCCGAACCAGCGCGTCGCCTACACGCAGAGCCCACCGTTCGGCGGCGCGCACGACCTCGCGTGGGCGACGTGCACGGGCGTGGTGTACCCCGAGCCGGTCCGCTCGGAGAACCTCGTGCACTCCCTGGAGCACGGCGCGGTGTGGATCGCGTACAACCCCGAGCAGGTGACGGGCGACGCGCTGGCGCTGCTGAGCGACAAGGTCGAGGGCAAGCCGTACCTGGTGATGTCGCCCTATCCCGGCCTGGACATGCCGATCTCGCTGCAGGCCTGGGGCCACCAGCTCAAGCTCGCCGACGCCGCGGACCCGCGCGTGGACCAGTTCATCCGCGCCTACCAGCGCAACCCCTACGTCGCTCCCGAGCCGCAGGGCACCTGCAACGAGCTGGGGCCCGGTAGCTTCGTCCAGGTGGCGCCGCCGCCGTTCGTGCCCGCCCCGGCCGTGTCCGAGATCGACGGAGTGACGGTCCGGCCGGAGGTCGCGCCGGGCGGCTGAGCCTGCGACCACGGCATCATGGGGAGCGTGAGTACCTCGACCGAACGCGCGCCGCGTGCCTGGCACACGGCCGCCGTGGCGATCGGCGGCGCCCTGGCCGTGTTCCTGCTCGGCGCCGCGGCCGGAGTCCTGATCGGGCTCCCGGGCGGGGCCACCTCCACCCCGGACGCCGCCTCGGTGGACGTCTGGTTCAGCCAGGACATGACCGTGCACCACGAGCAGGCCGTCGAGATGGCGGCGTGGGCCCGCGGCCACAGCTCCGACCCGATGATCCGCACCCTCGCCTACGACATCGAGTCCACCCAGACCGCCGAGATCGGCCGCATGCAGGGCTGGCTCACCCTCTGGGACGCCCCGCAGCTAGCCGTCGGCCCCCACATGGTGTGGATGGCCGGCCCGAGCCACGACCACGGCGGCCCGTCGCTCCCGCCCGGCGGCGTCGCCACGATGCCGGGGATGGCCACGCCCGAGGAGCTGCGGGCGTTGCGCGCCACCACCGGGCCGGAACTCGACGTGCTGTTCCTCCAGATGCTGCTGCGCCACCACGAGGGCGGTGCCGCGATGCTGGAGTACGGAGCGCAGAACGCGTCGGTGCCCGCGGTGCGTCACCTGGCCGGGCAGATGGCCACCGCGCAGGCCGGCGAGAGCGCCTACCTGCGCACGCTGCTCGCCGAGCGCGGCGCCACCCCGCTGGGCTGATCCTGCGCGAGCAGGCTCGTCCGCTCACCGACCTCACCGGCCATGCCGTCGGCGAGCACCTCGTACCCGGACGGCTCGTCGACGAGTGCCTCGGCGAGCAGCGGCACCACGTGCTCGCGCACCTCGAACGGCGAGAGCGCGCGCCGGTAGGCGTCCACCGAGACGAACCGCAGCACCAGCACCCAGCGGTCCGGATCGTCGACGGCCCGGCCCAGCTCGCCGCCGCGCGCCCCGGGGGCGGCGGTGAGCAGCGCCAGCGCCCGGTGGGTCCGGGCGGTGAACCGGGCGACGGCCGCGGCGTCGGCGGCGGGGACGACGAACCGGCACACGAGCAGCACCTGGTCGATACTGCCAGGCCCCGCCGACGTCGCCGCCGTTCGCCGGGCCCGGCCCCTCCGGGCCGAGCACCTAGGATGGCCGCAGCGGCCACGCGCGAGACGGCGAGGACCGGGGGGTGCGGCCGCCGCCCCCGGGATGGGGAACACCGATGTCGATCGTCGAGGCCACCTCGGACGCCGCGGGCACCACACGTGGCACGGACAGCGCCGACGAGGTGCACGCCGACGAGGTGCACGCCGACGAGGTGCACGAGGTCGGCCACGGATCGCCCGCGCCCGCGCCGGCGCGCACCCCGGCCACCCTGGCCGCCGCGGGCGACCTGCTGCGCGCCCTCGCCGCGCCCGTGCGGATCGCCATCGTGCTGCAGCTGCTCGACTCCCCGCGCTGCGTGCACGACCTCGTCGACGCCCTCGGCGTCACCCAGCCGCTGATCAGCCAGCACCTGCGGGTGCTCAAGTCCGCCCAGGTCGTGCACGGCGACCGGCGCGGCCGCGAGGTCGTCTACTCCCTGGTCGACGACCACCTCGCGCACATCGTCGTGGACGCCGTGGCGCACGCCGAGGAGCAGCGGTGACCGAGCCGTCGGCGCTGCGGGCCGAGCCCGGCACCCGGGTCCTGCGGGCCACCCGCCAGCGCGCGGCTGTCTCCGCGCTGCTCGACCGGCTCTCGGACTTCCGGTCCGCGCAGGAGATCCACGAGGAGCTGCGTCGCACCGGCGAGGGCATCGGCCTCACCACCGTCTACCGCACGTTGCAGACGCTCGCCGACGGCGGCGAGGTGGACGTGCTGCGCACGGCATCCGGCGAGGCGGTCTACCGGCGCTGCGCGTCGGCCGACCACCACCACCACCTGGTCTGCCGGCGCTGCGGGCGGGCGGTGGAGATCGAGGGGCCCGCGGTCGAGACCTGGGCTCAGCACGTCGCCGACGAGCACGGCTTCACCGAGCTGAGCCACACCGTGGAGATCTTCGGGCTGTGCCGGGGTTGCGCGGCGGCGCGCTGATCGTCCACGTCTCAGATCGAGTCACCCCGATCCAGCCCCGGGCGCTACCGTGCGGGTCGGCTCGGCGGACGCAAGGAGGCGGGACCGTGGCGGAAGACGGTATTGCAGGGGCCAACGGGACCACGGCCGCGCCCAGCGCGGTACGTGAGCTCGACCTGCCCGAAGCCGCGGAGCTGGCCAAGCTCGCGGCGGTGTTCGAGGACCTCCAGTACGTGCTGCGCTGCTGCGAGCACCTCGTCGCGGCACTCGGCTCGCCCGACGCGGGCCCGCTGCGGGTCGATGCGGATCCGGCACTCGTCGAGGCGTTGTGGACCGGCGCCCTCATCGGCTACGTGCGCTGCTTCTCCGGGCGCTCGGAGGTGCTCTCCGACGCCGACCTCGCCGAGCTGAAGCTGGACGGGGACATCGGCGAGTTCCACGGCATGGTCAAGAAGCTGCGCGACCACTACGCCTCGCGGCACACCAACCCGCGCGAGTCGTTCACCATCGGCGCCGCGCAGAACAACGACGGCCGCCCCAACGGCATCGCCGTGGTGTCCACGCCGCGCCCGATCGTCGACGACACCACCGTGCGGCTGCTCGGGCGGGTGGCGTACGCGCTGTCCGGGCTCGTCGACGCGCGGATGCAGGAGGCGCAGAACCGGGTCCTGGGCGCCGCGGGCAACCTCAGCCCCACCGACCTCGCCAAGCTGCGACTGGTGCACCTGTCGGCTCAGGGCTGACCATCGGACGGGCGCTCCCCCACCGGCGAGCGCGGCGCGGGTGACTCCCCCCGCGCCGCGCCTCCCCTCCGGCTCGCCGGGTCAAGAACCGGCGGTCAGCTCCGCCCGCATGGCCGAGGCGCTGCCCACCACGAGCATGAGCAGCGTCCCCATCGCCTTCTCGTCGAGCCCGGCGGCGGGGAACGCGTAGCGCAGCGTCACGTCCCAGCCCTGCTCGCCACGCACCACGCGGGGCGTGCCGAACAGGCCCTCCCCCACACCCAGCGCGACCCTCGCGGGCACATCGGACTCCGCCGGCAGGTCCCACGCCACCACGCACGTGAGGTTGAGCACCGGCAGGCCCTCCTCCAGCTCGGTGCCCTGCACGAACGCGACGACGCCGCCGTGGGCGAAGCTCAATGCGCCGTCGTCGTCGACGCGCACGTCGTGGTAGCGCTCCAGCGCCGCCCGGGCGGTCTCCAGCGGTGTCACGAGGCGGCTCCCGGGGTGTCGAGCGCTGTGTCGACGGCCGAGCCGAAGCGCCGGTCGCGGCGGGCGTAGATCTCGATCGCCTCCCAGAGGTGGCGGCGGTCGAAGTCGGGAAACAGGGTGTCCAGGAAGACCATCTCCGCGTAGGCCGACTGCCAGAGCAGGAAGTTCGACGTGCGCTGCTCGCCGGAGCTGCGCACGAACAGGTCGACGTCGGGCATGTCCGGCTCGTCGAGGTGCCGGGCGATCGTCCGCTCGTCGATCTTGTCGGGCCGCAGCCTGCCGTCGGCGACCAGGCGTGCGATCTCGCGCACCGAGTCGGCGATCTCCGCCCGGCCGCCGTAGTTGACGCACATCGTGAGGTTCAGCACGTCGTTGTGCCGGGTCCGCTCCTCCGCGACCTCCAGCTCACGGACCACCGACCGCCACAGCCGGGGCCGGCGCCCCGCCCAGCGCACCCGCACCCCCATCGCGTGCATCTCGTCCACCCGGCGGCGGATCACGTCCCGGTTGAAACCCATCAGGAAGCGCACCTCGTCGGGGCTGCGCTTCCAGTTCTCGGTGGAGAACGCGTACGCCGAGAGCCACCGCACCCCGATGTCGATGCAGCCGCGGGCGACGTCCATCAGCGACGCCTCCCCCCGGCGGTGGCCCTCGATCCGCGGCAGCCCGCGGGCGTTGGCCCACCGGCCGTTGCCGTCCATCACCAGCGCGACGTGTCGCGGCACCAGGTCGGGCGGGATCACCGGCGGGCACGCGCCCGAGGGGTGCGGCGGGGGTGGCTGGAACCGGGGCACCGCCGCACCCTACGGCGGCGGGTCAGGCCTGCGCGGCGCGGGCGCGGCCGAGCAGGGCGATCATCGCGCGGCGCACCTCGTCGGAGGTGGCGACGGGCTCGTCGAAGGCGATCCGGACGTCGACCCGGGCACCGTCGCCGGTGCGGGCGTCGATACCGAAGCCGTAGCGGTCGACGCCGGTCATCCGCGCGGACGCCGTCGCGGGTTGCCCGCCGAAGGCGCGGCAGAACGTCACGAGCGCGTCGGCGTGGTCGTCGTTCATGTGCTCGACGATGCCGTCGCGGTAGGGGTGCAGCGGGTCGGGCTCGGCCGCCACGTAGCCGTCGCCGTCCACCCAGCTCATCCGCGCGAACCCGCCCACGAACCGCACCGCGGCGACGTCGAGGCGGTACATCCGGAAGTCGTGGAAGTCCTGGACGGCGGAGTGCACCGCACGGTACGTCTCGACGGCGGCCGCGCGCCCGGCTCCGTGGAGCACCGTCACCTCGCCCACCAGCGTCGCCCGGGCGTGGGCGAGCGGGTCACCTGGCCGCTCGTCGACGACGAGCAACGACGCCCGCGGGTCCGCCGCGAGGTTGCGGCTGTGCTCGGCCAGGTCGGACAGCCACATCAGCGGGCGGCCGGCCGGGTCGGCGGCGTAGGTCACCACCGAGCCGAACGGGAAGCCCGGCCGCTGCACGGACTGGGTGGCGAGCATCGCCGTCGTCCGCGCCGCGGCGAGGGTGCGGGCCAGCTCGGCGTCATCGGGCTCGCGTGCCGGTTCGACGGTGTCCGCCACGATCAGCCCAGCGACCCGGCGCCGGCGGCGAAGACGAAGAACAGGATCGGCACGACCACCGCCAGGACGAACAGCGCCGTGAAGGCGATGCTGAGGATGAGCCCGGCCAGTGCGATGCCGTCTCCCTCCTCGCCCGTCTGCCTGATCTGTTTGCGCGCCACGAACCCCAGAACGATGCCGACCGGCGCGAACACGAACGCGAAGATCAGCGAGAGGATCGCCATCGTGTTCGTCGGCGGGGGCGCGGCGTACTGCTGCGGGTAGCCGGGATAGCCGTAGGCACTCGGGCCGTAACCGCTCGGGGGAGGGCCGCCCGGCGGGTAGCCGTAGCCGGACCCGGGTGGCGGCCCCGCCCGGCCGATGTCGCGGTAGGCCGCCGCCTCCGCCTGTTGGCCCGGGGAGCCCGGCGACGGCGGCGGGTAGCCGCCCGGGTCGTAGCCGGCGTACGGGGTGGCGGACGTGTCGATGACCTGGGTCGAGTCGCCGGTGTGGTCGGCCGGTTGCGGCGGGTCGGCCGGCTCAGGTGTACCCGGCGCCGCAGGCGGCGGCGACCAGGACGGCGGCGGCGACCACGAGCTGTCCGGCTCGGGCGCGGCCGTCGGGTCGGACGGTGCACGTTCGGACGCTGCGCGCTCGTGCTGTGCGTCGGACGGTGCGCGGTCGGACGGGTCCTGCGTCATGGTCGCCCCCTCGGCTGGCGGATCGCGCAGATCCTAGGGCGACCGTACGCCCGAACCCGCCCGACGCGCCCCGCCCGCGGGCAGGCTCACCCGGGGCGCCGCGCCGTACGCTGCGCGGATGGCCCTGTACCGCGACACCGGCGTGGTGCTGCGGGTGCACAAGCTCGGCGAGGCCGACCGGATCGTCACGCTGCTCACCCGCCGCCGCGGGAAGGTGCGCGCGGTGGCCAAGGGGGTGCGGCGCACGCGGTCGCGGTGGGGGGCGCGGCTGGAGCCGTTCAACCACGTCGACGTGCAGTGCTACACCGGGCGCAGCCTGGACGTCGTCACCCAGGCCCAGACCGTCGACGCGTTCGGCGCCGGCCTCGTCGGCGACTACCCCCGCTACACCGCGGGCTGCGCGATGCTGGAGACCGCCGACCGTCTCGTCGCCGAGGAGGGCGAGCCCGCGCTGCGGCTCTACCTGCTACTGGTCGGGGCCGTCCGGGCGCTGGCCGACGGCGAGCGCGATCCCTCGCTGGTGCTCGACGCGTTCCTGCTGCGGGCCATGACGCACGCCGGCTGGGCACTGGCGATCACCGACTGCGCGCGCTGTGCCGCGCCCGGCCCGCACCGGGGGTTCAGCGTGGCCGGCGGCGGCGCGGTGTGCGGGCGCTGCCGCCCGCCCGGCTCGGTGACGCCCTCGGCGGAGACCTTCACGCTGCTCGACGCATTGCTGCACGGCGACTGGGCGACCGCCGACGCCACGGCCGCGCCGGCGCGCCGCGACACCAGCGGCCTCGTCGCAGCGCACCTGCAGTATCACCTGGAACGGCAGCTGCGGTCGCTGCCGCTGGTGGAGCGCCGCGCTGCTCCGGCGCCACCGGCGTCTCCGAGCGTGCGCTCCGGCAGCCGGCCGCACGACGGAGCGCACGCTCGACGACCCTGAGAGGTCCTCAGAAGCCCAGCTTGCGCAGCTGACGAGGGTCGCGCTGCCAGTCCTTCGCCACCTTCACGTGCAGGTCCAGGAAGACCTTCGTGCCGAGCAGCTTCTCGATCTGCTGCCGGGAGTCCGTGCCGACCTCCCGCAGCCGCGCGCCGCCCCTGCCGATCACGATCCCCTTCTGGCTCTGCCGCTCCACGTAGATCGTGGCGCGCACGTCGAGCATCGGCGCGGCCTTCTCGTGCCGACCCTCCCGCGGCACCATCTCCTCGATCACCACGGCGATGGAGTGCGGCAGCTCGTCGCGCACCCCCTCCAGGGCGGCCTCGCGCACCAGCTCGGCGACGAGCACCTCCTCGGGCTCGTCGGTGAGCTCCCCGTTGGGGTACAGCGGCGGCCCCTCGGGCAACCGGGCCACCAGCAGATCGGCCAGCAGGGCGGTCTGGAAGCCCGCCACCGCGCTGCACGGCACGACCTCCGCGAACTCCATCAGCCCGGTCAGCTCGGTGAGCCGGGCGGCGACCTGCTCGGGCGGGGCGAGGTCGGTCTTCGTGACGATCCCGAGCACCGGGGTGCGGGCGGCGACCGAGCGCAGCTCGCCGACGATGAACTCGTCCCCCCGCCCGACCGGGACGTCGGCGGGCACGCAGAACCCGATCACGTCCACCTCGGCCCAGGTCTCGCGGACCACGTCGTTGAGCCGCGAGCCCAGCAGCGTGCGCGGCTTGTGCAGGCCCGGAGTGTCGATCACGACGAGCTGGGCGTCGGGACGGTGCAGGATGCCCCGGATGGCGTGGCGGGTGGTCTGCGGGCGCGACGACGTGATGGCCACCTTCGTGCCGATCAGGGCGTTGGTCAGCGTCGACTTGCCCGCGTTCGGCCGCCCGACGAAACAGGCGAAGCCCGAGCGGAAACCATCGGGAGCCTGCGCGAACCCCGTCATGCGGCCACCTCCGCGCCGAGGCGCTCCAGGATCGCCCGGCCGATCGGCAGCGCCGCCGTGGCGGCGGGCGACGGGGCGTTGAGCACGTGCAGGACCGCGCCGGGGCCACGGCCCTGCGCCACGACGAGGAAGTCGTCGACGAGCGAACCGTCGGGACGGACCGCCTGGGCGCGCACCCCCGCCCCGGCCGGGCGCAGGTCCGCGGCCCGAACGTCGGGCAGCATCCGGCGCAGCCGCGCCGCCATCGCCGCCCGCGACAGCGACCGCCGCACCTCGCCGAGCCCGTAGCGCCAGTGCCGCCGGGCGAGGCGCCACGAACCGGGGTAGGCCAGCGTGCCCGCGAGCTCGCGCGGCACGACGTCGCGCCACGAGTAGCCCTCCGTGGCCAGTGCGAGCACCGCGTTGGGCCCGACGTGCACCGCGCCGTCGAGCCCGCGGGTGGCGTGCACCCCGAGGAACGGGAAGGCCGGGTCCGGGACCGGGTAGACCAGGCCGCGCACGAGCCTGTCGGCAGGCGCGAGCAGGTCGGCGTACTCGCCGCGGAACGGGACGATCCGCACGCCCGGGTCGGCGCCCGACGCCCGCGCGAGGGCGTCGGAGTGCAGTCCCGCGCAGGCCACGACCTGCCGGCCGAGCAGCTCGTCGTCCGCGGTGCGCACGACGACGTCGGCGCGCCTGCGCACCAGCTCCCGCACCGCCCGGCCCAGGACGATCTCCCCGCCCGCCGCCCGCACGAGCTCACCGAGCCGCGCCGCCACCAGCCGGTAGTCGCACACGCCCGTGGACGGGACGTGCAACGCGACCAGTCCGCGCACGTGCGGCTCGCGCGCCCGCAACCCGGCGGCGTCGAGCTCGGTGACCGGCACGCCGTTGGCCGCGCCGCGCCGCGCCAGCTCGGCCAGGCGGGGAAGCTCCGCAGGCTCGGTGGCGACGACCACCTTGCCGGTGACGGCGTGCGGCAGCTCGTGCTTCCGGCAGAACGCGACGGTCTCGGCGCACCCGGCGACCGCCAGCCGTGCCTTGAGGCTGCCGGGCGGGTAGTAGAGCCCCGAGTGGATCACGTTCGAGTTGCGGCCGGTCTGGTGGGCGGCCAGCCGGGGCTCCCGCTCGACCACCGCCACCGTCCGCCCGGCACGCACGGCCGCGTACGCCGTGGCGAGCCCGACGATGCCGCCGCCGACCACGACGAGGTCGTAGCGCGGGGTCGTCACCGACGTCGCGCCGGGAACGTCTCGTGAACCGTGCCGGCAGTGTCGGCGCGCAGGACCAGGGCGTCGGGGGCGAGGTCGCGCACGGCTGCCACGGAGTCGGCGTCGACCTCCTCGGCCGGCGTCACGACCGCCGCGGCCTCCAGGCCCGGCGCGCCGCTCGACACCGCGGCGGCCACCGCCGCCTGCAACGCCGTGAGCCGCAGGGAGGGCAGCGCCACGGACCCCGCCGCGTAGGTGCGGCCGTCGGTGTCGCGCACCGCCGCGCCCTCGGCGGCGCCGGTGCGCGCCCGCGCCGACCGGGCCAGCGTGACTATCTTCGCGTCCTCCGCGCCGGGCGCAGCGGCTTCGGGTGCAGCGGGTGCGGCCTCGATGGGTGCGGGATCAGCCGTGCCGGACATCCGTCTCCTCCCGGCGCTCGCCGCCGTGCTCGGCGTCGTCGCCTGCCGTGCCGTTCCCGCCGGTGTACTGCGGGGAGACCAGAACCGAGGTGATCCGGATCCGTCCCCGCGCGTCCTTACCGCCCTCCGCGAGCAGCCGCAGCCCGGCCACCCGCGCCTCGGCGCCGGGCAGCGGCACCCGGCCGAGCCGCTGGGCGAGCAACCCGCCGACCGTGTCGACGTCGGCGTTGACCATCGCGTCCTGCAGCTCGGCCGCGTGGTCGGTGCCCGCCAGCGCCGGGCCGAACAGCTCCCCGAGATCGTCCACCGGCAGTCGGGCCGCCACGCGGAAGGTGCCCCCGCCGACCGACTGCACGGCCGGCACCTCCTCGGAGTCGTACTCGTCGGCGATCTCCCCGACGATCTCCTCCAGGATGTCCTCGATCGTGACGACCCCGGCGGTGCCGCCGTACTCGTCGACGACGATCGCCATGTGGTTGCGTCCCGCCTGCATCTCGCGCAGCAGCTCGGCGACCTGCTTGCTGTCGGGGACGAAGATCGCCTGGCGCATCACGGTGTCGACCTCCGCCGCACCCGCGCCGTCGGCCGAGGCCTGGGCGGCGACGAGATCCTTGAGGTAGGCGACGCCGACGATGTCGTCGATGCTCTCGCCGAGCACCGGCAACCGCGAGTAGCCGCTCTTCAGCGCCAGGCGCAGCGCGCGGTCCACCGACGAGTCGTGCTCGGTCCAGACGACGTCGGGGCGCGGGACCATGACCTCGCGCACGAGCGTGTCGTCCAGCTCGAACACCGAGTGGATCATCTGTCGCTCGTTCTCGGCGACGACGCCCCGGGTGCTGGCCATGTCGACCAGTTCCCGGAGCTCCACCTCGGAGGAGAACGGCCCCTCTCGGAAGCCCTTGCCGGGGGTGATCGCGTTGCCGATCAGGATCAGCAACCGGGTGAGCGGGGACAGCAGCCGGGCCAGGGCGCGCACGGGCACGGCAACCGCCAGACCGATGCTGTACGGGTGCTGGCGGCCCAGC
Source organism: Pseudonocardia sp. (assembly GCA_052387455.1). Classification (GTDB taxonomy): domain Bacteria; phylum Actinomycetota; class Actinomycetes; order Mycobacteriales; family Pseudonocardiaceae; genus Pseudonocardia. The sequence goes on from JBQTJE010000089.1 coordinate 17,679, forward strand.
GTGCGCGGCCCCACGCCGATCAGCACGTAGCTGACCACCACCATGATCCCGCCGGCGACGAGCGCGCCCACCCACGGCGGCTCGAAGTAGGCGTCCATCGCCACGGTGAGCAGCACGGTCGCCGCGGTCTCCGCGGCGAGCCGCAGCAGCAGCAGCAGGTTGACGAAGCGTGGCCGGTCCGCCACCACCGCGGCCAGCGCCACCGCGCCGCCGCGCCCGGCGCGGACCAGCGCGTCGACCCGGGCCCGCGACACGGACGTGAGCGCCGCGTCGGCGGCGGCGAACAGCCCCGCCAGCGGGAGCAGCAGGGCGGCGACGACGATCAGACCCACCGGGGTGTTCAGCGTCAGCCTTCCTCGAGTCCGGCGGCGCCCAGCACCGCGGAGTCGCTGCGGTGCTGGGTGGCGCGAGCGGTGGCACGGCGCCGCTGCGCCTGCCACTCGGCGAGCAACCGGCTCTGCAGCCCGAACATCTCGCGCTCCTGGTCGGGCTCGCCGTGGTCGTAACCGAGCAGGTGCAGCACGCCGTGCACGGTGAGCAGGTGCAGCTCGTCGGCCAGCGTGTGGCCGGCGGAGCGGGCCTGCGGGCGGGCGAACTCCGGACACAGCACGACGTCGCCGAGCAGCGCCGGGCCCATGTCCGGGGCGTCGGGGCGGCGCGAGTCCTCCACCAGCTCGTCCATCGGGAAGGCCATCACGTCGGTGGCGCCCGGCTCGTCCATCCAGCGCTCGTGCAGCTCGGCCATCACCTCGTTCGTGACGGCCGTGATGCACAGTTCGGCCGCCGGGCTGACGTCCATGGCGGTGAGGGTGTGGCGGGCCACGGAGACGATCAGCTCGGAGTCCACGTCGACGCCCGACTCGTTGCAGACCTCGATGGACAACGGATCCCCTGCTCGACGACAGATGTGCGAACCAAGCCTAGCCCGTCGGGCCGGAACTCGACCGACCACGTCGGCCCACCACGTCAGCCCACCACGTCGCGCAGCCAGTTGCGCAGCACCGTCGCACCAGCGTCCCCGGACTTCTCCGGGTGGAACTGCGTGGCCGCGAGCGCCCCGTTCTCCACGGCGGCGACGAAGTCCTCGCCGTGGTGGGCCCAGGTGACCAGCGGCGCCCGCAACGCCGGCGACGGTTCCAGCTCCCAGCGCCGGACCCCGAACGAGTGCACGAAGTAGAAGCGGGTCCCGGCGTCGAGCCCAGCGAACAGGGTGGAGCCCGCCGGGGCGCGGACGGTGTTCCAGCCCATGTGCGGCAGCACATCAGCCTTGATCCGCTCCACCGTGCCCGGCCACTGCCCGCACCCCTCGGTGCGCTCGCCCCACTCGACGCCCAGCTCGAACAGCACCTGCATGCCCACGCAGATCCCGAGCACCGGGCGTCCACCGGCCAGGCGACGCTCGATGATCCGCGGGCCGTCGACGCCGGCCAGGCCCGCCATGCACGCGGCGAACGCCCCGACGCCGGGGACGACCAGGCCGTCGGCGTGCAGCGCGGCGTCGCGGTCGGCGGTGACGGTGACGTCCGCCCCCACACGCCGGAGCGCGCGTTCCGCGGAACGCAGGTTGCCCGAGCCGTAGTCCAGCACGACGATCCTCGACACTCGCGCCAGACTAGCCGTCCCACCCATCCGGGTCGGTGACCTGGACGGGCTTGTTCCGGGCGCGGGGCGGCACGCCGCGTACGGTAGGCGCCCTACGGTCCGAGCAGCGCCGCCGGAACGACCGCCACACCGTCGCGGCGCCGGTATGCCTCCGGCCCGGTCGTGACGACGACCATGTCCAGCAGGTCGGGCCCGAGCTGGTCGGCGAGCCAGTGCAGGTGCCGGACGTCGCGGTCCTCCACCAACGACGCCAACTTGACCTCGATCGCCACCACGCGCTGGTCCGCCCGCTCGACGATGAGGTCGATCTCGTGGGTGCCGGCGCGCAGGCGCAGGTGGCGAACCTTGGCCTCGGCCGCCTGCGCACATACCCGCACCCCGAGTGTGACCAGGGATTCGAACAGCCGGCCGAGGAGCGGGCCGTCCCGGAACGTCGGCGGACCGAACGGACGCGACGTCAGCAGAGCATCCGCGTCGGCGCCGAGCAGTCGAGCGGCGAGCGCGGGGTCGGTCAGATGGTGCTTGGCCGGAGCGGCGATCCGCGCGATGTGGTTGAACGTCGGCAACCAGGCCGGGACAGGGTCCACGATCCACAGCTGTTCCAGCACCCGGCGGTAGGCGATCGTCGTCGAGCGCGCAGGCGTGCTGCCGTCCGCCGCGGTGGCTGCGTCGCGGATGGTCTCGAAGGTCGCGGTGGTGGCGGTAGCCGCGGCGTAGGCGAGAAGCCATCGCCGTAGCCCTGCCGGGTCCCGCAGCGGCATGCCCTGCTCGGCGAAGTCACGTTCGGCGATGCGGTCGAGGTAGCCGTCCAGCCGGACGCGGCGCAATCGTGGGCGTTCAGCGCGGATGCCGGGGAACCCCGAGTTGACGATCTCCTCGGCGTAGTCCACGACGGTGATCGGTGACTTTCCAGCGATCCCAGGCCGGGCCCCGGTAAGCAGCTCGGCCAGGCTCACCGTGGGCGTCGCGAGGACGCGTTCGGGCAGGCCGAGCGGGCGCATTCGCATGCTGACGATGCGTCCTGCACCCGAATGCATCGGCCACTCCACCGGCGGCATCGACCCGGTGAGGAGGAATCGTCCGCCACCACTGCCGTCGTCGACCGCCCTCCGGACCAGGTCCCAGCTCGGCGGGTAACGCTGCCACTCGTCGATCAGGACCGGCGGCGGACCTTCAACGATCCGGCGCGGAGTGGCCAGCAACGCCGCGAGCTCGACCGGATCGTCGAGCCGACGAACCGTCTCCGCCCGACGCAGTGCCGTCACCGTCTTCCCGACACCCTTTGGCCCTTCCAGGGACAGTGCGGGCAGGCCGGGAAGCAGCTCATCCAGCTCGTCGTCGATGATCCTCCGGAGATACTCGCTCACGTGCGTAGACTACAGCTGGCCAATACCAGCCGCTACAACTGGCCAATGTTGGACGCTACAGTTGGGCGGACTCCTACGCTACAGATCGGCAGCTACAGCGTCCCCTTGGTGGACGGGACACCGGTGATCCGGTCGTCGCGGGCCACGGCCGCGCGCAGGGCCCGGGCGACGGCCTTGAACTCCGCCTCCGTGACGTGGTGCGGGTCGCGCCCGTGCAGCACGCGGACGTGCAGCGCGAGGTGCGCGTGAAAGGCCAGCGACTCGAACACGTGCCGGTTGAGCACCGTGGCGTAGTGCCCGCCGACCACGAAGCCCGCCATCGTCTCGGGCTCGCCGGCGTGCACCGTGTAGGGGCGGCCCGAGACGTCGACGACCGCGTGCGCCAGGGCCTCGTCCATCGGGATCCACGCGTCGCCGAAGCGCCGGATGCCGGACTTGTCGCCCAGCGCGTGGCGCAGCGCCTGGCCGAGCACGATCGCCACGTCCTCGACGGTGTGGTGGGCGTCCAGGCCGACATCACCGGTGGCCGCCACCGTGAGGTCGAAGGCGCCGTGCTTGCCCAGGGCGTCGAGCATGTGGTCGAAGAACGGGACGCCGGTGGAGATCTCGGTGATCCCGGTGCCGTCGAGGTCGATCTCGACGAACACCTTCGACTCCTTGGTGACGCGCTCCACGCGACCGACCCTGCTCATGCCAGTTCCTCCACCAGTTCGGCCGCGACGGCCAGGAACGCGTCGTTCTCCTCGGGCGTGCCGACGGTGACCCGCAGCCGCGCCGGGATGCCGACGTCGCGGATCAGCACGCCCCGGTGCAGGAACGCGCGCCATGCCGCCGGGGCGGCGGCGAACGGGCCGAACAGCACGAAGTTGGCATCGCTGGGCACGACGTCGTAGCCCGCGGCGCGCAGCCCCACCACCACGCGGTCGCGCTCGACCCGCAACAGCGCCACCGATGCGAGGGTCGCCCCGGCGTGGCGCAGGGCCGCCCGGGCGGCGGCCTGGGTGAGCACCGACAGGTGGTAGGGCAGGCGCACGAGCTGCAGCGCCTCGACGACCGCCGGCGCGGCCGCGAGGTAGCCCAGCCGCCCGCCCGCGAACGCGAACGCTTTGCTCATGGTGCGCGAGACGATCAGCTTGTCCCCGTGCGAGGCCAGCAGCACCGCGGCCGACGATCGGTCGGAGAACTCCGCGTACGCCTCGTCCACGACCACGACGCCCGGGGCGGCGTCGATCAGCTCGGCCAGCTCGGCAGGCCCCAGCGACTGACCCGTGGGATTGTTCGGGCTGGTCAGGAACGTGAGGTCGGGAGCGCGGCGGCGCAGCAGCTCCGCCGCGGCGGGGACGTCGATTGCGAAGTCGGGACGCCGCGGCGCGGCCAGCCACTCGGTGCGGGTGCCCGCCGCGATGATCGGGTGCATCGAGTACGACGGCTCGAAGCCGACGGCGGTGCGGCCCGGGCCACCGAACGCCTGCAACACCTGCTGGAGCACCTCGTTGGAGCCGTTGGCCGCCCACAGGTTCGCGGTGGTGAGCGGCACCCCGGTGGCCGTGGTCAGGTAGGCGGCGAGGTCGGTGCGCAGGGCGACGGCGTCGCGGTCCGGGTAGCGGTGCAGGTGCGCGGCCACCTCGGTGACCGCCGCGGTGACGTCGGCGACCAGCTCCGGCGGCGGCGGGTAGGGATTCTCGTTGGTGTTGAGCCGCACCGCGACGTCGAGCTGCGGGGCGCCGTAGGGGCTGCGCCCCCGCAGGTCCTCGCGCAGCGGGAGGTCGTCGAGCGTGACGCCACCCCCGACCGGCCCAGAACCCTCGACCGGCCCAGAAGCCCCGACCGACGCCGAGACCGCCGTCATGAGCCGAACCGGGCGGTGACGGCCTGGCCGTGCGCGGGCAGGTCCTCGGCGCCGGCGAGCACCACGACCTGGTCGGCCACGTCGCGCAGCGCCTGCTCGGTGTACTCGACGAGGTGCACCCCGCGCAGGAAGGTCTGCACCGACAGTCCCCCGGAGTGGCGCGCGCAGCCGCCCGTGGGCAGCACGTGGTTGGAGCCGGCGCAGTAGTCGCCCAGCGACACCGGCGACCACGGGCCGACGAACACCGCGCCGGCGTTGCGCACCCGCAGCGCCACCGCACGGGCGTCCTCGGTCTGGATCTCCAGGTGCTCGGCGGCGTAGGCGTCGACGACCGCGACGCCGTCGGCGAGGTCGCGCACGAGGATCGTGCCGGACTGGCGGCCGCGCAGCGCCGCGGCGATGCGCTCGGTGTGCTTGGTCTGCGGGACCTGGGCGGCCAGCTCGGCGTCCACGGCGTCGGCCAGCTCGCGCGACGTCGTGACCAGCACCGACGCGGCCATCGTGTCGTGTTCGGCCTGGGAGACGAGATCGGCGGCGACGTGGCGGGGGTCGGCGGTGTGGTCGGCGAGCACGGCGATCTCGGTGGGGCCGGCCTCCGCGTCGATGCCGATCATGCCGCGCAGCAGCCGCTTGGCGGCGGTGAGGTAGATGTTGCCGGGCCCGGTGATCATGTCGACGGGCTCCAGCTCGGCGCCGTCGGTGTCGATGCCGCCGTGCGCGAGCAGCGCCGCGGCCTGCGCGCCGCCTACCGCCCACACCTCCCGCACCCCCAGCAGTGCCGCCGCGGCCAGGATCGTCGGGTGCGGCAGCCCGCCGTGCTCGGCCTGCGGCGGGGAGGCGACCACCAGGGACTCCACGCCCGCCTCCTGCGCGGGCACCACGTTCATCACGACGCTGGACGGGTAGACCGCGAGCCCGCCCGGCGCGTAGAGGCCCACCCGGCGGACCGGCACGAAGCGCTCGGTGACGGTGCCCCCGGGCACGACCTGGGTGACGACGTCGGTGCGGCGCTGGTCGGCGTGCACGCGGCGGGCCCGCTCGATCGAGGTCTCCAGCGCGGCGCGCACCGCCGGATCGAGCGCAGACAGGGCGCAGGCCAGGGTCTGCGGCGGGACGCGCACCACGCTCGGGCGCACCCGGTCGAACCGCTCGGCGTACTCCAGCGCCGCATCGACGCCCCGCTCGCGCACGGCGTCGACGATCGGGCGGACCTGGGCCAGCACCGCGTCGACGTCGATCTCGGCGCGCGGCAGCATCGCCCGCAGCGCGGCGGGGCTCGGGAGCGGGTCGGAGCGCAGGTCGGTGCGGCGGAGCATGGGCGTCAGGGTAGTCGGACGGTCCGGCCGGCCACCGATAGTGCCAGGTGCCTAGTACTTGACATTCATCAGTACTGGGCGCAGAGTGGGTCCGTGGCCGCACACGACCCCCAGATGCTCAAGGGCATCCTCGGCCCGTTGCTGCTGCATCTCGTGGCGCAGCGCGAGGACTACGGCTACTCGCTGGTCGTCCGGTTGCGCGACGGGGGCTTCACCGACCTGACCGAGGGCGCCGTCTATCCGGGGCTCACGCGGCTGGAGTCCGCCGGGCTGCTCGACTCACACCTGGTGCGTTCGTCTGCCGGGCCGGCGCGCAAGTACTACCGCGTCACCGACGCCGGGAGGGCGGAGCTGCACCGCGCCGCGGCGGCATGGGAAGCCCTGGCCGGCACCGTCGACAAGATCCTCAGCGGGGGGGAACCGTCATGAACCTGCTCGACCGCGCCCGCGTGGCGCACGCCGTCAACTCCTACGACTTCTGGCTCGACATGCGCGGCGTGTCCTGGCGGACCCGTCGGCGGCTGACCCGCGAGCTGCGGGCCAACCTGCACGCCGGTGCCGCCGACCGCGACGCGCGAACGGCGGTGCGCGGGTTGGCAGCATCCGGGAGATGGCCACCGAGGCCGCCGCGGGCGTGGGGCGCGGCGGCCCCCGGTGGGCGGGCGGCCTGTCGGCGGCGCTGCTCGCCATGGTCGTCGTGCTCGTCGTCGAGATGCAGGTCGCGTTCGGCTGGTTCGACGGCGTGCGGGCCGCCGACCCGGACGCGACCGTGACCGGCACGCTGTTCTTCTTCCCCGGCTCGGCGGTGGAGTACGCCGCCGGCCCGGCCGGAGGCGGCTACGGCTGGCAGCCGGGCTGGCTCTGCCTGGTCGCGGCGCTGGTGGTGGGCGTGCTCGTCGCGCGGCCGTGGCGCCTCGGCCGGCGCCGTGCGGCGACGACCCGGTGAGCGCCGGCGATGCTCAGCAGATCCGCCGGATCCCCGGGTAGCGCTCGAAGCCCTCGTCGAACGTCATGATCTGCTCGACACGGTGGCGGCGCATCACGGCGATGTGCAGCGCGTCGCGCGCGGACAGGAAGATCCGGTCCAGCGCCGGGTTGCGATGTCTCACGGCCCGGATGGCTTCGCGTACCCACTCGGCGACCGTGACCCGGATCCTGACGGCGTCTCCGACCGTCGCCGGCTCGATCGCGGCCGGGCTCGCCCCCGACCGGGTCAGGTGTCGGACCGGCACGCCCCCGCCCCGAGCGCGGCGAGGCCCTGACGGTCACCGGGGCCGAGCTCGGACGCCTCACTGGCGGCGTCCATGACCTCGCCGGGGGCGGCCACGTGGTCGAGCCCGACGAGATGGCCGAGCTCGTGCAGCACCACCGTGCGCGCCAGCGGCGCGGTCCGCGGGTCGGCGAGCACCTCGGCGACGAAGCCGCGGTCGAACACCACCTGCCCGCTCACATAGCGCGCAGACCCCGGCCCCGACGGGCTCACCGAATGGCTCAGCGCGACGCCCGCGATATCGCCGTCCACCAGTGGGAACATCCCTGGATCAGCCCACGAGACGAGCACCGGCGCCCACCGCTCGCCGTAGCGGTCCGGCTGGACCGGCAGGCGGTTCTCGACCGCGGCCTCGGTGCTCAGCCCCTCCTCGAGGATGACCAGCCCGGAGGCCGCGCTGATCTGTCGGACCCCGTCCCGCAGCACCTCCAGCGCTCCGGGCGGCATGCCCGCCGGGTTCACCACGTAGCGCAGCGGTCGGCACGGGTCGTGCGTGACGGGTGTGCCGTCAGGTAGGAGCGCACTGAACGCGTGCGGGCCGGTCGTCGACGCCACCACGGACGGCAGCAGCCGCGCGGACGCCGCATCCTCGGGCACGGCCGGGTACCCGCGTGCGCGGGCCTCCGGGCCGTCACCGATCACCCGGGGCGCTCCGAAGGAGACCAGCCCCACGACGATCCCGACCACGACGACCGTCACGAAGCCGGAGCGCGCCCACCACGGGTTCGGCCCCGACCGGACGCGCGGTGGGACCGGTGCGCCGACGCCGTACCGCCGGTCGATCCGGTCCAGCTCGGCCAGCCGGCGCGCCATCCGGCGGTACCGCCGTCGCGCCGCCAACCTGTCCAGGATGCCCACGGCCTTCCCCCCGGCGATCGTAGTGATCTTGGCGTCAGACCCGGCGCAGGTCCAGACCCAGGTCCAGGGCGGTGACTGAATGGGTGAGCGCGCCGACAGAGATGAAGTCGACACCGGTCTCGGCGTAGGCGCGCGCGTCGGGCAGCGTGAGGCCGCCCGAGGACTCGAGCAGCGTCGCGGCGGTGCCGCGACGCCGCACCGCCTCGGCGGTCTGCGCGCATGTGAAGTTGTCGAGCAGCACGAGCTCGGCATCGAGGGCGAGCACCTCGTCGAGCTGGTCGAGCGAGTCGACCTCCACCTCGCAGGGCAGGTCCGGCGCGAGTGTGCGGGCGGCGGCCAGCGCAGCGCCCACGGAACCGGCCGCGGCCACGTGGTTGTCCTTGATCAGCACCGCGTCGCCGAGCCCGAGGCGGTGGTTCATCCCGCCGCCGCAGCGCACGGCGTACTTCTCCAGCAGTCGCAGGCCGGGCAGCGTCTTGCGGGTGTCGCGGATCGCCGCGCCCGTACCGGCCACCGCGTCCACCCACGCCCGGGTGGCGGTCGCCACCCCCGACAGGTGGCACAGCAGGTTCAGCGCGGTGCGCTCGGCGGTGAGCAGGCCCCGGACGGGGGCCCGGACCGCCAGCGCGACCTCGCCCGCGGCGAGGTGGTCACCGTCGGCGCGCGCGACGAGTACCTGGTAGCCACCGGGCACGCCGTCGAACATGCCGTCGAGAACGGTGTCGAGCACCGCGCGGACGGCCGGGAGCCCCGCGAGCACGCCCGCGCGGCGCGCCGCGAACTCCCCGACGGCCACGGCGTCCGCGGGCACGGTCGCCGCCGTGGTGACGTCGGGGCCGTAGCGCAGGTCCTCGGCCAGCGCCGTCCCGACCACGCGGCGCAGGTCGTCGGGGTCGGGCGCGCCGATCGCGGTGACCCCGCCGACCCCGGCCGCGACCCGGCTCACGCCGCACCCGCCACGATGCGCCCGGCCTCGACGACCGGTCGCCCGGCCTCGTCGAGCGCCACGACCAGGCTCGACCGCTGCCAGGTGTCGTCGCGTTCGGGGAAGTCGGTGCGCACGTGGCACCCGCGGCTCTCCCGCCGGGTGCCCGCGGCGGCGAGGACGGCCTGCGCGAGCAGGGTGAGCGCCGCGTCCTCCACCCCGCGCCGGTCGATCGGCGAGCCGAGGACGGTGGCCGCCTCGACGGTGTCCGACGCCGCGGCGAGCCCCGCGGCGTCACGGCCGATGGCGGCGCCCGCGCTCATCGCGCGCTGCACGGTGGCCCGGTCGGCGATCGCCACGGCGGGGGCCGGGGTGCGCGCGGGCGCGGGCGTCCGCCGCGGGGTGGCGAGATCGGCGGCGACGGCCCGGGCCGCGCGCGAACCGACGACGAGCCCCTCCAGCAGGCTGTTGGACGCGAGCCGGTTGGCGCCGTGCAGGCCCGTGCGGACCACCTCGCCCGCGGCGTACAGGCCGGGGACCCGCGTGCGCCCCTCGGTGCTCGTGACGACGCCGCCGCACGCGTAGTGCGCCGCCGGGGTGACGGGGATCGGCTCGCGGGACGGGTCGACGCCGATCGCAGAGCAGGCCGCGTGCACCGTCGGGAAGCGAGCCGCGAAGCCGTCGATGCCGGTGGCGTCGAGCCAGACGCACGCGGCGCCGGTCTCGGCCATCCGGCGGGTGACCGCGGCCGCGACGACGTCGCGGGGGGCGAGGTCGGCCAGCGGGTGCACGCCGGCCATGAAGGCGTGCCCGGCGCGGTCGCGCAGCACCGCGCCCTCGCCGCGCACGGCCTCGGTGACCAGCGGGCGCGTGCCGGCCATGCCGGGGACGTACAGCACCGTGGGGTGGAACTGGACGAACTCCAGGTCGGCGGCGGTGGCACCGGCGCGCAGCGCGAGTGCGACGCCGTCCCCGGTGGCGGTCGCGGCGTTGGTGGTGCTGGCGTAGAGCTGCCCGTAGCCACCGCTGGCCAGCAGCACCGCCGGGGCGTGCAGCACCCCCGGCCGGCCATAGTCGTCGAGCAGGGCGAGGCCCGCGACGGCTCCGGCGCCGTCGCGCAGCACGTCCACGGCGCCGTGCCCGGTGAGCATCGGCAACCCGCCGGGCGTCGTGCGGGCCGCGGCGACGAGCGCGCGCTCGATCTCCGCGCCGGTCGCGTCCCCCCCCGCGTGGATCACGCGGAACGCCGAGTGCCCGCCCTCGCGGGTGCGCGCGAGCCGCCCGGGCGAGCCGTCGGATCCCCCGGCGTCGAACACCGCCCCGCGGGCCCGCAGGCGCGCGACCGCGGCCGGCCCGGCGGTGATGATCGACGTGACGGCGGCGGCGTCGGCCAGGCCGCCGGCGGCGGCGAGGGTGTCGGGGTCGGGCGCCCCGCCCGGGTAGCCCGGCCCCGCCCCCCGCACGACCCCCACCCCGCCCAGGGCGAGCGCGGTGCACCCGGCATCCGGCGCGTCCTTGGTGACGACGACGACGCGCAGCCCCCGCTCGGCGGCGTCCAGCGCGGCGGTCAGACCGGCCACGCCACTGCCGACGATGACGAGGTCGGCACCGGCCGCCCAGCTCACTCGCCACCGCCCGGGCGCCCGATGGCGATCATGCGCTGCACGGCGGCGCGCGCACGGGCGGCGATCTCCGGGTCGACGTGCACCTCGTCCGTGCCGTGCCGCAGCGACCGCAGCAGGGCCTCAGGAGTGATCATCTTCATGTACTTGCAGGACGCCCGGTCGTTCACCGCCCGGAAGTCGACCTCGGGCGCCGCGCGCCGCAGCTGGTGCAGCATGCCGACCTCGGTCGCCACCAGCACGGTGCCGGCCGTCGACGTGCGGGCGGCGTCGAGCATCCCGCCGGTGGAGAGGATCTTCACGCGCTCCGCGGGCACCGCGCCGGCGCCGGCGAGGTAGAGCGCCGACGTCGCGCAGCCGCACTCCGGGTGCACGTAGAGCTCCGCGTCGGGGTAGGCGTCGACCTGCGCGGTCAGCTCGGCGCCGTTGATCCCGGCGTGCACGTGGCACTCCCCCGCCCAGACGTGCATGTTCTCCCGGCCGGTGATCCGCCGCACGTGCGCGCCGAGGAACTGGTCGGGCAGGAAGAGCACCTCGCGGTCGGCCGGGATCGACGACACGACCTCGACCGCGTTGGACGAGGTGCAGCAGATGTCGGTCTCGGCCTTCACGGCGGCAGTCGTGTTGACGTAGGACACGACGGCGGCGCCCGGGTGCTCGGCCTTCCACGCCCGCAGCTGGTCGGCGGTGATCGAGTCCGCCAGGGAGCAGCCGGCACGGGCGTCGGGGATGAGCACGGTCCTGTCCGGGGCGAGGATCTTCGCGGTCTCGGCCATGAAGTGCACGCCGCAGAACACGATGGTCGACGCCTCCGACTCCGCCGCGAGCCGGGAGAGCGCCAGCGAGTCCCCGGTGTGGTCGGCCACGTCCTGGATCGCCGGCAGCTGGTAGTTGTGCGCCAGCAGCACCGCGTCGCGGCGGCGGGCCAGTTCGCGGACCTCCTGCGCCCAGGCGGTGTCCGGGACCGACCCGGTGAGTACCTGCGTCATGGCGTTCGACCTCCTCGGTGTTTTCGCCTGATGTTTTCGCCTGACAGTCGAAAACAAGGCTGATGGTATCAGCGCGCGCTCCCTCCCGGCACCCTCCGCGTGACGACACACTCACCCCGACGTCACGTGCCGTTCACCTCGCCCGCGCGGCGGGCCCTCCTAGGATCCGGCACATGCCCGGGCACGAGGTCCTCGCCGCCGTGCTCCAGATCCGCGACGGCGTGCTCCAGGTGCTCGCGTGGCAGCGGGCCCGGTCCCCCGACGCGGGCCGGTGGGCGCTTCCGGGCGGGCGGTTGGGCGACGACGAGGACGTCGAGACCTCGGTGCTGCGACAGCTCGCGGAGAAGGTCGACCTGCGCGAGGTCGCGCACGTCGAGCAGCTCGGCGCGTTCAGCGCTCCCGAACGGGTTCCCGGGCCGAGGCTGGTCGCCACCGCGTTCCTCGGCCTGGTCCCGGCCGACGCCGATCCCACCGTCCCCGCCGACACCGCCTGGCACCCGGTGAGCCCGCTGCTGGAGACCGGGCGGCCACCGGCGGCGTTCGACCACGCCCGCATCGTCGCCGCCGCCCGGGAGCGGCTGCGCGCCAAGCTCTCCTACACCAACCTCGGCTTCGCCCTCGCGCCGCCGGAGTTCACCATCTCCGCGCTGCGCGACCTCTACGTCGCCGCGCTCGGCCACGGCGTCTCGGCCACCAACCTCCAGCGCGTGCTCACCCGCCGCGCCGTGCTCGCACCGACCGGCGACGTCGCACCGCCGGGCCCGGCGGGCGGGCGGCCCGCGGCGCTGTTCCGCTTGCGCGAAAGCGCCCTGCGCGTGACCGACGCGTCCGCCTTGCTCAGGCCACCGGGCGGATGATGCAGATTCGTCGCCGGGACCACGCGCCACCGTCGGCCGCGCGCCGTACGGTGGACGGGTGACCGGCGACGACGCGAGC
>JBQTJE010000090.1:0-36451 GCA_052387455.1 Pseudonocardia sp.
GGGGTGCCCCCCCCCCCCTACCCCCGTGTGGGGGGGGGTGTGTGGGTGCGTCCGCCCCCCGGGGGGGGCCCCCCCGCCCGGGGAGCAGGCGGGGGCGCCGTCGGCCGCGCGTCAGCGCGGGGTGCGCGCGACGTCGCGCATCAGTCCAGCGCTCAGTGCGCGACCGCCGTCTCCGCGCCCGCCCCGGTGAGCGAGCGCACCTCCATCTCCGCGTAGCGCTGCGCGCCGCCCGCCTCGCGCCCGAGGAACGTGCCGATGGCACCGAGCAGGAACGACAGCGGGATCGACACGATGCCGGGGTTGTCCAGCGGGAACCAGGCGAAGTCGACGCCCTGCAGCATCGACGCGCTGCGGCCCGTCACCGGGTCGACGGGCTTGCCCGACACGACCGGCGAGAACACGATCAGCACGACCGTGGCGAGCAGGCCGCCGTAGATGCTGAACAGCGCCCCGGTGGTGTTGAACCGCCGCCAGAACAGCGAGTACAGGATCGTCGGGAGGTTGGCCGACGCGGCGACGGCGAACGCGAGCGCCACGAGGAACGCGATGTTCTGCCCGTTGGCCACGATGCCGCCCCCGATGGCGACCACGCCGATGACGATCGCGGTGATCCGGGCGACCCGCACCTCCGCGTTGGGGTCGGTCACCTCGCCGCGCTTGATCACGTTGAGGTAGATGTCGTGGGCGAACGACGCCGACGCGGTGATCGTGAGCCCGGCGACGACCGCGAGGATCGTCGCGAACGCGACCGCCGCGATCACCCCGAGCAGCAGCGTGCCGCCCAGCTCGAACGCCAGCAGCGGCGCCGCCGAGTTCGCCCCGCCCGGGGCGGCCCTGATGGCCTCGGGCCCGACGAGCGCACCCGCGCCGTAGCCGAGCACGAGGGTGAACACGTAGAACAGGCCGATCAGCCAGATCGCCCAGACCACGGATCGGCGGGCCTCCTTGGCGGTGGGCACGGTGTAGAAGCGCATCAGGATGTGCGGCAGGCCCGCGGTGCCCAGCACGAGCGCGATCGCCAGCGACAGGAAGTCCAGCTTGGACAGCTCGGACTTGCCGTACTGCTGGCCCGGGTTGAGCAGCGCCTGGCCGGCGTCGCCCGCGCGCAGTACCGCGTCGCCGAGCAGCGCCGAGAGGTTGAACCCGTAGAGCGCGAGGACCCAGATCGTCATGATCCCGGCGCCGGCGATGAGCAGCACCGCCTTGATGATCTGCACCCAGGTGGTGCCGCGCATGCCGCCGATGAGCACGTAGGCGATCATCACGAGGCCGACGATCGCGATCACGATCGCCTGCTGGGTCTTGTCGGTGACGTTGAGCAGCAGCGCCACCAGGCCACCGGCACCGGCCATCTGGGCGAGCAGGTAGAAGAAGGACACGGCCAGGGTCGACGTCGCCGCGGCGGCGCGGACCGGGCGCTGGCGCATCCGGAAGGCCAGCACGTCGCCCATCGTGTACTTGCCGGTGTTCCGCAGCAGCTCGGCGACCAGCAGCAACGCCACCAGCCAGGCCACCAGGAAGCCGACGGAGTAGAGGAAGCCGTCGTAGCCGTTGAGCGCGATCGCGCCGGCGATGCCGAGGAAGGACGCGGCCGAGAGGTAGTCGCCGGAGATCGCGACGCCGTTCTGCGGGCCGGAGAACCCGCCGCCCGCGGTGAAGAAGTCCGACGCCCCGCTGGACGCCTGCCTGCTGACCTTGATCACGATCGCCAGGGTGACGACCACGAACAGGCCGAAGATCGTGATGTTGAGGATGGGGCTCGACTCGGCGATGCCCTGGGCGAGCACGGTCGGGGTCACTTCGCCGCCTCCAGCTCGTCACGGAGCTTGGCCGAGAGCGGGTCGAGGCGGCGATCGGCGAACCGCACGTACCAGGCGGTGATGCCGAAGGTCGTCACGAACTGCGCCAGCCCCATCAGCAGCCCGAGGTTGATGTTGCCCAGCACCCGGATGCTCATGAACTCCGGCGCGTAGGTGGCGAGCAGCACGTACGCGGCGTACCAGCCGAGGAACGCGGCGGTGACCGGGAAGACGAAGTTGCGCAGGCGCTTGCGGAGCTCGACGAACTCCGGGCTGGCCTGCATCGCCGACCACTCCTCTTCGGTGGGCGGTGGCCGTTCGCTCGACACGGGTGCTGCCATGGACTCCTCCTCGGGACGCAGGTGCTCTCACGAGCCAAACCCGCAGCCCGCGCCGGGGTGACGACGGGGCGCCATGTCGACGGCGGAGGACGTCCGACGGCCGACGAACGGGTCATCGAACGGACGAACGGTCGACTACAGCGCGCGGTGTCGAGTCCGACGATCACCCGTTGGGAGGCACCCGAACGTCGCGCGCGTCGTCGAGGTGCAACCGCAGCATCGCGTCCTCGGCCCACCGGGGAGGCTCCGAGCGCAGCGACACCACGATCATCGTGGCGAACGCGAGCGGCACCGACACCAGCGCGGGCGAGGTGAGCAGCAACACCAGCAGACCCCGCTCGACCGGCAGCACCACGCCGAGCGCCATCACCCCGGCCGACGCGGCCAGCCCCACGGTCATCCCCGCCATCGCCCCGCGCCGGGTGAGCCCCGACCACCAGATGCCCAGCACCAGCAGCGGGCAGAACGTGGACGCGGCGACCGCGAACGCGGAGGTGACCAGCGGCCCGACGTCCAGCCGCGCGGCGGGCAGCGCGAGACCCACCACCGCACCCGCCGCGGCGAAGCCGGTGAGCCGCAGGCGCCGCAGCGAGCCGGGCGCGAGGTCGTGCGACAGCGCCCCCGACATCGCCAGCACCAGCCCCAGTGACGTCGCCAGGAACGCCGCGATCGCGCCGGCCGCGAGCAGCGCGGTGAAGACCGAGCCGGCCGTGCCGGGGTCGACCCGCGAGGGCAGCGCGACCACGACGGTGTCGGTGGCCCCGGACAGGTACAGCTCCGGCAGCAGCACGCGGCCCAGCGCCCCGTACACGATCGGGAAGAGGTAGAACGCGCCGAGCATCGCCACCGTGATCGCGGCGGTGCGCCGCGCCGCGCGGCCGTCGGGGCTGGTGTGGAAGCGGACCAGGATGTGCGGCAGGCCCATCGTGCCCAGCGCGGTGGCGATGAGCACCGACCAGGTGGACAGCAGCGGGAAACCCGCCTCCCCGGCGTCGACCAGGGGGCGCTGCCACTGCGGCCCGCCCAGCAGCGGCGAGCCCTCGACGCGCGGCACGACCGCCCCCGCCGGGAAGACCCACGTGCTGCCGGCCCGGACCTGGTACGTGCCGGGCGGAAGCTCCTGCGACACCCCGCCGTCGACGGCCACGGCCACGCCGTCGGCCAGCACGATCCCGGTGTCCTGCTCGAAGGACACCGGGGTCTCGACGGGGAAGGTCGTGAACTCCACCGGCGCGAGCGCCTCCGCCCGCACCTCGGGCCCGACCTGGACGAGCAGCCACACCGCGGGCACCGTGAACAGCAGCAGCTTCACCCCGAACTGGAACGCCTGCACGTAGGTCGCTGCGCGCATCCCGCCCAGCGCCAGCGTGGTGCTCACCACCGCACCGGCGAGCACGACCCCCAGCCAGTACGGCGCCCCGCTCACCCGGGAGAGCACCTGGCCCGCGGCGATGAACTGGGGAACGAGGTACATCGAGGCGATCACCAGCACGACCACGGCGCAGAGCCGGCGCAGCCGCACCGAGCCCAGCCGGGCCTCGGCGAAGTCGGGGACGGTGAGCGCGCCCGTGCGCCGCATCGGCGCGGCGACCAGCGCCAGCATCGCGATGTAGCCCGCGGTGAAACCGACCGGGTACCACAGCGCGCCCACGCCGTCCTTGACGAGCAGCCCGGCCACCCCGAGGAAGGACGCCGTCGACAGGTACTCCCCCGACACGGCCGCCGCGTTCAGCGTGGGCGAGACCCGCCGGGACGCGACCAGGAAGTCCGACGTGCTGCGCATCGCGGCGACCCCGCGGGCCCCGATCACCAGCGTCGCGACGACGATCGCGAGCACCGCGGCCGTCGTCACGGGGCGTCCTCGATGCGCCCAGCCTCGATGCGCCCAGCCTCGATGCGCTCGGCGCCGCGCAGCAGCCAGAACGCCAGCGCGGCGAGCACCGGGTAGGGCAGCACGCCCACGACCAGCCAGGTCACCGGCACGCCGGCCCAGCGCAGCCCGCCCAGCGCGGGCGCCGCGGCGAGCACCAGCGGCACGACCACGATCTGCACCGACACCGCCGCCAGCCCGACGAGCGCCCAGCGCAGCTGTCGGCGGCGCACCTGGCGGGCCCGCTCGGCCAGTGCGGCGGGCAGGCGCGGCTGGCGCCGTGACGGGCCGGACCGGGGGCGGGTGAGCGCGAGCCGGGTCTGCGGGCTGGTGACCGTGACCCGCCGGGCGGGACGCGCCGCGCGGGCCTCCCGCCGCGCGCTGCGCCACCCGGGGACGTGCGGCGGCCCGGGCGTCGGCGGGGTGGGCGTCACTGCACGCTCACCGCACGCTCACGGCGCGGACCCGGCGTCGAAGTCCCCGCGCGCCGCGGCGGCCATCAGCTCGTCGCGCAGCCCGCGGGCGTGGCGGCGGCTGACCGGTACGTCGCCCACGTCGGTGTGTGCGAGCAGCCCCCCGCTGACATCGCTGCGCAGCTCGTGCACCGCCGCGATCCCCAGCAGGTAGCTGCGGTGCACCCGCAGGAACCCGGCGTGCGCCCAGTGCTCCTCCAGCCGCGAGATCGGGATCCGCACGAGGTGCGCCCCCGACGGGGTGTGCAGCCGCACGTAGTCGCCGTGGGCCTCGACGAACCGCACGTCGCCGCGCGGCACGAACCGCGTGCGCCCGCCCAGCTCCACGGGGATCACCGCCAGCGCGTCCACCGCGGCCGCCGCCCGCGCCGCACCCTCGCCCTGCGGCGTGGAGCGGCGGATCCGCCGGATCGCCGCGGCGAGCCGGTCGGCCGCGACCGGCTTGAGCACGTAGTCGACCGCGCCGATGCCGTAGGCCTCCACCGCGTGCTGGGCGTGCGCGGTGACGAACACGATCAGCGGCGGGTCGGCCATCCGGCCGAGCAGCTCGCCGAGCTCCAGCCCGTCCAGCCCGGGCATGGAGATGTCGAGGAAGACGGCGTCGAACGGGCGGTCGCGGATGAGCTTCAGCGCACCGACCGGGTCGTCGGCGGTGGCGATCTCGGCGATCTCCGGGGACTCCGCGAGCAGCACCCGCAGCTCCTCCAGCGCCGGGGCGACGTCGTCGACGGCCAGCACGCGCAGTCCGGGCTCGCTCACGACTGCACCGTCGCAAACCGGTTCACGAGACCACCACGCCGGGGTGGAAGCGCGGCAACCGCACCGTGACGCGGGTGCCCGCCCCGGGTGCGGTGTCGACGACGAGCCCGAACGCGGGCCCGTAGACCGTGCGCAGGCGCCGGTCGGCGTTGACCATCCCCAGCCCGCCACCGTCGCCGCTGCCCGCGAGCACCGCGCGCGCGAACTCCGGTTCCATGCCCGGACCGTCGTCCTCGACCGTGATGACGCATTCCGAGCCCACGGCCTCCCCGCTCACCTGCACCGTCCCGCTCCCCCCCGACAGCTCGATCCCGTGTTGCACCGCGTTCTCCACCAGCGGCTGCAGCACCAGGAACGGCACCACCACCGGCAGCACCTCCGGCGCCACCCGTACCAGCACCCGCAACCGCTCCCCGAGCACCGCCCTGGCCAACGCCAGGTAGGCCTCGATGCCGCCGAACTCCTGCGCCAGCGTCGTGTAGTCGCCGTGGCGACCCAGTCCGTGGCGGGTGTAATCGGCGAAGTCGAGCAGCAGGTCGTGGGCGCGCTCCGGATCGGACCGGACGAACGACGCCACCGTCGTCAGGGCGTTGTACACGAAGTGCGGGGAGATCTCGGCGCGCAGGGCGCGCAGCTCGGCGGCCTCGGCCACCTCCGCCGAGGCCTCCAGGCGCCCGCGTTCGACGGCGTCGCCCACCCACGCCGCGGCCTCCTCCGCGGCGCGGACCTGCACCGGCCCGGCCACGACGAGCACTCCGACCAGCTCGTCGCGCACCCGCAGCGGCAGCGCGAGCAGCCCGCTGCGGCCCACCCACGACCCGGGCCCACCACGGGCCACCCGGGCGTCGGTGCGCAGCACCTGCTCCACCAGCGCCGGCACGTCCGGGGACGCCGCCGCACCCGACCACGCCAGTTCGCCCGAGAGCCCCGCCAGCCCGACGGCGTCGCTGTCGAGCAACCGGCGCAACCCGCGCGCCGCCGCCCGCCGACCGGGGCCACCGAGGCCGGCGCGAAGATCGGCGGCGATCCGCCGCCCGGCCCCGAGGACGTCGAGCGCGGCCGCGCCCGACCGGCGTCGCGACCGCCGCGGCGGGTCCGGACCCGGCACCGGCGGGTCGACGTCGGTCGCGAGCATGGCCCTGCCTCCGGGGAAGGTGTGGGGATCGACGTTAGCCAACGGCCCGCCCGGCAGTCACGGTGGTGGCGGCGACCCGGAGATCGTGCGGATAGGTGATCTTGATGTTGCCGGGGTCCGCGGGAACCCAGCGCACCGTCACCGTCCCGAACCGCTCCACGCACGACGCCGTGTCCGTGCCCGCGAACCCGTGCCGCACGGCGGCCTCGCACGCCGCCAGCAACGGCGCCGCCCGGAACCCCTGCGGGGTCTGCACGGCCACCAGCCCCGGCGGGGCCGGGCCGGCCAGCCGCTCCGCACCGGCCGCGGCGACCGCGCCGGCGCCCGGCCCGACGCCAGACGCGGCTCCTGGCCCGCCCCCCGGCCCGACGACCGCCAGGTCGCCGCACGCCACGCCCGGCACCGCCCCGCCGTGCGCGCGCGCCACCGCCAGCACCTCGCGGGCCAGCGCGGCGGTGACCAGCGGCCGGGCACCGTCGTGCACGAGGACGGCGTCCACCGTGCCCGCGCGGATCGGCCCGGCGAGCGCACGCAGGCCCGCCAGCTCCGACTCCTGCCTGCTCGCGCCGCCGTCGACGAGCCGCAGGCCGGGGCGCCCGGAAAGGTCGGGGTCGGCGTCCAGCAGCGCCTGCGCCCGGGCCCGCTCGCCCGGCCGCACGACCAGCACCAGCGGCCCGATCTCGGGCATCCCGGCGAACACGGCCAGCGACCACGCCAGTACGGGCCTGCCCGCCAGCGGGAGGTAGACCTTGTTCCGGCCCGCGCCCAGCCGGGTGCCGGCGCCCCCCGCGAGCACGACCGCCGCGGCCACCGTCACCGTCACTTTCAGTAGGCTAGTCGTTGGACCGGGCATGGGGACCGGGCGTGGGAACGGCTCGCGGATCCCGGGTGGATCTGGTCCCGGCGTGACCGACAGGCGAGGAGGACGCGCGGTGGACGACGCCGGCCCGCGTGCTCCGCAGCGCGTCCCGGCCGCGGATCGGCCGGGTCAGCCGCGCGCGACGCCGCCGCCCGGTCCGGTTCCGCCGCACCGCACCGCACGGCCGTCGCCCGCCGCCGCGCACCCGTCCGAGCCCGCCCGGGCGCTGCGGCCAGGTGGGGGTTCGGCGCCGCCACCGGCCCGGGGCGCAGCACCGGCGCGCGGCGCACGGGCGGCCGCCGGCGGGCCCGGACCCCGCGCGCACACCGGCGCGCCGCCCGCCCCCCCACGGGCGGCCCCAACCCCGCCCGGCCGGGTTCCGTTCGACAGCGCCACCCGCCCGGTGCGCCGCCTGCCGCCGCAGGCTGCCGAGCTGCCCACCCGGCGCCTGCCGCGGACCGTCGATCCCGCCGACGAGTACCCGACGGCGCTGCTCGTCGCCACCCAGCCGGAGCCCGACCCCGGGTCCGGGGCGGCACCGGACGCGACCTCGGCGGCGTCGGCGCCCGACCTGCGCCGCGCCGCCTGGCCCGAGCCGCGCGAACCACGCACCCTGCGGCGGGCCCTGCTGGCCGCCGCGGTGTCCACGCTCGCCCCGGGGGCAGGTCACCTGTTGCTGCGTCGCCGCCGCCTCGGCACGGTGCTGCTGGGCCTGTTCGCGTTCGGCGTCGTGGCGCTCGTGGTGCTCGCCGCGACACTGCCCCGCGCGCAGCTTCTGGAGAACCTGCTCTCCACCAGGGTGCTGATCGTCGCGGCGATCACGTGTCTCGGCGCCGCCGTCACGTGGATGGCGGTGATCGTCCATGCCTACCTGGTGAGCCGTCCGGCGGGGATGCGTCCGGTCCAGCGGCTGCTGGGCGCCGCCACCGTCACGGCCCTCTGCCTCGTGGTGGCCACCCCGCTCGGGCTCGCCGCCAACCTCGCCGACTCGCAGCGCAGCCTGCTCGACGCCCTGTTCCCCAGCGGCGGTTCGGCCGCGGCGATCGGCAAGCCCCGGCTGAACCTCCTGCTGGTCGGCAGCGACGCCGGCCCGGACCGCACGGGCACCCGCACCGACACGATGATGGTCGCGAGCATCGACACGTCGACCGGGCGCACGACGCTGTTCGGGCTGCCGCGCAACATCGGCTTCGCGCGGTTCCCGCCGGGCTCGCCGATGGCGCAGGAGTTCCCGAAGGGCTTCCACGACCGCGCCGACCCCCTGTCGGGGGACTACCTGCTCAACGCCGTGTACGCCTACGGGCACTCGTACCCGCAGCTCGCCCCCAGGGGACCGACTCCCGACCCCGGGCTCAACCTGCTCCAGTCGTCGATCTCGTACATGCTCGGGCTGCCGATCGACTACCAGATCGTGGTGGACATGGCCGGGTTCGCCGCCCTCATCGACGCGCTCGGCGGCCTGCAGGTCGACGTCGGCCCCGAACGGATCCCGATCGGCGGGATCTCGCCGAGCGGCCGGGAGGTCCGGCCCGAGGGCTACCTCCGGCCCGGGATCCAGCAGCTGTCCGGCGAGGACGCGCTGGCGTTCGCCCGCTCGCGCGCCGGCTCCACCGACTACGTGCGCATGGGCCGCCAGCGCTGCCTGATCCAGTACGTGCTCGACCAGAAGAGCCCCACCGACCTGCTCACCAACTTCCAGGGCATCGCACGCGCGACCACCGACAGCGTCTCGACGAACATCCCGCGCGAGGTGCTGCCCGCACTCGCCGCGCTCGCGGGCGGCTCCGGGCTGGCGCTGGAAAGCGTCGCGTTCGACCCCAACCTGCCCGACCCGAACACCCCCGACGGCCGGTTCAACACCTTCGACCCCGATGTCCCGTACATGCGCGAGGTGGTGCGCGAGGCGATCAGCCGCCCGGCAGCCGCCTTGCCCGGGCCGCCCCCGGCAACCTCGACACCCACGACACCCTCGTCACCCACGGCCCGCGAGGCCGCGCCGTCGGGAAGCGCCACCGCGACCCGCCCGGCCCGCCCGGGCGCCACCGGTTCGCGCGGTGCGCAGGCCGACGCCGAACCGGAACCGACGGCCGTTCCGCAGTCGCTGAGCAGCTCCTGCTGACCGACGGCGGGTCGCGCGCGGCTCCTCCGGGCCCGCGATGACACCCCGCCACGCCGGGGTGGTTCCCGGTTCTGTCAGGCTGGGCGGCGACGATGAGACGTGCGCCCGCCCGTCCAGGGGACGCGCACCGAGAGGAGACCCACGTCATGGCACTGCCCACGCTCACCCCCGAGCAGCGCGCCGAGGCTCTCAAGAAGGCCGCCGCGGCCCGCACCGCCCGCAAGGAGCTCCGCGACGCCATCGCCCGCGGCGACGAGACGATCCCGGCGGTGCTCGGCCGGGCGAAGTCCGACTCCATCGTCGGCAAGACGAAGGTCGCCGACCTGCTCAAGAGCCTTCCCGGCTACGGCCCGGCCAAGGTCTCGGCGCTGCTGGAGCAGACGGGCATCGACGTCTCCCGCCGCGCCGCGGGCCTCGGCGAGCGCCAGCGCCAGGCCCTGCTCGACGCGCTGAAGTAGCTCGGCCGCCGCAGACCCCCGCTCCCCCGGAACTACATCGGGACGGTCCAGAGACGTCCACCGAGGTGGACGATCTCTGGACCCGCGACACCGCATGTCGTGCGAAACGCGACCGCATGTCGTGCGAAACGCATCAACCGGCGTAGCGGTCGGGCCTCCGCTAACGTTCGCGCATGGTCTGGTGGGCGGCCGCGCTCTGGGGACTCCTCGGCGCCGGGCTCGTCGAGGCTTTCGATCTCTACCCGGAGGTGCGTCGCCGCCGCGCCCTGCCCTGGCGCGAACGCGGCTCACGGCGACGCGACCCGGCTCGGCCGTCCGCCCGCATCTACACCCTCGCGTCGTCGCTCCGCATGGTCATGGGGACAGGCGTGGCTGCGGCCGCGGGTGCTTCGAACATGATCACGATCCCGCCGGTCGCCGTGACCGTCGGCATCGCCGCGCCGCTGATCATCGACCGGATGACGAAGCAGATGCCGCTCAGCCTTCCGGACGCGAGCCCGCGTTCGCCGAACGGCCGGTCAGGGCGCACGGTGCGCTCCCCGATCTTCTCGCGGTCCTGTCCAGGCGCAGGTTCGTGCACGCGGGTATCCCCATGACGACGTCGCGGCCGCCCATGCCGACCGCGCAGCGTCGGTACTCGGGCGCCGGCGGCTCGGGCGCGCACGGAGCGACCGGCCGTGCCTGGCTTCGGCTGGCGATCGCGGGATGTTCGGCAGCCGGACTGGCATCCTTCGTGGGCGCGTTCGTCGACGGCGCCGTCGTGCCGAAGGGGGCCGGCTTCGAGCTGCCCCTGCGGACCATGCTGGGCGTGTTGACCGCAGCTCTCGTCGTCGGCGCCTACCGCTTGACCCGACGGCTCTCCAGCGGCACCGTCGCCTCGATGGCGCCGGTGTCACGGGCGCTACACCGCGACTCACCCGAACTGCCGCCGTCAACGGACATCGACCGTCAGGTGTTCCAGTTCCACGCCCGGCATCTGAACGAGTCGGCCCAGCTCTTCACCAGCGTGCTCATCGACAGCCGCTACTGGCTCAAGCTCGAGGAGTTCATCACGCTCGGCAACGGGCGCGCAAGGAGTCGATCACGAGCGCAGTTTCAGTTCGGGCGTCAGGAACTGCGGGACGTCGCAGCGGCCGCGCACCGCCTCAGCCCGGATGACGGCCTGCTGAAGCCGAGGCTGCTACTGCCGCTGATGGTCTTGCGCAAGGGGGAGCTGCTGGACGATCTGGACATCACCGACAGCTCGGGAAACCGGCTGACGGTCCTGGCACTCGACGACCGCATCGCGGCGATCTCCGCCACTCTTGTCGGCCTGTTCGCCTTCACCTATTTCGACTCGTCGGACAGCCGTCACGAGTTCGTCGAACGGCTGGGCCGCGTTCGCGGCGATACCGCAAGTGCGGCCGATCGAGCAGACCGTCACATCCTGCTCTTCCGCGAGCTGGAGCGGCAGGTGTGCGTGACCAAGCGGGTGACCCCCACGTCCGTCGCCCGCTACTTCGACGACGCGCAGGCCGCACATTCCGTCGAGGCCGTAGCCGAACGGCGGGCCGGCGAACTTCGGGAGTTCTGCGTCGCGGTCGCCGAACACTACATCCTGATGATCGAGGCGCCCTTGCCCGATGGATGCAACCTCTCCATCGAGTACACGCGCAGCCGCAGCTTGGACCTCGAACCCGGTACGCGGGGAACCAGCTTCGTCGCCGAGCGACTGCGGCGCTTCTTCGGACTCGAACCGAGCGCGTTCCGCCTGCCCGTCAACCCCACCGGGCGGTTCACCAACTATCACGCCGAGCTCAACATCTCGACGATCGGCCAGTACGTGTGGCGGCAGGACCTCCTGCTGACCGATGATCGGACCACTCCGGGCGACCACGACGGCGACGCCCGTGCTGGTTCGCGGACTCGCGTCACGCTGAGTGCCGACTCCGATGCTCATCCGCATCTCTACCTCGACGCGTCGGACCGAAGCCGGGCGCCGGCCAGCATCAGGTGGTTTCTCGAGCTTTCGGAAGTTCCGCCCGGAGCATTGGCCCCGGTCTTCGCCATGGCCGCCTCGGCAACCTTGATCTTCGGAACCTTCACCTTCTTCGTGCCTCGGCTCCAGGTGGCGAGCAACGGCCTGCTGACCATCGACGCAGATGCTGCGGCGTTGATCGTCACGATTCCGCTGTTCACCCTGACGGTTTTCGGCTACTCGCTCGAACGAATGTTGAAGTCTTCCCTGGTTGCCGTTTTCGGGTTCATCGGCACCGGAATTCTCGTGGTGATCGCAGCCATCAGTCTCCTCGTCGCGGACCCGGCACTCATCGCGGACGGCGCCACTATCTTCGGGCGTACCTTCTACTTCCCCCTGATGTTGTGTACGCTGGCAAGTCTTACTATCACTGTTTATGTCATGATCGGCTGGCTCCTTCGGCTTCGGCGATACATCGACCGGGACCGCGGCGAGCGCGAGTTCTACGTGTGGCTTGAGGACGACCGCGTGGCTGGAGGACGACGATGACCAATCAGCCCCTACGGACGCAGGTCGAGGTGTCGACACCGCCCGGCACGGCTGATCTCCAGACGGCGGAAGCAGATGCCGGCGACGTCCGGGGCCTGCGGTGGGACATCACCGACGACGAACGCACGGAGATCTCGGCGACCGTGCTCGCGGCCCTCAAGGAGATCAACAAGCTCAGGTCGTGATCGGCGCAGCCCGGACGACCGGGGCTCACACGTCGACGACGCAGGTGCCCCGGATCCCGGCCACGCCGACGAGCCGCTCGATGTCGCCCCGGTCGCCCGTGACGATCTCGGCGACCCGGTCGCCCGCCGCGACGACGACCGATGCATCGGCCACATCCGCGGACCCGGCGGCTCCCAGCAGCCGGCCGCACCGGTGGGCGGTGTCCGCGTCCAGCGGGACGACCTCGCAACCCTGCAGGACACGGTGCAGCTGAACCTGCCGGACCGATCGGCTCACCTGCGCGAGCACGACCGCCGGCACGAGGGGGACGATCGCGCGTTCGAGCCGCACCCGGTGGTCGGCCCAGAACGCCCGGTCGGCGCGCTCGGCGGCGATGAGGGCACCCGCGTCGTAGACGACGACCGTCACGAGGGCCGCTGGGCCGGCACCGCGGCCATCCGCGCACGGGCCGCGTCGAGCTCGGACGGGGTCAGCGCCCCGTGCTCGGCCTCCCATTCGGCGACGGCGGCGAGCCCGGCGCGCACCGTGAGGGCCCGCCGGGCGGCGTCGGTCATCCAGGCCGAGACGCTCACACCGTCGGCCGCGGCCGCCGCGACGATGCCGCGGTGCACGTCGGGGTCGACGGTGATGGCGAGCTTGGGCGAGGGTGTTCCGCGGGGCACGGAGCAACTGTACTACTGCCCTACTACCACTACGGCCCTACTACCACTACTGCCCTACTACCGCATCCCCAGCACGCGGCCGACCGTGATCTCGATGGCCACCCGCTCCGGGTTCACCCGCGGCTGCCGGTAGCGCACCGCGTAGCGGCGCACCGCCTCGGCCACCGCGCCGGGATCCTCGCGCACCACCGCCGTGCCTTCCAGCGTGGACCAGCGCGCGCCGTCGACCTGGGACACCACCGCCACACGAGTGGCTGCGGCGTTGCGCGCCTTCTGCGAACCGCGCGAGCAGATCACCCTGACCAGCCCGGAAGCCTCGTCGAGGGTCACGCCCACGGGGACGGCGTGCGGGCTGCCGTCGCGGCGCAGGGTGACCAGTGTGGCGAGGTGGCGCTCGGTCCAGAACTCCAGGAACTCCGGGCTCGCCCCGTCCAGCCCGTGCCGTCGCGCCACCGGCGCAGCCTCCCACCCGCCTGCCACCCGCGACAGTGGGCTTGTGCTGGGCCGGGCGGGTCGAGTTGGGTTGGGGGGTGACCGAAAGGGAGACCCGAACCAGATGAAGCCGTTCGTGCTCAACCGCCACGGGCGTCTCGTGTTCCCCGCGAACGTCCTCGGCGAGCTGGACCTCTCCGTGGTCCGCGACCTCGACCAGCTCTCCGTCGTCATCGCCCGCGACTTCGAGGCCAAGGCCCCGACCGGCACCGACGTGCTGGAACGCATCGAGTCCGGCGCCTACCCGGGCCGCTTCGAGCTGCTGCGCGACCTGGGCCAGAACCTGTTCTGGGTCAACCGGCACTCGCTACCGCTCTACGTCAAGCGGCCCACCCGCTGGCGCGACGTGCCGCGCCGCCGCGACGACGTCTTCCTGCCCGTGCTCACCCCGTGGCAGGACGGGGAACGCAAGGTCGCGGCCGTGGAGCACGCCTACCGGGAGCTGCCGCCCACGTTCGACGCCGCCGCCGAGGACCGGATCTTCGCGCTGCTGTTCGACGTGTTCGGCCACCGCCGCCACCACGCGACCGAGCTGCCCGCGGTGAAGCCGACGGTCGCGGAGCTGCTCGCGCGCGGGCGGGCGGGCGACGAGACGGCCCTGACGTTCGTGCTGCCCGAGCACGACCCCGACTACCCGGTGTTCGGCACCGCCGCGATCCTCGACGCCCACGAGGAGGTGCCGGAGTTGGAGGCGCTGCTGCGCTGGGCGATGGTGCTGCACGACCAGTACCCGTGGGACCGCGCGCGCACGCAGCTGCGGCCGCTGCACGAGGTCGGCGACGACGAGTTCGTGGTCTGCTTCCATCCCCGCAACCGCGACGTCGCCTCGTTCCTCGACCGGGTGCGCGCCGATCCGGTGCCCCGCGCCACGACGCCCGCGCGGGGCCCCGTCGTCGCGCGGCCACCGGTGGCGCCATACCCGCCCGTGATCGTGGGCGAGGCGTTCGAGGTGCAGCCGGTCGTCGAGGCGCTGGCGGTGGTGCGCGGCGAGCACGTGTGCACCAACGAGGACGTGATCCGCAACGCGAGCTTCTCCTGGTCGCCGATGAGCGCCGCACAGATCAGCGCGAAGACCGGCATCGACGCCCGTCGCTACTCCGCGCGCGAACTGGAGCACCTCGCCCTCGACGCCGCCCGCGCGGCACTGGCGCACGCCGGCCGCGAACCCGAGGAGATCGGCGCGGTGCTCGTCGCCACCTGCACCAGCAACCGGCTCATCCCGTCGGTGGCGTGCTGGCTGTCCGGTGAGCTGGGAATGCTCCAGACGCACGCCTCGGCCGACATCGTCGCCGCCTGCGCGGGATTGCCGTACGGGCTCGCCGAGGCGGTGCGGCAGCTCCAGGAGGTGCGCAGGCCGGTGCTGCTGGTCTGCGTGGAGAAGTTCTCCGACAAGATCGGCAGCGTCCGGACCTCGCGCATGATCTTCGGCGACGGGGCGGCGGCGATGGTCGTCGCGCCCGCAGCCGAGGGCGCCCCGGGGGACGTCGAGGTGCTGCAGACCTACGCGTCCGGGCCGAACAGCGAGGTCAACTCGATCATCTGGCCCAACCCCGAGTTCGACAACGACATCACGGTCTACGGTCCGCAGGTCAAGGCGCTGGTGGCGCGGTACCTGGCGCAGATGCTCGAGGAGATGGGCGCGCTGCCCGGCCCGGACGGCGGCGCGCTGCTCGACGCGGTCGACCTCATCGTCCCGCACCAGGCCAACCGCACCATGATCCTCGACCTTGCGGAGAAGGCCGGGCTGCGCTCCGAGCAGCTCTACTTCAACATCGCCGAGGTCGGCAACGTCTCGGCGGCGTCGATCCCGCTGGCGATCCACGACGCGGTGCGCGACGGTGTGATCGACCGTCCGCTGCGGGTCTTCGCGCCCGGCTTCGGCGCTGGTGCCGTGGGCGGCTACGCGGTGCTGCGGGTGGATCCCGCGATCGTGGCGCCCGAGGGCGGTCCCGAGAATGTGCCCGCCGAGGCGCCCACCCCGCGCCCGGCGTCCATGGACGACGTGCAGGTCGCATTCGGCTAGCGGCGTTGCGGGACAGGCGTGACAGCGGAGGCGTTTCGGTGAGTGACGGAGGACGGATGTCCGAGCAGGCGTTCCACCGGGTGGCGATCGTCAACCGGGGCGAGCCCGCCATGCGGCTGATCCATGCGGTGCGCGAGTGGAACGCCCAGGGCGCGGGCCCGCAGCTGTGCACGATCGCCGTGCACACCGCCGTCGACGCGCGCGCGATGTTCGTCCGCGAGGCCGACGAGTCGATCCTCATCGGCTCCGACGACCCCGACGACATGGGGCCCAACCCGTACCTCGACTACGCCGAGCTGGAGCGGGCGCTGCGCGCCTGCCGGGCCGAGGCCGTGTGGCCGGGCTGGGGGTTCGTGTCGGAGAAGGCGGAGTTCGCCGACCTGTGCGCGCGGCTCGGGATCGTGTTCGTGGGCCCGCCGGCCGAGGTGATGCGCCGGCTCGGCGACAAGATCGAGTCCAAGCTGCTGGCCGAGTCCACCGGGGTGCCGATGGCCGCGTGGAGCGGCGGCGCGGTCGCCGACGTGGCCGCCGCGCGCCGGCACGCCGAGACGATCGGCTACCCGCTGATGGTCAAGGCGACCGCGGGCGGGGGCGGGCGCGGCATCCGCAAGGTCGAACGGGCCGAGGACCTCGCGGAGGCGTTCGAACGGGCGAGCTCGGAGGCGGCGAAGACCGCGGGCGACGCCACCGTCTTCCTGGAACGGGCCATCTCCGGCGGGCGCCACGTCGAGGTGCAGATCGTCGCCGACGCCGCCGACACCGTCTGGGCGCTGGGCGTGCGCGACTGTTCGGTGCAGCGGCGCAACCAGAAGGTGATCGAGGAGTCGGCGTCCACGGCCCTGGACGCCGAGCAGGAGCAGCTGCTGCGCACGT
Source organism: Pseudonocardia sp. (assembly GCA_052387455.1). Taxonomy (GTDB): domain Bacteria; phylum Actinomycetota; class Actinomycetes; order Mycobacteriales; family Pseudonocardiaceae; genus Pseudonocardia. The sequence goes on from JBQTJE010000090.1 coordinate 16,556, forward strand.
CGGCGGCGGCGCTGGTGAAGGCCGCGGGCTACGTCAACGCCGGCACCGTCGAGTTCCTGTACGAGCCCAAGGAGCGGCTGCTGTCGTTCCTGGAGGTCAACACCCGGCTGCAGGTGGAGCATCCGGTCACGGAGCTGACCACCGGCGTCGACATCGTCAAGCTCCAGTTGCACGTCGCGCTGGGCGGGCGGCTCGACGAGATCGCCGCGGAGCCCCCGGCGCCGCGCGGGCACGCCATCGAGGCCCGGCTCACCGCGGAGGACCCGGAGCAGGGCTTCGCGCCCGCCCCCGGGCTGATCGAGCACCTGGCGCTGCCCAGCGGCCCCGGTATCCGCGTCGACACCGGCGTGACCAGCGGTGACGTCATCCCGCCCCAGTACGACTCGATGATCGCCAAGGTGATCGCCTGGGGCCGCGATCGCGCCGAGGCCCGCGCCCGGCTGTCGCGCGCGCTGCGCCAGACCATCGCCGTGATCGACGGCGGCACCACCAACAAGGCGTTTCTGCTCGACCTGCTCGACCGCCCCGAAGTGTTGCAGGGCGACACCGACACGACGTGGCTCGACACGATGATGGCCGGCGGCTACTCCCCGCCCCGGCGCCTCGACGTCGCGCTGCTCGCGGCGGCCGTCGAGGCCCAGGACGCGCACGTGGCCCGCCAGCTCGACCGGCTGTTCACCTCCGCCGAGCGCGGCCGTCCCGAGGTCGGTGCCGACACCTGGCACCAGGTCGACGTGCGGGCCGCCGGCCAGTCCTACCGACTGCGGGTGGCGCAGGTGCGCGGATCGCGCTACCGGGTCGTCCTGGACGGTGACGCCGACGACAGCGTCGACGTCACCGCCGAGCGGATCGGCCGGTTCGAGCGGCGGCTGACCGCGGGCGGGCGCACCTACGCGGTGCTGTCGGTGCCGCAGGGCCCGGACTACCTCGTCGAGGTCGACGGCGCCGTGCTCCGCATCTCCGGCGGGGAGGCCGGGCTCGTGCGCGCCCCGGCGCCCGCGATGGTGGTGTCGATCGCCGTCGCGGCCGGGGACGAGGTGGCCGCGGGCGACGTCGTGGCCGTCGTGGAGAGCATGAAGCTGGAGACGCCGCTGCGCGCGCCGGTCGCCGGGCGGGTGCGCGAGGTGCTCGTCTCGGCGAACACCCAGGTCGAGGGCGGCACCAAGCTCGTCCGGCTGGAGCCCGCGGCGGGCGCGGAGACCGCCGCGGAAGGCGAGCGGGCCGATCTCTCGGCGTTCGCCGCCGTCCCCGGGGCGCCGGACGCGGCCACACCCGCCACCGCGCTCACTTCGGACACGCTCGCGTCGCTGCGCGCGCTGGTGCTGGGCTTCGACATCGACGAGCGCGCCGCCCGCCCGCTGCTCGCGCACCTGGCCGCCGCCGGCGCCCCTGGCGATCCCGCGACCGTCGGCGGGGAGCTCGCGGTGCTACAGATCTTCGCCGACCTGTGCGCGCTGTCGCGCAACCGGCGCGGGCCCGAGGCGCCGGTGAACGGCCCAGGTAGCGGCTCCGGCAACGGCTCCGGCAACGGTTCCGGCGACGGTTCCGGCGACGGCACGGGTGCCGACGGGGCCGAGGGCGCGTGGGCCGGGGACGCCCGCAACACCCAGGAGTACCTCTACGCCTACCTGCGCTCCCGCGACGCCGACGCCGAGGGGTTGCCCGAGTCGTTCCGGGCGAAACTGCGCCGGGCGCTGGCCCACTACGGCGTCCCCGACCTGGAGCCCTCGCAGGCGCTGTCGTCGGCGCTCTACCGCATCTTCCTCGCCCACCGTCGGGCCGCCGCGCACGTGCCGGTCGTGCTGGAGCTGTTGCGGTGGCGGTTGCACCATGCCGAGGCCATCGCGGCGCTGCCCGAGGAGCAGCGCGAGGGGTACCAGCGCACGCTCGACGACCTGGTGGCGGCCACCCAGGTGCGCCACCCCGTCGTCGGCGTGCTCGCCCGGCGGGTGCGCTACCGCTGCTTCGACGGCCCGGTGATCGACGCCGCCCGGGCCCGGGGCCAGCAGCAGGTGCGTGAGCTGCTGGAGCGCCTGCCCGACGCGGCCACCGACCCGGACGGCCGCCGGGCGGGGATCGACGCGATCGTGGCCGCCGCCGAGCCGATCCTGGGGGTGTTCGACGCCCGCCACCACGCCGCGATGCTCGAGGTGATGACGCGGCGCTACTACCGCATCCGCACGCTGCGCGACGTCGAGGTGCTCGACCGCGACGGGCGGCCCACGCTCACCGCGTCCTACGAGCAGGGGGGCCGCGAGCACCTCGTGCTCGCCACCACCGTGCACACCGCCACCGACGCGCCCGGCTACGGCGACCCGCGCGCCGTGCAGGGCGACCTGCGCCGCCTCGTGCTCCGGATGCCCGCCGACCGCCCGGTCCTGCTCGACCTGTACGTCATCGCGGGCGACGCGCCCGACGCCGACCCGGAGCGCTCCGCGGAGAAGATCCGCGAACTGCTGGGGCGACTGCCCGCGCAGCTCGAACGGGTCGCGGTGGCGGTGCGCCGCCCCGGCGGCGACGAGCGGTCGGCGTGGTTCACGTTCCGTCCCGGGGGTGACCGCCGCCCGGTGGAGGACCGCACGCTGCGCGGGCTGCACCCGATGGTCGCCGAGCGGCTGGGGCTGTGGCGGTTGTCGGGCTTTGAGCTGACGCGGCTGCCGTCGCCCGTCGACGTGCACCTGTTCCGCGCGGTCGGTCGCGAGAGCCCGGCCGACACCCGGCTGATCGTGCTGTCCGACGTCCGCGACCTGGAGGTGCTGCGCGGCGACGACGGCCGCATCCGCACGCTGCCGCAGCTCGAACACGTCCTCGACTCGTGCCTGGACGCGCTGCGGGCCGCCCGCGCCGCCGACCCGGCCGACGGGCGGCTCGACTGGAACCGCGTCCTGCTCTACGTCTGGCCGGTGATCGACCTGCCGCTCGCGGAGTTCGACGCCGTCGTCCGCTCGCTGGCGCCGCGCACCGACGGTCTGGGCCTGGAGCAGGTGATGGTGCACTTCAAGGAACGGACCCCGCACGGGGACCGCTACCGGATGCTGCGGCTGTCGCGACCGCCGGGCGCCGGGCTCACGCTCGCGGTCACCGACCCGCCGACGGCGCCGCTGCGCGCGCTCGACAGCTACGCGCAGAAGGTGATCCGGGCCCGCCGCCGCGGCGCGGTGTACCCCTACGAGCTGGTCCCGATGCTGCTGCGCAACCCCGACGGCGGGGCCCCCGGCACGTTCACCGAGTACGACCTGGAACCGGCAGGTACGGCCGCGCCGGTGCACCGCGCGCCCGGCGGCAACACCGCGGGCCTCGTGCTCGGCACCGTCACCACCGCCACCGCGCGCCACCCCGAGGGCATGACCCGCGTCGTGCTGATGGGTGACCCGACGAAGGCGCTGGGCGCGCTCGCCGAGCCGGAGTGCGCCCGGGTGGTGGCCGCGATCGAGCTGGCGCGCCGGCTGGGCCGCGACGGGCGGGCCGTGCCGCTGGAGTGGTTCGCGGTCTCGGCCGGGGCGAAGATCGCGATGGACTCCGGCGTCGAGAACATGGACTGGATCTCCCGCGCCCTGCGGGCGATCGTCGAGTTCACCCAGGACGGCGGCGAGATCAACATCGTGGTGGCCGGAATCAACGTCGGCGCCCAGCCGTACTGGAACGCCGAGGCCACGATGCTCATGCACACCAAGGGCATCCTGGTGATGACGCCGGACAGCGCGATGGTGCTCACCGGCAAGCAGTCGCTGGACTACTCCGGCGGCGTCAGCGCCGAGGACAACTTCGGCATCGGCGGCTACGACCGGATCATGGGCCCGAACGGTCAGGCGCAGTACTGGGCGCCGGACCTGTCCGGGGCGGTCGACGTGCTGCTGGCGCACTACGCGCACACCTACGTCGTGCCCGGCGAGCGCTTCCCGCGACCCGCGCCGACCACCGACCCGGTCGACCGCGACGTCTCGCCGTCCCCGCACTCCGGCCCGGGCTGCGACTTCGCCACCGTCGGGGAGGTCTTCACGGCCAACCCTGAGCGGAAGAAGCCCTTCGACATCCGCTCGCTGCTGCGCGCGGTCGCCGACGCCGACCACGTACCGCTGGAGCGGTGGGCCGACATGATCGACGCCGAGGGCATGGTGGTGCTCGACGCCCACCTCGGCGGGCAGCCCGTGGCGCTGCTCGGCGTGGAGTCGCGACCGCTGCCGCGCCGCGGGCGCATCCCGATGGACGGGCCGACGTCGTTCACCGCCGGGACGTTGTTCCCGCGCTCGTCGAAGAAGATGGCCCGGGCCATCAACGCGGCCAGCGGCAACCGCCCGCTGGTGGTGCTCGCGAACCTGTCCGGGTTCGACGGCTCACCGGAGTCGCTGCGCGCGCTGCAGCTGGAGTACGGCGCCGAGATCGGCCGCGCGATCGTCAACTTCGACGGGCCGATCGTGTTCTGCGTGGTGTCGCGCTACCACGGCGGCGCGTTCGTGGTGTTCAGCGGAACGCTCAACGACTCGATGGAGGTGGCGGCCGTCGAGGGTTCGTACGCCTCGGTGATCGGCGGGGCACCGGCCGCGGCGGTCGTGTTCGCGGGCGAGGTCGGCAAGCGGACGTCGGCCGACCCGCGGGTCGCCGGGCTGGAGGCCCGGATCTCCGAGGCGCAGCAGTCCGGCGCGGAGGGCGAGGCGGCTCGGCTGTCGGCCGAGCTGGCCACCGTCCGTCCGTCCGTCCGCGCGGAGGTGCTGGGGCAGGTCGCCGACGAGTTCGACACCGAGCACAGCATCGAGCGCGCCCAGCGCCTCGGCGCGGTGCACCGGATCGTCGCCCCGACCCACCTGCGCCCCTACCTCGTCGACGCGGTCCGGCGTGGAATGGGCCGCCACGGGGGTTGACCCCGGCCGCCGTGCGGGCACTCTTGAGGTATGACGCAGACCACGACAGATCAGCGGACGGCCATCGTCACCGGAGGGGCCCGCGGGATCGGCGCGGCCATCACCACGGCGCTCGCGAAGTCCGGCGCGCACGTCGCAATCGGGTACTCCAGCAACGCCTCGGCGGCCGACGAACTGGCCGGCAAGCTCGGCGCCGAGGGGGCGTCGGTGTCGGTGCACCAGGGCAACGTCGGCGCGCCCGAGGACTGCGACCGCGTGGTCCGCGAGGTGCTCGACGCCCGCGGGCGGTGCGACATCCTGGTCAACAACGCCGGGATCACCGTGGACAAGACGATGCGCAAGATGTCGGTCGAGGACTGGCACGCGGTGCTGCGGATCAACCTGTCCGGCGCGTTCTACATGTCGAAGGCCGTGCTGGAGCACATGATCGGCAACCGGTTCGGCCGGATCGTCAACATCAGCTCCGTGGTGGGCCAGATGGGCAACATCGGGCAGGTCAACTACGCCGCGTCGAAGTCGGGGCTCTTCGGGCTCACGCAGAGCATGGCCCGCGAGACCGCCAACAAGGGCATCACCGTCAACTGCGTGGCGCCGGGCTACGTCGAGACCGAGATGGTGGCCGCGGTGCCCCAGGAGGCGCTCGACAGGATCATCGCCCGGATCCCGGTCGGGCGGCTCGGCCAGGCCCACGAGATCGCCCGGGCCGTCCAGTTCCTCACCGACGACGACGCCGGCTTCGTGACAGGCAGCGTCCTGTCGGTCAACGGCGGGATGGACATGTAGACCTCACACAGGTTCGTTCGACGTCACATACCGCCGAACCGGTGCGAGGTCGACCAAACCTGTGTGAGGTCAGGGGAAGCCGCGGCGGATCCGGTCGGCGACCGGAGCGAACGCGTCGAGTTCAGCCCAGGTCCAGCGAGCTACGTGCAGGCGTTCGGCACGAATCGCGTCCTCGCGCACCTTCTCCGCGAAGACGACGTCGCCTGGCTCCTGGCCGGGACGCAGCAGGCGGCCGTACTTGACCTTGCCGTCGAACTCGCCGATCGTGCCGAGCTCCGGCCAGGCGAAGTCGGCATCGACGCGCAACCCGGGCACCCGCCACTGCAGTTGCGGCGCGGGCAGCCCGGCACGATGGATCGCGATGCGGCTGCGCGACTCCCCCGGGTTGTCACTACGCCCGTCGGCGAACGCGACCACCCTGCGGGCCTGCGGGTTGCCCGGCCTCCGCAGCGCTCGGTCGACGGCCGCTCGCAGCTGGGCGGGCCTGACGAGCCCCCGGCGCAGTGCGCTGTCGGCGATCACCACTGCCTGCTCGAACGGCAGGGTGCGGGCCAGGTCGACCACGGTCCGCGCGACCGACGTCGACGCGACACCGTCGACAGCGATGATCTCGTCCGGGTCGAGCGGCGCTGCATGCACGTCCAGCGACCGGGTGCGCCGTGCACCGGTGCGCCGGTTGCGCGTGACATGCACCCTCGTCAGCGCGACGTTCCAGATGGCGATCCCGTGCACGGCCGCCGCGGAGACGTGGCTGACAACAGCGCCCTGGTCGAGGTGGCGCACCGCAGCCCGCACCTGCAGCGCGTGCCGGGCGACCGGCTCGTCCGGCATACCGGCGGCGTCGACATACGCGCCGCGGCGCAACGCAACCAGCTTCCCCACACGCACCGACCGGCGCAGCTCGTCCGGCGTGACGCCGGCCGCCAGCAGATCCCGCCGCCACTGCACCCCATGGTCCACACCCGCATGCTGCCCACCCGCAGCCCACGCCCGTGGCGAAACGGCTCGGCCCGTCGACGTCGCACAGGTTCGGCCGACCTCACAGCTCGCCGAACGTGTGTGACGTCGACCGAACCTATGCGCGGTCAGGCGAGGCGTAGTTGCGCGCGCAGGGTTGCGTGGTCCCAGAGGGTGCGGTGGGTGCTGATCAGCGAGCTGGTGCGGTGGGCGTTGATCCGGGCGTGCCGGAACGTGACGACGGAGACGGCGAGAACCTCGGCGCGGCGCCCGGTCGGCGCGGCGCCCGGCAGCAGCCACGGAAGCTCGCGGTCGTGGGTGAAACCGACGGTGGTCTCGTCCACGACGCGGAACTTGTCGGTGGTCCGCGACACCTTGCGGAACGTGAGGTCGGCGGGCAGGTGCGGGAGGACGTCGTCGGCGAGGTATCCGCGCAGATCCCCGGCGCGCGTGCCGGTGCCGACCGGCAGGTGCACCAGCGTGCAGTCCTCGGTGGTCGCGGCGAGGGCCGCGTCGAGATCGCCGGTGGTGTGCACCGCGTCGTGGAACGCGTCACGCACGCGCTCCATCTCCCAGATGAGCTGCTGGATGCCCACCGTCATGCCGTCTCCCGCCGTCGGGGCCACCCCGATGCTGGCACGTGGGCACGCCTGCTGCGAACCCGGCGTCGCTCGGTGCACGGTCCGGCGACGACAGGGGCCGCCGATCACCCGTACGCCGCCGTCGCGATCCGCGCCAGCTCACCGGCCAGATCGGCCTGAAGCACGGCGTGCCGGTGGTCGAGCAGGTGCCGGGGGTGGTCCCGGTCGGGGTAGGTCCAGACCGGTTGGTCCCGGTACTGCGCGGGCTCCCAGTCGTAGCGCGGATGCACGTGGGCATGCAGGTGCGGCCACGCGTTGCCGAGGATCTGGTAGTTCACCCGGCGGAACCGCGGGTCGTGCGCGGCGCAGACGTGCTGCACGGCCTCGCCGAGCAGCGCCATGTCCAGCAGGAACTCCGCGCGCCGGGCCCGCGCTCGGCGGCGGCGAGCCGGTCGTCCTCCCAGCGCGTCACGCGGCGCACAGGCCCTTGGCCGCCAGCACGCGGGCCACTGCGCGGTCGTTGGCCGCCGCGTCCAGCTCGCCGGCCGCGAGGGCCTGCTCCAGGACCGCGAGCACCGGTTCCGGCCGCCCGCCCGACGACCAGAGCGCCACGTCCGCCCCGGCGTCCAGCGCGCGCGCCACGGCCTCGGACAGCGCGAACCGGCCGGTGACGGCCTTCATGGCGCCGAGGTCGTCGGTGAGTACGAGGCCGTCGAAGCCGAGCTCGTCGCGCAGCAGCGCGTACGTGGCGGGGGTGAGCGACGTGGGCAGGCCGTCGGTCAGTCCCGGGACGTCGAGGTGGCCGACCATCACCCCCGTCGGCGCCCCCGCACCCGCCGCCCGGAGCAGCTCGGCGTAGGGGCGCAGGTCGGCGGCCTTCAGGGCGTCCAGTGGCGGGGTGGTGACCCGCCCGCGGTGCGAGTCGCCGTCCGCGCGGCCGTGCCCGGGGAAGTGCTTGAGGACGGCAGCCACGCCCGCGTCGCGCAGGCCGTCGGCGAACGCCCCGGCGTAGCGGGCGACGTCGGCGGGATCGGTGGCGAACGCCCGGTCGCCGATCACCGCGGTGCGCGGCTGGCCGCCGAGGTCGACCGTGGGTGCCAGGTCCATCGTGACGCCGCGGGCCGCGAGCAGCTCGCCGCGCCCGCGGCCGAGCGCGCGGACCTGCTCCGGCGTGCCGGTCGCCGCCATCCGCCGGGCGCTCGGCAGGTCGCCGTCGAGGTCGTCGATGCGTTGCACGCGCCCGCCCTCGTCGTCCACGGCGACGGTGACGGGCAGTCGCGCGGCCTGCTGCACGCGCTCCAGCGCGCCGTCGCGCAACAGCGCCGTGGCGTTGCCGCCGAGGAAGATCCCGCCGACCTGGGTGGCGCGCACCAGCTCGGCGGTGCCTGCCGGGTCGCCCGCGTCCACCCCGACCATGAGCCGCTGGGCCAGGCGCTCGCGCGGGGTGAGGCCCGCGACGAGCGGGGCGCACGCCGGGCCGGCAGGCGGCGCGGGAAGGGCGGCAGCAGGAGCGGTGGGGTCAGCGACAGCCGCCGCGGGGTCGGCGGCGGGCGTCCCCTCCGGCGCCGGCGAGCCACCCGGCAGCACCGCCACCAGCACCCCCACCACCCCCGCGGCGAGCAACCCCGCCAGCAGCGGCGCGGTGCGGCGAGGGGCGACCGCGCCGAACCGTCCGCGCCACGCCCGCGCCCGGACGTCGGCGCGGCGCGGACCGGTGGGCGTGGTGCCCGTCGGTGGGTGGGGGTGCGGCATCGCGGGCCATCCTGCCCCTGCGGTGCTGCGCCGCGCGGGTCAGGGGCGGGCGGGGCCCGGCTCGCCGGCTCGTGGGACTGCCGGCTCGTGGGGCTCGTGGGGCTCGTCGGCTCGTCAGCCGTGGGCTCGTCGGCCGCGGGCTCGTCGGCCGTGGGGCCGCCGGTCGGCTCAGTCGTCGCCGTCGCCGTCGTCCTGCTGGGTGACACCGGGCCCGCCGCCCTCGTCGTCGTCCCCGTCGTCGCCACCGCTGCCGCAGGCGCCGGCGGAGGTGAGCAGCACGGCTGCCCCGGCGAGGACGGCGAGCACGGATCTGCGCAGGCGGGTCATGGCGGTCACGGTGCCGTACCAGGCCCCGTTCGGCACCTCGGAACCCGGGACGAACACCCACCAGCGCAGCAGCAGGAACCGCGACGCGCCGCCCAGCACGCTCGCCGCGGCGACCGCCAGCGTCTCGTGCAGAGGGGTGGGCGCCGCGAGGACCGCGTGCAGGCCGGTGATGACCGCGGCGCTGTAGCCGGCGTAGAAGACGATCGTGCCGACGCTCTGCGCGTACACCCGCCAGCGCCGTCCCGGGGTGGCGCCGAAGGTGAACCGCCGGTGCGCCTCGGTGCTGAACGCCGTGCTGAGCACGAGCGACACCGCGGACGCCGGCACGGGGCCCCACCAGGTGCGCAGCGTGTAGAACAGCACGGCGTTGAGCGCGGTGGCGGCAGCTCCGACGAGCAGGAAGCGGGCGGCCTGCGGCAGCACCGAACTCGCATCGCGCACCGCGAGCGCCGCCACGTGTGCCCCCTTCGTCGCGTCCAGGCTATGGCACCGGCAGAACTCGTGATCGGCCGGCGCCGCGTCGACGTCGCACGTCCGTACGGCGGCCCGGCCGAGGACGGGCGTGTCAACTAGTCTCGGCGGCGCGCGACGGCGCGTCGATCGGGGAGAGTTGTCATGACCGCAGTACAGGAGCCGCCCACGACCGTTCGGACGGTCACCGCCACCATCGACGGCACGGAGGTCGTCGTGCCCGCCGGCACGACGATCTACGACGCGGCCCGCCACGCCGGGATCGACATCCCGGTGCTGTGCCACGACGAGCGCTACGACCCGGTGGGCGTGTGCCGGATGTGCGTGGTCGACACGGGCGGTCGGGTGCTGGCGGCGGCGTGCGTGCGCCCGTGCGAGGACGGCATGGAGGTCCGCACCGCCACCGAGGAGATCGAGCGCAACCGGGCCCCGCTCACCGAGCTGCTGCTCGCCGACCAGCCGCCGCGCGCGCAGGATCCGAAGCAGACCACCACCGCCGACAACGCCCTGCTCGCCCTGGCCGACCGCTACGGCGTCGCCCGCGAGACCACCTCGCTGCCGTGCGGCTCCGGGCGCGGGGTGGACCTCTCCAACCCCGTCATCGCCGTCGACCACGACGCCTGCATCCTCTGCGACCGCTGCGTGCGGGCGTGTGACGACATCCAGGGCAACGACGTCATCGGCCGCTCCGGCAAGGGCCACGCCACCCGGATCGCCTTCGACCTGAACGACCCGATGGGCGCGTCGTCCTGCGTTACCTGCGGCGAGTGCGTGCAGGCGTGCCCCACCGGCGCCCTGACGAACAAGCCGATCGGCGGCGTCCCGATCCGACCGCGCGCCGAGCTCGACGCCGTCGACAGCGTGTGCCCGTACTGCGGCGTGGGCTGCGCGCTCACCTACTTCGTCGACCGCGAGCGCGGCGCGATCTCCTTCGCCGAGGGCCGCCCGCAGCCCGGCTCGCAGTCGCGGCTGTGCGTCAAGGGCCGCTACGGCTGGGACTACGCCGCGTCCCCGCAGCGGCTCACCACCCCGTTGATCCGCGTGTCCTACCCGAAGGGCGCGCTCTCGGCCGACGTCCGCGGCGAGGGCGACGGCTCGCGGCCCGATCGCCGGCCGGGCAAGGACCGCGGGCGCAAGCCGGGCGGCCTGGTCGACTACGACGAGGTCCTGCCGCACTTCCGCGAGGCCACCTGGGACGAGGCGCTCGACCTGGTCGCACGGCGGTTGCGCGAGCTGCACACCGAGTCCGGCCCGCCCGCGATCGCGGGGTTCGGCTCGGCGAAGTGCTCCAACGAGGAGGCCTACCTCTTCCAGAAGCTGATCCGCACCGGTTTCGGCACGAACAACGTCGACCACTGCACGCGGCTGTGCCACGCGTCGTCGGTCGCGGCGCTGTTCGAGGGCGTCGGGTCGGGCGCGGTGTCGACCACCTACGGCGACGTCGTCAACGCCGACGTCGTGATCATCACCGGGTCCAACCCGACGGCGAACCACCCCGTGGCGTCGAGCTTCTTCAAGCAGGCCCGGCGGGCCGGCACGAAGATCATCTATGTCGATCCGCGTGCCTCCACCGTGGCCGAGCACGCCGACGTGCACGTGCAGCTCAAGCCCGGCACTGACGTCGCTTTCTACAACGCGATCATGCACGAGGTGATCCGCCTCGGGTTGATCGACCGCGAGTTCATCGCCGCGCGCACGTCCAACTACGACGAGCTCGCCCGCACCGTCGCCGACTACCCGCCCGAACGCGCCGCCCAGCTCACCGGCGTCGACGCCGACACGATCCGCGAGGTCGCCCGGATGTGGGGCGAGGCGGCCGCGGGCGTCGTCTACTGGGGGATGGGGATCTCCCAGCACACCACCGGCACCGACAACGCCCGTTGCCTGATCGCGCTGTGCTCGATCACCGGCAACGTCGGGCGGCCCGGGACGGGGCTGCACCCGCTGCGCGGGCAGAACAACGTGCAGGGGGCGTCGGATGCCGGGCTGATCCCGATGTTCTACCCCGACTACCAGGGCGTGGACACCGCGGCCCAGGCCCGTTTCGAACAGGCCTGGGGAATGGCGCTGAACCCGGTGCGGGGGCTGACCGTCACCGAGATCGTCGGCTCGGTCGGGCAGCCCGGCGGCGTACGCGGGATGTACATGCTCGGGGAGAACCCGTTCCTGTCCGACCCGAACACCAACAAGGTGCGCAAGGCCCTGGCCGCGCTGGACTTCCTCGTCGTCCAGGACATCTTCCTCACCGAGACCGCCGAGTTCGCCGACGTGGTGCTTCCCGCGTCGTCGTACCTGGAGAAGGTCGGCACGTACACCAACACCGACCGCCGGGTGCAGCTCGGCCGGCGCGTCATGGACCCGCCGGGGCAGGCGCGGGTGGACTGGGAGATCGTCCAGGACATCGCACGGCGGGTCGGGCTGGAGTGGTCGTACTCGTCGGCGTCCGAGGTGTTCGACGAGATGGTGGCCCTGATGCCGTCGTACACGAACCTGCGCCACGACAACCTCGGGTCGGGCGGCAAGCTCTACCCCAACGACGACCCCGAGCACTCCGACGGCACGGTCGTGATGTTCGACGAGCGGTTCAACACCGACGACGGGCTCGCCCATCTGGTCCCCGCCGAGTGGCTGCCGCCTCGCGAGCTGCCGGATGCCGAGTACCCGCTGGTGCTCAATACCGGGCGGTTGCTGGAGCACTGGCACACCGGCTCGATGACGCGGCGGTCCTACGCGCTGGACGCGATCTCGCCGATCGCCGAGGTGTACATGCACCCCAAGGACGCCGCCGAGCGCGGCCTCGCGCACGGCGAGACGGTGCGGGTGCGCTCGCGGCGCGGGGCCATCGAGCTGGCGGTGCGGATCAGCCACCGCGAGCAGCTCGGCAACTGCTTCATCCCGTTCCACTTCCGGGAGGCCGCGGCCAACCTGCTGACGATCGACGCGATCGACCCGTACGGCAAGATCCCGGAGTTCAAGTTCTGCGCGATCCAGGTGGAGGCTCTGTGACCGACCCGGTGGCCGCCGTCGCGCGCGCTCACGCACACCGTCGTGCGCTCCCGCACAGGGTCGGCCGTATGCGTGGGCCGGCCACGGTGTGCGTGAGCAGGAGAAGGGGGACGGCGTGACCGAGGTGACCGAGCGTGCGGGGATGGTGCGGGCGCGGCGGGTGCCCGGGGTGGAGGGGCGGGCCGGGAAGTTCCCCGGGCCGTCGCTGATCCCGGCGCTCAACGCGATCCAGGCCCGGCTGGGCTGGTTGCCCCGCGAGGAGCTGCAGGAACTGGCCCGCGACGCCCGCCGCCCGCTCTACGAGATCGAGGGACTCGTCTCGTTCTACCCGCACTTCCGCACGTCGCCGCCGCCGAAGGTGGCGCTGCACGTCTGCCACGACCTGCCGTGCTTCCTGCGCGGCGGCGAGGAGCGGATCGCGCAGCTGCGGGAGCGGTACGGGTCGGACGAGGACGTGGAGCTGGTCGAGGTGTCGTGCCTGGGCCGCTGCGACGTGGCGCCCGCGCTGGCGGTGAACGAGCGCCCGGCGCCGGTCGCCGAGGCCGAGGTGCTGGTGGCTGCCGCGCGCTCCGCCGGGGCGGGTGCGGGTGCGGGTGATGCGTATCGGTGCGCAGAGCAAAGGACCTGGCCCAACGACCCGTACCCGGCCGGATCGGGCGTCGCGCAGCGGTACGCCTCGCTGCGCGCCCTGCTCGCCGGTTCGCTCGACGCCGCCGCGGTGATCGCGACGTTGAAGGACGCGGGCCTGCGCGGGATGGGCGGCGCCGGGTTCCCCACCGGCACCAAGTGGGGCCTCGTGCGGGACGCGGCAGGCGACGTCAGGTACGCGATCTGCAACGCCGACGAGTCCGAGCCCGGCACCTTCAAGGACCGCCAGATCCTGGCCGACCAGCCGCACCTCGTGCTGGAAGGACTGCTGCTCGGGATGGCCGTCGTCGGCGCCGAGCAGGGCTGGGTGTTCATCCGCCACGAGTACGGACCCGAGGAGCACGTGCTGCGGGCAGAGCTGGACGAGCTCCGGCGCGCCGGCGTCCTGGGCCCGGACGCGTGCGGCTCCGGCCGGCGGCTCGACGTCGAGATCTTCGTCTCCCCCGGCGGCTACATCCTCGGCGAGGAGACCGCGCTCATCGAGTGCATGGAGGGCCACCGCGGCGAGCCGCGCAACAAGCCGCCGTTCCCCGGCAACTACGGCCTGCACGGGCAGCCGACGCTGATGAACTCCGTGGAGACCTTCGCCGACGTGCCGGTGATCCTCCAGCGCGGTGCCGCCTGGTGGCGGGACCAGGGCGCGGGCGAGTCGGTGGGCTGGAAGTTCTTCGCGGTGTCCGGGCACGTCGAACGGCCGGACGTCTACTGCGTGCCGATGGGCACCACGGTGCGCGAGCTGATCGACCTCGCCGGCGGGGTCCTCGACGGCGGCGAGGTCGGCGCCGTGCAGCCGGGCGGGGCGGCGTCGAACTGCATCGGGCCCGACCAGCTCGACGTGGCGCTCGACTTCGGCACGCTCGCCGAGGCCGGCACGATGCTCGGCTCGGGCGCGCTCGTCGTGCTCGCCGAGGGCACCGACCTGCTGGCCGCCTCGACGAACGTCCTGCGCTTCTTCCGCGACGAGTCCTGCGGAAAGTGCGTGCCCTGCCGCATCGGCTCGACGAAGGCGCACACCCTGCTGCGCGAGACGCTCGACGGCGGCCGCTCGGTGCTCGACGACGGCGAGCGCGCGCAGATCCTGCGGCTCGAGGAGGCCATGCGCAAGACGTCGATCTGCGGGCTCGGGCAGGTGGCGCTCGGGCCGGTGGTGAGCGTGCTCGACCTGGCCGCCACCGCCACCCGCTCCGGCGGCGCCGCGGCAGGCGGTGCCGTGGCCCGCGACCAGCCCAAGCCCGAGGGAACGCCCAGCCAGCCCGCCCCGTGAGCACCGTGAGCGGGCGGGAGTTCTTCACCACCCGGACGGTGACGCAGGCGCTGATCGGGTTCCGCCCGGCCCGGCGCACGGCGGTGGAGGCGGTGCCGCTCGCGGAAGCGCTGCACCGGGTGCCCGCCGCCGACGTCGTCTCCCCCGCGGCGCTGCCCGGTTTCCCCCGCTCGACCGTCGACGGCTACGCGGTGCGGGCCGCCGACACCTACGGCGCGTCCGAGGGCCTGCCGTCCTACCTCGACCTGGCCGGCGCGGTGCGGATGGGACGCGCGCCAGAGGTCGCGGTGCCGCCCGGGGGGTGCGTGGCGATGCCGACCGGCGGGGTGCTGCCGCCGGGCGCGGACGCGGTGGTGATGGTGGAGCACACCGCCGAGACGATGCCGGGCACGATCGAGGTGACCCGGCCCGTGGCCCCGGGTGCCGGGATCGTGCGCGCCGACGACGACGTGATCGCGGGCGGGCCGCTCGTGCCGGGCGGGCGGCCGTTGCGCGCGCCGGACCTGGGGCTGCTCGCCGCGGCGGGGGTGACGCAGGTGCGCGTGCACGCCCGCCCCCGGGTGGTGATCATCTCCACCGGGGACGAGGTGGTCGCGCCCGACGCCACGACGCTCGCGCCGGGCCAGGTCCGCGACGCGACGGCGTCGGCGCTGGCCGGGATCGTCGCCGACGCCGGCGGTGACCCGGTGCTCGGCGGGATCGTCCCCGACGACCCGGGCGCCCTGGAGGCGGTGCTGCGTGCGGCTCTCCCCCATGCCGACCTCGTCGTGGTCTCCGCCGGCTCGTCGGTGGGAGCCCGCGACGAGACCGCGGGCGCGGTGGCCGCGCTCGGCGACGTGTGGTGCCACGGGCTCGCGCTGAAGCCGGGCAAGCCGACCTTGCTGGCACAGTGCCCCGTACCCGCCGCGGCCGGGGTGCCGGTGCTCGGGCTGCCCGGCAACCCGCTCTCGGCCCTGGTGGTGTTCCGCCTTGTCGGCGTGCCGCTCGTGTGGCGGCTCGCCGGGTGCGAGCGCCCGCCACCCGAACCCTCGACGCGGGCCCGGCTCACCCGCGACCTCGCCTCCGCCGCCGGGCGCCTCGACGTGGTGCAGGTGCGGGTGCACGACGCCGCCTTCTCCGCCGACACGGCCGGCGACACGGCCGACGCCGACCGTCCCGGCCGCGCCGGCGACCTGCCGGCCGCCGAGCCGATCTTCGGCCCGTCGGCGCTGCTGTCCGTGCTCACCCGCGCAGACGGGTACGTGGTCGTCCCGGAGCCGGCGACCGGCCTGGACGCCGGCTCCGAGGTGACCGTGCGGCTCTACCGCTGACGCCGCGCGCGGATCAGCTCGCCTCGGCCATCGACATCACCATGAACACCGCGCCCTGCGGGTCGACCAGCGCCGCCATCCGGCCCCAGGGCGTGTCCTGCGGTTCCATCAGCGCGCGCCCGCCCTGCGCGGTGGTCGTGGCCACCGCGGCGTCGGTGTCGGCGACGGCGAAGTAGGGCAGCCAGTGCGACGGCGTGCCCTCGGGCGCGCCCATCATGGCGCCCATGCCGCCTAGCGCCTCACCACCGGTGTCGAAGGTCGTGTAGTCCCCCGGCGCCCCCTCGACCTCGCCGTAGTGGTAGCCGAAGACCGCGGCGTAGAACGCCCGCCCGGCGTCCGGATCGGTGAGCCGCGCGTCCTCCCAGACCAGCCCGCCCGGCTCGTTGTACACGGCGATGCCGTTCATCCCGGCGGCCTGCCAGACGCCGAACACCGCACCCGAGGTGTCCTGCGCGATGAGCATCCGCCCGTTGTCGGGGATGTCCATCGTCGGGGCGATCACCGTGCCACCGGCTTCGCCGATCAACTTGGCCGTGCCGTCGACGTCGTCGCTGGCCAGGTAGACCGTCCAGGCGGCCGGCTGACCTTCCTGCATGATCGGCCCGATGCCGGCGGCGGCGCGGTCGCCGACGCTGCAGATGTGGTAGTGCCCGAAGTCCTCGCCGCCGTCGACGGCCGTCCAGCCGAGGACCGCGCCGTAGAACGCGACGGCGGCCGGGACGTCGGGCACGGACAGGTCGACCCAGCAGGGCGTGCCGTTGGGCCAGGGCTCGTTGCGGGTGGGCATGGTGCCTCCTCGGGTTGTCGCCTCGTCGTCCGCGAGCGGCGCCCAGTCAAGCACCGCGCACCGACAGAAACAGGGCCGTCCGAGCGAACATCCCGCTGCGGGTTACCGTCCGGCCGTGCCCGCCGAGAGCCCCTTCGTGTCCGACGTCCCCACCGCGCAGGCCCTCGCCGCCTGGCGCGCGGCGTGCGCGGCCGCGGGATGCCCGCCGCGGGTGCCGGCGTGCGCGGTTCCGGTCGCGGAGGCGGTCGGTCGGGTGACGGCCGAGCCGGTGTGGGCGCGCCGCTCCTCGCCCGCGTTCGACTCCGCCGCGATGGACGGGATCGCGGTGCGCGCGGCGGACACGGTCGGTGCCGCCGAGACGACCCCTGTCCTCGTCGCGGACTTCGCCGTCGTCGACACCGGGGACCCGCTGCCCGCCGGCTACGACGCCGTGGTGATGCGCGAGCACGTGCACCTCGCCGGCGGGGCGGCCGAGCTGCGCGCCGCCGTGCCGCCCTACGAGCACGTCCGCTCGATCGGGGAGGACATCAGCGCCACCGAGCTGCTCCTGCCCGCCGGGCACCGGCTGCGGCCCGTGGACGTCGCGGCGGCCGCCGCCGCGGGCGCCACCAGCGTCGCCGTCCGGCGCCGCCCGCGGGTGGTGATCGTCCCCACCGGTGACGAGATCGTGCCGGTCGGCACGGACCCCGCGCCCGGTGAGATCCTCGACACCAACTCGATCATGCTCGCCGCCCAGGCCCGCGAGCTGGGGTGCGCCGCGGACGTCACCCCGATCGTCGGCGACGACCCGGACGCGATCACCGCCGCCCTGCGCGCCGCCGCCGCCGACGCCGACCTCGTGGTGCTCGTCGCCGGCTCCAGCGCCGGACGCGACGACTACACCGCGCGCGTCGTCGACGGCGCAGGCGTGCTCGCCGTGCACGGGGTCGCGGTCCGCCCCGGGCACCCCGTCGTGCTCGGCGCCGTGGACGCCACGCCGGTGCTGGGCGCCCCCGGCTACCCCGTCTCCGCCGCGCTGACCTTCGACATCTTCGCCGCGCCGCTGCTCGCCGCCCTGGAGGGCGCCGCACCGCGCGAGCGCCCGGTCATGACGGCCCGGCTCGCCCGCAAGCTCGCCTCCGTCGTCGGGATGGACGACTGGGTGCGGGTGCGGCTCGGGCGCGTCGGCGGCGCGGTGGTCGCCACGCCGCTGCCGCGCGGGGCGGGCGTGCTCACCTCGCTGGTGCGTGCCGACGGGCTGCTCGTCGTGCCCGCCGGGGTGGAGGGCCACCACGCCGGCGCGGACGTGCGGGTCGAGCTGCTGCGCGGGCTCGGCGAGATCGGGCGGACCGTCGTCGCGATCGGCTCGCACGACCTCGTGCTCGACATGGCCGCGTCCGCGCTGCGCGCCGCCGACCCGCTGGTGACGCTGGCGTCGTCCAACGTCGGGTCGCTGGGCGGGCTGGTCGCGCTGCGCGACGGCCTCTGCCACCTGGCGGGCTCGCACCTGCTCGACCCGGCCACGGCCGCGTACACGCTGCCGTACGTCGACAAGCTGCTCGGCGGCGACGGTGGGCAGGACGTCGCGGTGGTCCGGCTCGTGCACCGCGACCAGGGCCTGATCGTCGCGGCCGGCAACCCGCTGGAGCTGGCGGGCGTCGAGGACCTCACCCGCCCCGGCCTGCGCTACGTCAACCGCCAGCGCGGCGCCGGCACCCGGGCGCTGCTCGACCACGAACTGACCCGCCGCGGTCTCGACGCGACGGCGATCGCAGGCTACGCGCGCGAGGAGCACACCCACCTGGCCGTGGCGGCGGCGGTCGCGGCCGATCGCGCGGACGCCGGGCTCGGCATCCTGGCCGCGGCGCGGGCGTTCGGGCTGGACTTCGTGCCCGTCGCCCGGGAGCCCTACGACCTGGTGCTGCGCGCGTCGATGCTGGACGACCCGGTCCTCGCGCCGCTGTGGGAGCTGCTGGACCGCCCCGACTTCCGCGCCGACGTGGAGTCCCTGGGCGGCTACTCCTGCGCCGAAACCGGCCGCCGCATCCGCTGACCCGGGCGCCGTACAAGTCGTGATCACCCCGTGACCCTGCCTGCTGAACACGGGCCGGGGCCGAGCCGTAGGCACGGGTGGCGCACCCCGCGCCCACGTCGACGACCCTTGGAGTTCCTGTGCGTTCCTTGACGAAGGCAGGCGCGTTGGCCGTCCTGGCCGGCGCCCTGGTCACCACCTCTGCCGCCTGCGGCGCGGCGGAGCAGCCGGCCGCCACCCCGACCACGCCGGCCGCCACCCCGACCTCGGCCGTCGCCGTCGTCGGCCTGGTGGACGGCACGTCACTGGCCCGGTTCACCACCGCCGACACGGCGTTCCCCGCGCCCACGGCGATCACCGGCCTGTCCGGCGACACCCGGCTGGTCGGCATCGACTACCGCGTGCAGGACGGCAACCTCTACGGGGTCGGCGACCAGGGCGGGATCTACACGATCACCGACGCGGGCGCGGCCACCTCCGTCGGGACGCTCACGGTGCCGCTGGAGGGCGAGCGGTTCGGCGTGGACTTCAACCCCGCCGCCAACGCGCTGCGCGTCGTCAGCGACACCGGGCAGAACCTGCGCCAGCCCTTCGCGATGATGCCGCTGCCCGCGACCGTCGCCGACACGGACCTGACCAACCCCGCGCAGGCGCCCGCCACCGGCACCGTGCCGGCCACCGGCGTCGTCTCGGCGGCGTACACCAACAACGACACCGAGATGACGACGGGCACGACGCTGTTCGTCCTCGACGCCACCGCCGGGCGGATCTCGATCCAGTCCCCCGCCAACGGCGGCACGCTGGCCCCCACCGGCAGCCTGGGCGTGCAGATCGAGCCCGCGTCGGGCCTCGACATCTTCAGCGGACCCGACGGCGTGAACACCGGATACGCGACGTTGCAGGTCGGGGGCGGGTACGAGCTGCACACCGTGGACCTGCTGTCGGGAAAGGTCACCCGGGTCGGCGCCCCCGACGGCTCCTTCACCGACATCGCGGTGGGGCTGAGCTGATCCATGCTCCGACACTGATCTGACCTGGCCGGTCCCGGCGGCGCGCCGCCCCCCGGGACCGCCACGCGGCGGGACCCCTGCCCGTCACACGCCGGCCATTAGGTCGACCCCAGAAGGGGGCCTCCCCCCC
>JBQTJE010000091.1:0-30659 GCA_052387455.1 Pseudonocardia sp.
GGCCGCGCTGCCCGCGCCCCGCGCGGGCCGGCGCCCCCACACGCCGATCACCCCCTCGGGCCCCTTCCTCGGCCGCCCCGCACGACCTAGCCTGGCGCGACACGCAGCCCGTCCGGGGGAGAATCGATGGCGCGACGCCCACCTGTCGGGTTGATCGTCGGCGGGCTGGTGGCGGTGGGCCTCGTGCTCGGCGTCCGCTGGCTCGTCACGGACGGCTCCGAGACCGCCCCCGCCCGCGCCGACCGGGCGGGCTGCACGGAGCTGAACGTCACGGCGTCGGTGGAGAAGTCCGCGCTGCTCACCCTGATCGCCGACGACTACAACCGCGCCGAGCGGGAGGTCGACGGCCGGTGCGTGGACGTCCGGGTCGCCCCGCTCGCGTCCGGCGTCGCGGCCGAGGCGCTCGCCCGCGACTGGGACGAGCGGGCCCACGGGGCGCGGCCCGACGTCTGGACGCCGGCGTCCAGCATCTGGACCCGGGTGCTGGAGCAGCGGCTCGCCGCCGCCGACCGGCCCGCCCTGCTGCCCGCCGAGCAGCCGTCGATCGCGCAGGCGCCGCTGGTGATCGCGATGCCGCAGCCGATGGCCGAGGCGCTCGGCTGGCCCGACGCGGAGATCGGCTGGGCCGACCTGGCCGCGCTGGCCCGCGACCCCGCCGGGTGGGGTGGAAAGGGGCACCCCGAGTGGGGGGCGTTCAAGCTCGGCAAGACCAACCCGACCATCTCGACGACCGGGCTCAACAGCACCGTCGCCACCTTCTTCGCCGCGACCGGCCGCTCCACCGACCTGAGCAGCGCCGACGTGGCCGATCCACGGGTCCGCGAGTTCGTCGCGGCGCTGGAGAGCAGCGCGGTGCACTACGGCGACACCTCGCTGACGTTCCTCGCCAACCTCTACAGCGCCGCCGAGCGGGGGCAGGCGCTCGGCTACGTCAGCGCGGTGGCTATCGAGGAGAAGTCGGTCTGGGACTACAACCAGGGCAACCCCGGCGGCGACCCGGCCACCGCAGGGCAGCGGCCGCCGCCGCGCGTGCCGCTCGCCGCCATCTACCCGCGCGACGGCACGCTCGTGTCCGACAACCCGTTCGTGGTGCTCACCGCGAGCTGGGTCGACGACGCGAAGCGCGCAGCCGCCGCGGACTTCCTCGCGTTCGTGCGCGAGCTCGACCAGCAGCGACGGTTCACAGACGCTGCGTTCCGCAGCTTCGAGGGCGTGCCGGGCGACCCGATCTCGCGGGAGAACGGGCTGGCGCCCGAGCGGTCGTTCACCGTGCTGCGGCCGCCCGGCGCCGCCGTGCTCGACCAGGTCGTCGCATCCTGGGCCGAGCTGCGCAAGAAGGCCAACCTCGTGTTCGTGCTGGACGTGTCCGGCTCGATGGGCGAGCCGGTGGCCGGCGCGGGCACACGCCTGGACCTCGCGAAGTCCGCGGCCGTGCAGAGCCTGGACCTGTTGGGCGGGCAGGACACGTTGAGCCTGTGGACGTTCAGCACTCCGCTCGACGGCGAGTCGCTGCCGTACCGGGTGCTGGTGCCGCCCGGTGCCGTCGACGCCGTGCGCGGCGAGTACCCGCGGCTCATCACGGCACTGGAACCGGGTGGGGGCACCGCGCTGTACGCGACGACCCGCGCGGCCGTCGAGCAGGTGCGCGCCGCGTTCGACCCCACCCGGATCAACGCGGTCGTGCTGCTCACCGACGGCGTCAACGAGTACCCGCCCGACGACGACCTGGAGGCCCTGCTGCGCGACCTCGACACCGAGGACGAGCGGATGAAGGTGCGGGTGTTCCCGATCGCCTACGGCGGCGAGGCCGAACTCGACGTCCTCGCGCGGATCGCCGCCGCCAGCCAGGCCGCCGCCTACGACGCGGGCGACCCGACCAGCATCGACAAGGTGCTGCGCGACGTCGTGTCGAACTTCTAGTGTCGAACTTCTAGGCTCCCCCGGTGACGTGGCGCGACCGGCTCGCCGACCCGTGGGGGGTGCTGCTGGCCGCCACCGCGGGCGGGGTCGCGTGGGCGGTGCTGCCGGGCGTGGCGCTCGCGCTCCCGGTCGGGATCGGGGTGGCGGCGGCGGTGTACGGCGCGAAGGTCGCCGCGGACGCGCTGCTGGCCCCCCGCTCCCCCGCCGGGTCCGAGCTCGCCACGCCCGAGCTTCCCGGGCCCACGGCGCTTCCCGAGCCCCGCCGCGGCACCCCCGCGCGGACCCTGCTCGACCGCGCCGAGCGCGCACTGCGCGCCCTCGACGAGACGGTGGAGTCGGCGCCGCCGAGCGCCACCCGCGACCAATTGCGCGCGGTCCGCGACGACGCCGCCGGCACCCGCCCGGCCCTGCACCGCCTCGCCGGCCAGGCCACCGCGTTCGCCGACGGGACCGCCCGCATCCCCGTCAACCGCCTCGCCGCGGAGCGCAAGCGGCTGATCGCCCTGCTGCGCCGCACCCAGCACGACGCGGTCGCCGCCGAGCACCGGGCAGCGCTCGCGCGCGTCGAGGAGCAGCTCGCGGCGCACACCCGCCTCGCCGAGGCCCGCGAGATCACGCTCGCCCGGTTGCAGACCACCGCACTGGGCATCGAGAGCCTCGGCACCCGCGCCGTCGAGCTGCTCGCGATGGCCGCCGGCACCGACCACCTGCCGCGGGACCGGCGCGTCGACGACCTGGCGGGCGAGCTGGACGCGCTGAGGCTGGGCATCGCGGAGGTCGAGCGCCGGACGCGGCCGGCGCTGGATCCGCCGGACGCGGGCGGCTGACCGGACGGTCGCCGGGGCGTCGCCGGGGCGTCGCCGGGCGTCGCCGGGGCGTGGCTACGGCGTCCAGGCCGGGTCGCGGCCGATGAAGCCCAGCAGCGCGGTCTGCGGGTCGGCGCCCGCCGGCACCGGCACGCGCACCCCGAACTGCCCGGACGCGCGGATCGCCTCCTCCATCGTCTCCATGCCGGCCAGCAGCTCGGCGCACAGGTGCGGGTCGAGCCGGTCGCCCTGGCCGGTGGCGCGGGCCAGGTCCCAGGTGTGCATGAAGACGTCGGCGGTGTAGAAGCGGTCCACCGCGACGTCCAGCGGCAGTTCGCCGATGTGCGGGTCGGCCAGCACGCGCCCGGGCGTCGCCGGGTCGTCGAGCAGGGCCTGGACCGCATCGGCGTGCACCCGCCAGGCCGTCACCGGATCGTCGGTCACCGACGGGCCGCGCGCCAGCTCGATCCCGCTCCCGGCGGCGAGGAACCCCGGGAACCAGCCCGTCAGGTGCCCGACGACGTCACGGGCGGCCCAGCCGGCCACCGGCGCCGGCGCATCCCAGTCGCGGGTGCCGAGCACCCGGTCGGTGAACGCGCCGGCGATCACCCGGTGCCGCGCCGCGGGCTCGGCGGGCAGCGAAGCGGCAGGCGCCGAAGCGGCAGGCGTCGAACCGGGCGTCGGGCCGCGCTCAGAGCGTGCCATCGCGGAGCAGCCCGTCGAGCTTGGCGTAGCCGTCGTTGACGCCGGTCTCCATGCCGCTGCGCAGCCACCCGTCACGTGCCTCGAAGCTGTCGCACAGCGACGTGGCGTGCAACCGGGTACGCCCGTCGCCCAGGTCCTCGAAGGTGAGCGTCTCCAGCGCCACCCCGTCGGGCATGCCCTCCCAGGTGAACGTCTGCACGATCCGGTCCGCGCGCACCTCGTGGAAGCAGCCGTGGAATCCGAACTCGTCGCCGTCACGCGAGGCGACGTAGCGAAAGCTGCCGCCGGTGCGGGCGTCCCACTGGTCGATGCGGGTGCTGAGGGAGTCCGGTCCGATCCACCTCGCGAACACCTCGGGATCGGTGTGCGCCCGGTGGAGCTGCGCGGGCGTGGCCGCGAACTCACGGTAGATGTGGATGACCGGCACGCTCGTGTCGGCCTCGATGCGGGTCTCGGTCGTGGTGGTCATGGTCGTGTCTCCTCCTCGGTCATGGTGGCGAGCACGGCGTCGAGGCGCCGGTAACGCTCCTCGGCGACCTGGCGGTACCGCTCGATCCAGCTCGTCATCCGTTGCAGCACCTCGGGTTCGAGGTGCACCGGCCGGCGCTGCGCGTCGCGGCTGCGGCGCACCAGCCCGGCTTCCTCCAGCACCTTCAGGTGCTTGGAGACGGCCTGCACGCTGACGTCGTAGGGCGCCGCGAGCTGGCCGACCGTGGCGTCGCCCACGGCGAGCCGCGCCACGATGTCGCGCCGAGTCGGGTCCGCCAGGGCGGCGAAGAGGCGGGACAGCTGATCGGTCATCCCGGTCTCCTCAACCTTCCGGTTGAATAAGACGCTAGCCCCGGCGCCACCTCGTTGTCAACCATCTGGTTGCGAACATTGACAGCTATTCTTGTCGCATGGCACGGTGGCTCGCATGAGCAGGCGTATGGAGAAGCGGATCGAGCTCGCCGCCGACCCCGAGCAGGTGTGGGAGGCGATCGCGACCGGTCCGGGCATCACCGCGTGGTTCGTCCCGACCGCCGTCGAACCGCGCGCGGGCGGGCCGATCACGCAGAGCTTCGGCGGCGGCATGGACGTCACCGGCACGGTCATCGCCCACGAATCGGGCCGCCGCTTCGCCTACGGCGCCGCCGAGCCGCCCGCCGAGGGCGCGAACTACGCCTTCGAGTTCCTCGTCGAGGCGCGCGACGGCGGCGGCACGGTGCTGCGCTTCGTGCAGAGCGGGTTCCTCGACGAGGGCTGGGAGGACGAGTACGACTCCTTCGACGCCGGCTGGGACCTGTTCCTCGGCAACCTGGCCGCCTACCTCGCGCACTTCGCCGGGCGGCGGGCCACCGGCGTCGTGGCCATGAGCTACGTGCCGGGGTCCGCGGCGCAGGTGTGGCCGGCGCTGCACCGCGGGCTCGGCCTGGCCGGGCACCCGGTGGTCGGCGACCCGGTCACGCTGCGCCCGGCCGGGCTCGACCCGGTCACCGGCGTCGTCGACGTCGCGAGCGCGGCGTTCCTCGGGGTCCGGTCGGCGGACGCGCTGTACCGGTTCGGCGCCGAGGGCGACGCGGGCTGCGGGGTGAGCGCCTACCACTACCTCTACGGCGCCCCCGTCGACGAGAAGCACCTCACCACCGCCTGGCAGACCTGGCTGGACGACCTGTTCCCCACCCCCTGACCGACCCCCGCACGGGCGGTGTGGCGTCCGCACGGGCGGTGTGGCGTCCGCACGGGCGCCGGGACACCCGTGCGGGCCCGACGACGCCCGTGCGGACGCCATCGGGCCGGCGGGTGAGTCGGCGACGGCGGCGCGCGGCCGGCTGCGGCGGGGCCGAGCAGGCCGGCACCGGCTGCGGCGAGGCGGAGCAGGCCGGCTCAGCGGTGGCGGGCCAGTCGCTCCAGGCGCCGGATGCGCTCCTCCAGCGGGGGGTGCGTGGCGAACAACCGCGCCGCGTGCTCGCCGGCGCGGAACGGGCTCGCGATCATCAGGTGCGACTGCGCCACCAGCCGCGGCTCGGCCGGCAGCGGCCGGTGCTGGGTGCCGGCGTGCAGCTTGCGCAATGCCGAGGCCAGCGCCAGCGGGTCGCCGGTCAGCGCGGCGCCGCTCGCGTCGGCCTGGAACTCCCGCGTCCGGCTCACGGCCATCTGCACCACTCCGGCGGCGATCGGGCCGAGCAGGGCAAGCAGGAACAGCGCGACCGGGTTGGGCCGGTCGTCCGGACCGTCGGCGGCGCCGCCGAAGAGCCCCGCGAACATCGCCGTGGTCGCGAGGAAGCTCACCATCGCCGCCAGCGCGCCGGCGACCGAGGAGACGAGGATGTCGCGGTTGTGCACGTGGCTGAGCTCGTGGCCCAGCACCGCCCGCAGCTCGCGCTCGTCGAGCAGCGCCAGCAGCCCGGTCGTGACGCACACCGACGCGTGCCGCGGGCTGCGACCGGTGGCGAACGCGTTGGGCGCCGCGGTCGGCGACACGTGCAAGCGCGGCATCGGCCGGCGGGCGGCGCGCGAGAGCTCGCGCACGATCCGGTACATCGCCGGGTGCTCGGCCTCGGTGACCGGCCGGGCGTGCATCGCGCGCAGGGCGAGCGTGTCGGAGCGGAAGTAGACGTACCCGTTGACGCCCAGGGCGACCAGCAGCGCGAGCAGCAGCCCGCCGCGGCCGAACAGGGACCCGACGCCCACCATCAGCGCGCTCATCCCACCGAGCAACAGGGCCGTCTTCAGCCCGTTGAGGTTGTTGCGCACGCCCGACCAACGAACGCACGCAGCAGGCCGTTCCTGCCCGGCCGATCCGGCGGCGAGGCGCCCGCCCCGCGACGTTGGCAGGATGCGTCGTCATGACCCCCTCCTCCGGCGAGTCCGCCGCCCCGAGCACCGTCCGCTCCGAGTACGTCGGCCGCGTCGCCGTCCTCACCGTCGCGAACCCGGCCCGCCGCAACGCGATGGACCGGCGGATGTCCGGCCTGCTCGCCGACGCCGTCGCCGCCGCGGTGGCCGACGACGGGGTGGGGGCGGTGGTCGTCACCGGCGAGGACCCGGCGTTCTGCGCGGGCGGCGACCTCGCCGAGCTCCAGGGCGCCGACCCGGCCACGCTGCACGCGGTGTACGCGGGTTTCCTTGCCGTCGCGCAGTGCCCGCTGCCCACGGTGGCCGCGGTGAACGGCGCGGCCGTCGGCGCGGGGCTGAACCTCGCGCTGGCCTGCGACGTGCGCCTGGCCGGCCCGAACGCCCGCTTCGACGCCCGGTTCCTGCCGCTGGGGCTGCACCCCGGCGGCGGCTACACGTGGATGGCCCAGCGCGTGCTCGGCCCGCAGGGCGCGGCGGCGCTGACCCTGTTCGGGGAGGTCGTCGACGCCGCCGAGGCGGAGCGCCTCGGGCTGGTGCTACGCCGCGTGGACGACGCGCGGGCCGCCGCGATCGAGCTGGCGGCGCGCGCCGCCGACGCACCGCGGGACCTGGCCGTCACGACGAAGGCAACGATGCGGGTCACCGCGAACCTGGCGGCGCAGGCCGACGCGGTGGAGGTGGAGGTGCGCGCGCAGGCGGCGTCGGTGCGGTCCGCGGCGTTCGGCGAGCGGGTGGCCGCGCTGCAGGGCCGGATCCAGCGGCGACGCAGCGGCTGACGGCACCGCACGCGGTCGAGATCGACGTGGGAGACGTCGTCGGCGTGCCGGACGTGTCCCACGTCGATCTCGGGCGTCGTCAGAACCGGGTCCGCGGGTCAGACCCGGTTGGCCGCCGACACCCCCAGCGCCGCGACCACGGCCGGCGTGTTGAGCGCGGCGCGCCCGGCGACGGCGTCCCCGGAGGCGAACGCGGCGAGCACGGCGGCGTCCGCGGCGGCGTCGGCGGCGATCACGCGCGGCGCGATGCCGCGGTAGAACGACTCGCCCTCCGCGCGCCCGACCTCGTCGGAGTTCTCCAGGTACTTGTGGGTGGCCAGGTAGAAGACGTAGTCGATCCCCTGGCGGGTGCCGGTCGTGGCGGTGCCCAGGGCGGCGGCGTCACCGGTGGTGGCGGCGGACTGCGCGGCCACCAGCGCGGCGATCACGGGCTCGCGCACGGCGCCCTCGCGCTTGAAGTCCGCGGCGCGCTTGTCGGCCGTGGACGCCGGGCCCTGCCCGTCGGCGGTGAAGAACGCCCACGCCTCGTCGACGTTGTGCACCGCGCCGGTCGCCAGGTCGAGGTTCCCCGCGGCGACCTTCTCGGCCGCCGTGCCGAGCTCGTCGACGACCTTGTCGGCCAGCAGCACCGTGATCCCCTTGTCCACCCGCTGCGCGCGGACGCCGTCGCTCGCCCCGGCCGAGGCCCCGCTGCCGGCGACGGCCTCGCGGATCGTCGTGATCGTCTCCGGGGAGTCGAGCAGGGTCGCCAGCGTGCGGGTGGAGCCGTCGCCCTTCTTGGACGCGCCGCCCTGCTCGAACAGCACGCCGACGGCGGCGAAGTCGACCGGCTTGCCCTCCTTGCGGACGTCGAGCAGCTTCTTGATCTGCCCGACGTCCTGGCCGATCGCGGCATGCGGCACCACGTCGGACACCGGGCGGTACTCCCCGGTCGCAGGTGCGGGAGCGGCGGGCGCGGCGGCGGGCGCGGGCGGCGCGGGAGGCGCCCCGGCACAGCCGGCCAGCAGGAGGGTCGTGACCGCGAGGGCCGCAGCGGACCACAGTGGACGTAGCGCCATGTTCACTCCTCAGGGTGAAAGGTTAGGAGAACGTAAACACAGCTAAGCCCAATCTCACAAGAGGCGACGGCCTGACGCAACGGTCAGGTGTGAGATGGGGCGGGGCGCGAGGACACTGGGTGATACCGGGAGTTAACCTCGGACGCAGCAAGGAGCACTCCGCCGACCGCTAGGACCGACCTCCCCATGACGTCATCGGACACTGCCGCGGACCTCGCCGACCACCCTCCGGCCGGCGGGCGGGAGGTGGTGACGCGCGAGCGCATCGTCATCCGCTTCGCCGGCGACTCCGGCGACGGCATGCAGCTCACCGGCGACCGGTTCACCTCCGAGACCGCGGCGTTCGGCAACGACCTGTCGACGCTGCCCAACTTCCCCGCCGAGATCCGCGCCCCCGCCGGGACGCTGGCCGGGGTGTCGTCGTTCCAGCTGCACTTCGCGAACTACGACATCCTCACCCCCGGCGACCGGCCCGACGTGCTCGTCGCGATGAACCCGGCCGCGCTCAAGGCCAACATCGGCGACCTGCCCCGCGGCGGGATCCTGCTGGTCAACACCGACGAGTTCAGCAAGCGCAACCTCGCGAGGGTCGGCTACGACGCCAACCCGCTCGACGACGGCTCGCTCGACGACTTCCAGGTGCACGCCGTCGCCATGGCCACCGTCACGCGCAAGGCCCTCGAGGACACGGGTCTGTCCAAGAAGGACGCCGAGCGGGCCAAGAACATGTTCGCGCTGGGCCTGCTCGGCTGGATGTACCACCGCCCGACCGAGGGCACCGAGCGGTTCCTGCGCGAGAAGTTCGCCCGCCGCCCCGACCTCGCCGAGGCCAACGTCCTCGCGTTCCGGGCCGGGCACGCCTACGGCGAGACCACCGAGTCCTTCGCCGTCACCTACGAGGTGGCGCCCGCCAAGCTCGCCACCGGCACCTACCGCCAGATCACCGGCAACACCGCGCTCGCCTACGGGATCGTTGCGGCCGGGCAGCTCTCGGGATTGCCCGTCTTCCTGGGCTCCTACCCGATCACCCCGGCGTCGGACATCCTGCACGAGCTGTCCAAGCACAAGCGCTTCGGTGTAACGACCTTCCAGGCCGAGGACGAGATCTCCGGTGTGGGCGCGGCACTGGGGGCATCGTTCGGCGGCGCGCTCGGGGTGACCACCACGTCGGGGCCGGGGGTGTCGCTCAAGTCCGAGACGGTGGGCCTGGCCGTGGCACTGGAACTGCCCCTGCTGGTCGTGGACGTGCAGCGCGGCGGCCCGTCCACCGGGCTGCCCACCAAGACCGAGCAGGCCGACCTGCTGCAGGCCATGTTCGGCCGCAACGGAGAGGCGCCGCTGCCGATCATCGCGCCGCGCTCGCCCGGCGACTGCTTCGCCGCCGCGATCGAGGCCGCGCGGATCGCGATCACCTACCGCACACCGGTGATGCTGCTGTCGGACGGGTCGCTGGCCAACGGCTCGGAGCCGTGGCGGGTGCCGGCGGTGGAGACGCTGGAGCCCATCGACCCCGGGTTCGCGACGGCGGCGAACGCACCCGACGGGTCCGGGGAGTTCTGGCCCTACCTGCGCGACGACGACACCCTCGCCCGCCCGTGGGCCGTGCCCGGCACCGCGGGCCTGGAGCACCGCATCGGCGGGCTGGAGAAGGCCGACGGCCGCGGCGGGATCTCCTACGACCCCGACAACCACGACCGGATGGTGCGATTGCGCGCCGCCAAGGTCGACGGCATCCGCGTTCCGGACCTGGAGGTCGACGACCCGTCCGGGGACGCGGAGCTGCTGGTCCTGGGCTGGGGGTCGACGTACGGACCGATCGGTGCGGGCGCCCGGCGGGTGCGCGCGATGGGCCACGGCGTCGCCACCGCGCACCTGCGCCACCTCAACCCGATGCCGGCCAACCTCGGCGACGTGCTCGGTCGCTACCGCACGGTGCTGGTGCCCGAGATGAACCTCGGCCAGCTCGCGATGCTGCTGCGCGCCCGGCACCTGGTCGACGTCCGCAGCTACACCAAGGTCTCCGGCCTGCCGTTCAAGGCCGAGGAGCTCCAGGACCTCTACCTGGAGCATCTGACGGGGGTGCACGCATGACCGCGATCGATCTGGGGCTTCCGCAGCTCGGGGGGCTGCACGAGGTCCCTACCGCAGAGGACGTCCAGTCCGCCAAGGACTTCACCTCCGACCAGGAGGTGCGCTGGTGCCCCGGCTGCGGCGACTACGCCGTGCTCGCGGCAGTGCGCCAGTTCCTGCCGACGCTGGGGATCCGTCGGGAGAACACGGTGTTCGTGTCGGGCATCGGCTGCTCGTCGCGCTTCCCGTACTACCTCAACACCTACGGCATGCACTCCATCCACGGCCGCGCGCCGACGATCGCCACCGGCCTCGCCGTCTCCCGCCGCGACCTGTCGGTGTGGGTCGTCACCGGCGACGGCGACGCGCTCTCGATCGGCGGCAACCACCTGATCCACGCGCTGCGCCGCAACGTCAACCTGAAGATCCTGCTGTTCAACAACCGGATCTACGGGCTCACCAAGGGCCAGTACTCGCCGACGTCCGAGGTCGGGAAGGTCACCAAGTCCACCCCGCTGGGCTCGCTCGACCACCCGTTCAACCCGGTCTCGCTGGCGCTCGGCGCCGAGGCCACCTTCGTCGGGCGCGCGATCGACTCCGATCGCAAGGGCCTCACCGCGGTGCTCGGGGCGGCCGCCGCGCACCGGGGCACCGCACTCGTCGAGATCTTCCAGGACTGCCCCATCTTCAACGACGGCGCCTTCGACGTGCTGCGGCGCGGCGACGAGGCCGCCGAGCGGCTCATCCCGCTGCACCACGGCGAGCCGATCCGCTTCGGTCCGGCCGGCGACGACGGCCTGGGCAGCTACGCGGTGGTGCGCGAGGGCTACGGGCTGGGCGTGGCGAAGGTCGACGAGATCGACGGCACCGAGATCGTGGTGCACGACGCGACCGACCACAACCTGGCGTTCGCGCTGTCGCGACTGTCCGACCAGGACCTCACCCACACCGTCACCGGGATCTTCCGGCAGGTGCGGCGCAGCACCTACGATGACGACGCCCGGGCCCAGGTGGACTCGGCCGTCGCGAACTCCGCGGCGAACGGTGGGGCGGACCTTCAGGAACTGCTCAACGGCCGCGACACCTGGACCGTCGTCGGCTGATCCGCCGGCCGACCACCGGCATCGGGATCGGGGGCAGCCGTGCAGCCGCAACAGCCACAACAGCCACCGCCGGGGTGGTGGCAGGCTTCGGACGGGCGCTGGTACCCGCCGCAGCAGGGGGGCCCGCCGGCACCGGGCCACCCGCAGCAGCCCTTCCAGGCCGGGCGCCACGGCGCGGGACCGCCACAGTGGGGCGGAGCGCCGGGCGGGGGGCCGGGTGGGCCGGGTGGGCCGCCGCAGGGGGGCGGAGCGCCGGGTGGGCCGCCGCAGTGGGGCGGGGGCCCCGGCGGGCCGGGCGCACCCCCGCAGCCCGCCCGGAGCAGGCGCGGCTGCGTCATCGCGGCCGTGGTGGTCGGCGTGCTGCTGCTCGCCGTGGTGGTCGGCGTGATCTACCTGTTCAGCGTCGTGGCCGGCCAGGTCTCCGAGATCGGTGCCGGCGCGACCGGCACCACCGCCCCGTGCCCGACCCCCGCCGCGGTCTCGGAGATCATCGGCAGCCCGCTGCAGGACGCCGGAGTTCCCGACGAGCTCGAGGCCGTTCCGGGGTTCGTCGGCGTCACCGGTTGCCTCTACACGGCGGCGCAGGGAGCGGACCTCGACGTCACGATCATCTCGGCGCCGGCGCTCATCGCCGACGAGCAGATCGCGGAGTTCACCAGCGAGGGCGAGAACGCCGGCGCGACCGTCCGGCCGATCTCCGTCGGGGATCGCGGCTTCGCCTGGTCGAGCGAGCAGAAGAGCGCCGCGATCGCGGTGGAGGGCGGGCGGCTGGTCCTGGTGGAGATCTTCACCAGCGGGACCGGCACCCTGGACGACCGCACGGCGGCGGCCACCAGGCTGCTGGAGGACCGGCTCGCGCAGTGACACTCACCCGGGCGCGGCCGCCGGCTCCCGATGGCGCCGTCATCTCCCGGCAGCGCCGGGCGGCGCGCTCGGGGCGGCCGGCGTCAGGTGGCGGCCGGGCGGCCGTTCCACGCGACGAAGCCGGCGGCCTCGGCGTCGGCTGCCGACCCGAACCAGACGTCGGCACGGTTGCGGTGGAAGTACGGCGACTCGGGCGCGTGGTAGCGCCTCGACCCCGCGTTCGCCTTGATCGTGTACTCCCCGGACGGTGCCGAACCGTCGGCCGTCGGCAGCACGGAGCCCGCGTAGGGCCCGGCCTCGGTGACGTCTGCGGCCACGGCCGCGGCGGCACCGCTGCCCACGGTGGCCGCGACGCCGCCCGCCAGCCCGTCGTCGAGAGCCGCGAGCGCGGGCACGGCGGGTGGCGTGGCGACCCCCCGGTCGGCCGCCACCGGCAGTACGGGCTCGGTGGCCTCGTCGGACGGGGGTGCGGGAGCGGGTGGGAGCGGCTGCGGGTTCAGCTCCGCCGCCGGTTCCGCGCCGGCACCCCCCCGCCGCGACACCGCGACCACCACCGCGACCAGCACGACGATCGCGAGAACGACCAGGACCCACGTGACACCTGACATGTCCACCCCTCCGACTGTGATCGGGTGCTGAATATCACGACCGGCCCGCCGACCGGAAGGGTCGCGCTCAACCTTCGCGGTGGGTGACCGGTCTCACCGGATGCGGCGAGGATCGGGATGCTCTCATGGGGCGATGGCAGCGACGCTCCCGGACTCCGACGCCCGCGGCGTGCTGCTCGGCCTGGGCGCCTACGTCACCTGGGGGTTGTTCCCCGCGTTCTGGCCGTTGCTCGACCCGGCCGCGCCGCTGGAGGTCCTCGCCCACCGGATCCTGTGGACCCTCGTGCTCATGGTGGCCGTGCTGGCGCTCGTCCGCGGCTGGGGCGAGCTGCGCACGCTCACCACCCGCGGCTGGGCGCTGGTCGCCGCCGCGGCCGTGCTGATCGCCGCGAACTGGGGCGTGTTCATCTACGGCGTGGCGATCGACCAGGTCGTCGAGATCGCGCTCGGCTACTACACCGCCCCGCTGTTCAGCGTGCTGCTCGGCGTGCTCGTGCTGCGCGAGCGACCGCGGCCGGCACAGTGGGTGGCGCTGGGCATCGCGACGGCCGCCGTCGTGACCATCGGGATCGGCAACGGGCGGGTGCCGTGGCTGGGTCTCGCGCTCGGCATCAGCTTCGGGCTCTACGGGCTGTGCAAGAAGACGGTGCCCCTGACCTCGACCGCCGGGCTCACCGCGGAGGGTGTGGTGCTCGCGCCGCTCGCGGCTGCGCTGCTCGTCTCGCTCCAGCTCGCCGGAACCGGGACCCTGACCGGTCACGGCGCGGCGCACATCGTGTTCCTCATGCTCGCGGGCCCGGTCACGGCGCTGCCACTGCTGCTCTACGGGGCCGCGGCCCGGCGCATCCCGCTCACCACCCTCGGCGTGCTCATGTACCTGACGCCCACGTTGCAGTTCCTGTGGGGCGTGCTGGTGATCGGCGAGGCGATGCCCGCGCCGCGGTGGATCGGGTTCGGGCTGGTGTGGCTCGCGCTGCTGGTGTTCACCGCCGACCTGCTGCGCCACGCCCGGCGCCCGGCCGCGACCCCGGTTCCGGTCTGAGACGTCGCCCGCCCGGACGCCCGCGCCGCCGGAGCCGGGCGGCGGGGCCGGGCGCCGGAGCCGGGCGGCGGGCGGGGCGGGCGGGGCCGGGCGGCGGGGCCGGGCGGGGCGGGCGGCGGAGCCGGGCGGGGCGGACGGACGGGCGGACGGGCGGACGGACGGGCGGACGGGCGGACGGGCGGACGGGCGGACGGGCCGAGCGTGCGTTCAGGCCGATCCTGGCGTGCGCCGGTACAATCTCGACGTCCGCCCGCCGACGACCCCCGACCGTGATCGGCGACCGGGGACCGGTGGCCGCACCCAGCGCGGCCGGACGTCCCGAAACGGTGATCATGACGGGGGACGGGGGCGGGGCTGGGGGTGGGGGCGGGACGAGGGCGGGGCGGGATGGGATGGGGCAGGACGGAGGCGGGGCGGGGCTGGGGCGGGGACAGGTCCTCGGTTCGGTCGCGTTCCGGCGTCAGCCCGTGCGGTCGACGACGTAGGTCGTGAGCGACGCCAGCGCCTCGGTGGCCGGGCAGGCGGGCAGCTTCGCCAGCTCGGCGCGGGCCTGTGCGGCGAGCCCGGCGAGGGCGTCCCGGGCGCGGACGAGCCCCGGCCCCGACCGCAGCAGCGCGAGCGCTTCGTCCACCTCGGCGTCGCGCGCGATCGGCTCGGCGAGCAGCACCCGCAACCGGTCGGCGTCCGCACCGGTCTCCTGCATCGCGTAGAGCATCGGCAGCGTGCGCACGCCCTCGCGCAGGTCGGTACCGGGAATCTTGCCGGAGCTGTCCGACGCCGACGCGATGTCGATGACGTCGTCGGAGATCTGGAATGCCGTGCCGATGACGGCGCCGAACTGCCGCAGCGACTCGACCTGCTCGGGCGGGCAGCCGGAGAACATGCCGCCGTAGCGCCCGGAGGTGGCGATGAGCGAACCGGTCTTCTCGGCGACGACGGCCAGGTAGTGCTCCACCGGATGCTCCCCGGCGCGCGGCCCGCGGGTCTCGCGCATCTGCCCGGTGACCAGCTCGGCGAACGTGTCGGCGATGATCCGCACCGCCTCCGGCCCGAGATCGGCGACGAGCTTGGAGGCGTGCGCGAACAGGAAGTCGCCGGTGAGGATGGCGACGGTGTTGTCCCAGCGGGCGTTGGCGCTCTCCGCCCCGCGGCGCATCGTCGCGGAGTCCATCACGTCGTCGTGGTAGAGCGTCGCGAGGTGGATCAGCTCGACGACGGCCGCGGCGGTGACCACCTCGTCGGCGTCGGGCCGCGGGCCGGTCTGCGCCCCGAGCAGGGTGAACAGGGGCCGGAACCGCTTGCCCCCGGCGTCGATGAGGTGCAGCGAGGTCTCGGTGACGAAGCGGTAGTCGCTGTGCACCTCGCGGTGCAGCAGGTCCTCCACCCGGTCCAGTCCCGCCGCCACGGCGGCGGCCAGGCCCGGGTCGGTGAGCTCCACGCCGGCGATCGAGTTCGCGGTCACGGGCTCAGCCTACGAAGCCACCGCCGGCGGCCCACTCCAAGGCCAGCGTCGGCACGATCCCGAGCAGCAGCGTGACGATCACCCCCAGGGTGATGGCCGCCGTGGTGAACGCCCCGGGCACCGTGACCGCGGGCCCGTCCGGCGCCGGCTCGCTGAAGTACATGAGCACGATCACCCGCAGGTAGAAGAACGCCGCCACGGCGCTGGCGATCAGCGCGATGACGACCAGCGGGGCCATCCCGTCCTCCAGCGCCGCGGCGAAGACCGCGAACTTGGCGGTGAATCCGCTGGTCAGCGGGATGCCGGCGAGCGCGAGCAACAGGAACGCCATGGTCCCGGCCACCACCGGCGAGCGTTTCGCGAGCCCCGCCCACTGCGACAGGTGCGACGCCTCGCCGTCGGCGTCGCGGACCAGCGAGATGACCCCGAACACGGCGAGCGTGGTGAAGCCGTAGGCGAGCAGGTAGAACAGCGTGCTCGACACGCCCTGCTCGCTGATCGCCATCGCGCCCAGCAGGAGGAACCCGGCGTGCGCCACGGACGAGTAGGCGATCATCCGCTTGATGTCGGTCTGCGTCAGGCCGATCACCGCACCGATCACCATCGACGCGATCGCGATCGCCCACAGCACCCCGCGCCACTCCCAGCGCGTGTCCCCGAAGGCGACCTGGAGCACCCGCAGGATGGCGCCGAACGCCGCGACCTTCGTGCAGGCCGCCATGAACGCCGTGACCGGCGTGGGTGCGCCCTGGTAGACGTCCGGGGTCCAGGTGTGGAACGGGCCGACCGACGCCTTGAACATCAGCCCGACCACCAGCAGCGCGAGCCCGCCGAACAGGAGCGTGTCCGACGCGGGTGAGCCGACCGAGGCCGCGGCGATGTCGGCGAGCCGTACCGAACCGGCGTAGCCGTAGATCAGCGCGAGGCCGTAGAGGAAGAACGCCGACGCGAACGCGCCGAGCAGGAAGTACTTGACCGCGGCCTCCTGCGACAGCAGGCGGCGGCGCCGCGCGAGCCCGCACATCAGGTAGAGCGGCAGGCTCAGGACCTCCAGCGCGATGAACATCGTGAGCAGGTCGTTGGCCGCGCAGAACGCCATCATCCCGCCGAGGGCGAACAGCAGGAACGGGAAGACCTCGGTCTGCATCGTCGGAGCCTGTTCAGGGGAGCCGTAGCCGCGCTCCTCGCCGGAACCCCCCGGGCCCCAGCCGCCGGCCTCCGCACGCGCCGCGGCCGAGGCGAGGAACGCCCCACCCGGCTCCACCGAACGGTCGGCGATCAGCAGCGCGCCCCCGAGCCCGAGCGCGAGCAGCGTGCCCCACAGGAACAGCGTCGGCCGGTCGACCGCCAGCGCGTCGGCCAGCGTGGTGACGCCTTCCGGCGCCGCCGAGCCGGCGTAGAGACCCAGCGCGAGGCCCGCCACGCCGAGCGCGCCGACGGTGAGCGCCACCTGCGCGGGCCAACGCTGGTGGCGCGGCAGGAACGCCTCGACCAGCACCGCGGCGCACGCGGCGCCCAGCACGACGAGCAGCGGCGCGATGGCCGCGTAGTCGATCGGCGGCACCTCGACCCGCCCGACGACGGGGACCTGGGCGAGCACGCTGAGACCTGACGATCCGCTCACCGGGAACCTCCCACGGGGTCGACGAGACCCACCTCGTTCATCGTGGCCTCGACCGACGGCGTGATGACGTCGAGCACGGGGCCGGGGAAGAACCCGAGCGCCAGGATCAGCACGATCAACGGCGTGACCAGCGCGATCTCGCGGCCGTTCAGGTCAGGGAACGCGGGCTCGCGGGCCGCGCCTCCGGGGCCCGCCCCAGCCGGCACCGTCGTCGTCGCAGCAAAGCCACTTTGCAGCCGTGTGGTGGCGTGAAAGTGGCTTTGCTGCAACGGGGTGCCGCGCTCGAGGGCGCCCAGGACGGCCGCGCCGCGCACCGGGCCCTGCATCGTGCGCTGGTAGACCCACAGCACGTAGAGCGCGGCGAAGATGATCCCGACGGTGGCGAGGATCGTGTAGACGGGCTCGCGCGGGTAGGAGCCGACCAGCACGAGGAACTCGCTGACGAACGAGTTGGTGCCCGGCAGCGCCAGCGAGCTGAGCCCGGCGACGAGGAACGCGCCGGCGAGCAGCGGGGCGAGGCGGTGCACGCCGCCGTAGTCGCCGACCAGCCGCGAGCCGCCGCGGGCGATGACCAGCCCGACGACGATGAACAGCATGCCCGTCGAGATGCCGTGGTTGACCATGTACAGCGTGGCCCCGGCGAAGGCCTGCGAGGAGAACGCGAAGATGCCCAGCGCGATGAAGCCGAAGTGGGCGATCGAGGTGTAGGCGACGAACCGCTTCATGTCGGTCTGCCCGACCGCGAGCAGCGCCCCGTACAGGATGCCGATCACGGCGAGAGTGAGCACCAGCGGCGCGAGCCGCTGCGAGGCCAGCGGGAACAGCGGCAGGCAGTAGCGCAGGAACCCGAACGTGCCCACCTTGTCGAGCACGCCGACGAGCAGCACGCCCGCCCCGACCGGCGCCTCGGCACCGGCGTCGGGCAGCCAGGTGTGGAACGGCACCAGCGGCGCCTTGATCGCGAACGCGACGAAGAATCCGAGGAACAGCCAGATCTGCGTGGACTCCGGCACCGACGCCGCCATCCGCTGCAGCTCGACCCAGGTGAACGTGCCCTGCCCGAGCTGCTCGCCGCTGACCACGAACAGCCCGATCACCGACGCGAGCATGATCAGCCCGCCGAGCAGCGAGTACAGGAAGAACTTCACCGCTGCGTACTGCCGGCGCGGCCCGCCGAAACGCCCGATCATGAAGTACATCGGGACGAGCATCGCCTCGAAGAACACGTAGAACAGGAAGACGTCGGTGGCGGCGAACACCCCGACCAGCAGGCCCTGGGTGGCGAGCAGCAGCGCGTAGAACCCGGCGGCGGTGCGGCCCTCGGGCAGGCGCTCCTCCCACGAGTACGCCATGACGATCGGCACCAGCACGGCGATGAGCGCGAGCATCACCAGCGCGATGCCGTCGACGCCCAGGGCGAACGACGTGCCGAACGCGGGGATCCACGGCACCGACAGCTCCAGCTGGAACCGGGTGCCCGCGGCGGCGTCGGCGACCGAGTAGGCGAACCAGGTGACCGCCGTGAGCGCCAGCGACGCCAGCGCGAACCCGAGGGCCACGAGCTTGGCCGTGCGCGGGCTGCGGTGCAGCGGTGCGACGACCGCGGCCCCGACCAGCGGCAGCAGCAGGAGTGCGAGAAGCACCGATCCTCCGATCATGGCTCACGCCTGACGGCGTTGATGGCTCGGCCCTGCGAGCAGGCCTCGCGCAGCGTTCGCGCAGTCATACGAGTCGCACCGCCAGCAGCGCCGCGACGACGAGGACGCCCCCGCCGAGCATCGACAGCGCGTAGGAGCGCACGAAACCGGTCTGCAACCGCCGCAACCGCCCGGAGCTGCCGCCGAGCAGGGCGGCGGTGCCGTTGACGACGCCGTCGACGCCCCGGTTGTCGACGTACACCAGCGCCCGGGTGAGCCAGGTGCCCGGCCGGGCGATGAGCGCCTCGTTGACCGCGTTGGCGTAGAGGTCGCGCCGCGCGGCCTGGACCGGCAGCGACACCGGCTCCGGGCGCTGCACCGGGGTGGGCCGGCGCCCGACGGTGAGGTAGGCGACCAGCACGCCCACCGCGGAGATGCCCACGACCAGCAGCGCCACCGCGGAGTGCCCGACCACCGCGCCCTCGACCGGGACGAGCTCGCCCAGCGACGGCGCCAGCCAGCCGGTCAGCAGGTCGCCGGAGTAGAGCACGTAGCCCGCACCGACCGAGCCGACCGCCAGCACCACCATCGGAACGGTCATCGACAGCGGGGACTCGTGCGGGTGGTACTCGGCGCCGTCGGCGGTGCGCAGGTCGCGCCAGCGCTTCTCGCCGAAGAACGTCATCAGCATCAACCGGGTCATGTAGAAGGCGGTGAGCCCGGCCGCGAGGGTGGCCGCGCCGCCGAACACCCAGCCCTGCCAGCCCGGGGCGCCGAACGCCGCGGTGATGATCTCGTCCTTGGAGAAGTAGCCGGACAGGAACGGGAAGCCGATCAGCGCGAGGTAGCCCAGGCCGAAGGTGACGAACGTGACCGGCATGAACCGGGCCAGGCCGCCGTAGCGGCGCATGTCCACCTCGTCGTGCATCGCGTGCATCACCGAGCCCGCCCCGAGGAACAGCCCCGCCTTGAAGAAGCCGTGGGTGAGCAGGTGGAAGATGCCCAGCGCGTACCCGGCCGGGCCGAGCCCGACGGCGAGGATCATGTAGCCGATCTGGCTCACCGTGGAGTAGGCGAGGACCTTCTTGATGTCGTCATAGGCGCAGCCGATGATCGCCCCGATGAGCAGGGTGACCACGCCGACCAGCGCGACGACCAAGCGGCCCGTCTCGGTCAGGTTGTAGATGGGGGCGCACCGGGCGATGAGGTAGACCCCCGCGGTCACCATCGTGGCCGCGTGGATCAGCGCCGACACCGGGGTCGGGCCTTCCATCGCGTCGGGCAGCCAGGACTGGAGCGGGAACTGGCCGGACTTGCCGCACGCCCCGAGCAGCAGCAGCAGGGTGATCGCCAGGATCACCCCGCCGTCCACCTCGCCGATGCGCGCGAACACCTCGGTGTACTGGAGCGTGCCCAGCTGCGCCCACAGGATGAAGATCGCGATCGCGAGGCCGACGTCGCCGACCCGGTTCATGAGGAACGCCTTCTTCGCGGCGGTCGCCGCGGACGGGCGGTCCTGGTAGAAGCCGATCAGCAGGTACGACGCGAGACCGACGCCCTCCCAGCCGAGGTAGAGCATCACGAAGTTGTTGCCCAGGACGAGCACCAGCATCGCCGCGACGAACAGGTTGAGCTGGGCGAAGAACCGCCGCCGGGCCGACGCGTCGTGGTTGGGGTCGTCTGCGTGATCGCCGGAGTGGGGGGCCATGTAGCCCACCGAGTACAGGTGGATCAGCGCCCCGACCCCGGTGATGAGCAGCACGAACGTCAGCGACAGCGGGTCGAGCCGCAGCCCGAAGTCGATGTCGAGCGCGCCGACCGGGATCCACGAGTACAGCGACAGCTCCCGGGTGCGGGCCGCCGCCTCCAGCCCGGCGGTCTCGACGAAGATCGCGAGCCCGACGCCGAACGATGCGACGATCGAGCCGACGCCGAGCAGGTGGCCCCAGCGGTCGGCGCGGTGGCCCGCGACGAACAGCACGAGCGCGCCGAACGCCGGCAGCGCGATCAGCAGCCAGGCCAGGCCGGCGACCCCGGCCGCGGCACCCACCTCCACCACCTCGTTCACCGCACCCCCCCGCCGTTCATGATCGGCAGCATGGGGACCTGTGCTGCGCATGTGCAGATCTTGTCCCGATACGGGCGATCTTCAGCGCGATGACGGAGCGGGGTGGGCACGGGGAGCTCCTCGAGGTGGCGCATCAGTACTTGAGCAGGTTGGCGTCGTCGATCGACGCGGACCGGCGGGTGCGGAAGATCGACATGATGATGGCGAGCCCGACGACGACCTCGGCGGCGGCGACGACCATGACGAAGAAGGCCATGACCTGGCCGTCGAGCGTGCCGTTGATCCGCGAGAAGGTGACCAGCGTGAGGTTCACGGCGTTGAGCATCAGCTCGATGCACATGAACACGACGATGGCGTTGCGTCGCACCAGCACCCCGACCGCGCCGATGGAGAACAGCAGCGCGGACAGCAGCAGGTAGTAGGTGGGTGTCATCAGTGCTGGTCCCC
Source organism: Pseudonocardia sp. (assembly GCA_052387455.1). Classification (GTDB taxonomy): domain Bacteria; phylum Actinomycetota; class Actinomycetes; order Mycobacteriales; family Pseudonocardiaceae; genus Pseudonocardia. Next base: position 21,029 of record JBQTJE010000091.1, read on the forward strand.
CGTGCCGTTCCGGTCGCCGCTCGGGCCGCTGCTCGGGTCGCCGTCCGGGTCGCCGCTGCCCGACGGGCGGCCGGTGAGGGCGTGCGCGTCGGTCGCGGTGGGCTCGTAGCGCTCGATCTCGCCGACCGGCGTGGCGTCGATGATCTCCGAGAGCGACTTCGCCGCCACCGAGCCGTCGGGCAGCAGCGCCGGGACGGCCACGGAGTTGGCGGTGGCGAACACGCCCGGGCCGGGCAGCGGGGAGATCTGGTCGTGCTCGCCGCGCAACCGGGCCTCGACGGTCGCCCGCTGGCCGCGCTTGGCGTGCCCGCCGGTCTGCGAGTACGCCAGCACCATCGCCCCGAGCGCGGCGGTGATGAGCAGGGCGGAGGTGAGCTCGAACGCGAACAGGTAGTCGGTGAAGATGAGCCGCCCGAGGCCGGTGACGTTGGCGCCGCCGCCCGCCGCGCCCGCCGCCAGCCCCGCCGAGGTGACGGAGGTGAGCGAGCGGGCGATCGCCGCCACCAGCAGCACGGCCAGGCCCAGCCCGAGCACCAGCCCGGCGAGGCGCTGGCCGCGCAGCACCTCGACCAGCGAGTCGGAGCTGTCCGTCCCGACGATCATGAGCACGAACAGGAACAGCATCATCACCGCGCCGGTGTAGACGATGATCTGCACGAACCCGAGGAACGGCGCCTGCTGGACCATGTAGAGCACCGCGAGGGAGAACATCGTGCCGACCAGGCACAGCGCCGAGTGCACGGCGTTGCGGGCCAGCACCATGCCCAGCGCCCCGGCCAGGGCCAGCGGGCCGAGCACCCAGAACGTGATCGCCTCGCCGGTGGAGACCAGGTCCGGCGCGGCCTGCGCGAGGTAGGTCATACCTGCTGCTCCCCCACCGGATCTCCCGGCACGCCGGCTCGCGCGAGCTCCGGGCCCTGCACGTAGTAGTCCTGCTCGTGATCGCCCAGCCGCATCGGGTGCGGCGGCTGCTCCATGCCCGGCAGCAGCGGCGCGAGGAGCTGCTCCTTGGTGTAGATCAGGTCCTGGCGGTTGTCGTCGGCCAGCTCGTAGAAGTTGGTCATCGTGAGCGACCGGGTCGGGCACGCCTCGACGCACAGGCCGCAGCCGATGCAGCGCAGGTAGTTGATCTGGTAGATCGCGCCGTAGCGCTCGCCCGGGGAGTACCGCGCCTCCTCGGTGTTGTCCCCGCCCTCGACGTAGATCGCGTCCGCCGGGCAGGCCCACGCGCACAGCTCGCAGCCCACGCACTTCTCCAGGCCGTCCGGGTGCCGGTTGAGCTGGTGACGGCCGTGGTACCGGGGCGCGGCGGGCGGGAAGTTCTCCGGGTACTCCTCGGTGACGACCTTCTTGAACATCGTCCCGAAGGTGACGCCGAAGCCCTTGAAGAACTCAAACATGATCGATCTCCTTCACCTGACGCGCCCGCAGCTTGTGCCGCGCCGGGGTGGGAACCGTGAGGTCCAGGGGTGGGACCGGGTAGTCCGAGGCGGGCTCCACCTCGGTGGACCGGGTGGGCTTGTCCGGCACCAGGAACGCGACGACCAGCACGACGGCCAGCACGATCCCGAGCGCCACGAGCAGGGTGGTGAGGTCGCCGCCCTCGCTGTTGCGGTACGCGCGGATCGCGAAGATCGTCAGGATCCACAGCAGGCTGATCGGCACCAGGGCCTTCCAGCCCAGCCGCATGAACTGGTCGTAGCGCAGCCGCGGCAACGAGCCGCGCAGCCAGATGTAGAGGAACAGGAACAGCGACACCTTGACGAGGAAGATCGCGAACTGCACCCAGCCGTTGGCGAAGAACTCGAAGTTCGACAGCGGCCACGGGGCCATCCCGCCGCCGAGGAACAGCGTCGTGGCCATCGCCGAGACCGTGACCATGTTGACGTACTCGGCGAGGAAGAACAGCGCGAACTTCAGCGACGAGTACTCGGTGTGGAAGCCGCCGACCAGCTCGGACTCGGCCTCCGGGAGGTCGAACGGGGCGCGGTTGGTCTCCCCGACCATCGCGATGACGAACACCACGAAGCTCGGGATGAGCAGCCAGACGTACCAGCCGGTGCTCTGCGCGGCGACGATGTCGGCGGTGGACAGCGACCCCGCGTAGAGGATCACCGCGACGATCGACAGGCCGAGCGCGATCTCGTAGGAGATCACCTGGGCGGCGCTGCGCAGGGCCGCGAGCAGCGGGTACGGCGAGCCGGAGGCCCAGCCGCCGAGCACGATGCCGTAGACGCCGATCGACGAGCAGGCCAGCACGACCAGCACGCCAACCGGGAGGTCGACGAGCTGCAGCACCGTCGGCTCGCCGAAGATCGACACTTCGCCGCCGAACGGGATGACCGAGAACGCCACGAACGCCGGGATCGTCGCGATCACCGGGGCGATGAAGTACACCGGCTTGTCGGCGAGCACCGGCATGATGTCTTCCTTGAACGCGAGCTTGAGCCCGTCGGCGAGGCTCTGCAGCCAGCCGCCCGGGCCCACCCGGTTGGGGCCGGGACGCTGCTGCATCCGGCCCACCACCTTGCGCTCGGCGTTGATCATGATCAGCGTGATCAGCACGCCGACGCCGAACAGCGCCACGACCTTGATCAGGATCAACCAGATCGGGTCGTCGGCGAGCAGTTGCTGGGTGCGGGTGAGGCCGTCCTGCGCCAGGATCATCGGGTCACCTTCACCAGGTCGCCGTGGGCGGCGCCGAGCACCGGGCGCACCCGGGAACCCGCCGAGTTGGCCGGCAGCCACACCACGCCGTCGGGCAGGTCGGCCAGCGCGACGGGCAGTGTGATCGAGCCCCGCTCGGTGGCGACGGTGGCCGCCTCGCCCTCGACGAGGCCGAGCACCTGCGCGGTCTCCGCGTTGAGGCGCATCCACGCGGGCCGCGCGGTGCCGGCGAGCGCGGGCTCGTCGACGCCGAGGCTGCTCTCGTCGAGCAGCGAGCGCCACGTGGCGAGCACGGCCTGGCCGTAGCCGGGCAGCCGCGGCTCCCCGGCGGCGACCCGCGGCCCGGGCGGCGCGGCACCGCGGCGGGCCCCGAGCCGGGCCAGCTCGGCCGCGGCGGCGGCCGGGGTCTGGGTGAAGATGTCGACGTCCATCTCGACGGCGAGGGTGTCGAGCACCCGGCAGTCCGGCAGCACGCCGCCGGCGTCCAGGGCCGGGCCGAACGGGCGCGGGCGGCCCTCCCAGGGGGGGTAGGTGCCGGCGCGCTGGGCGTCGGGCGCCACCGGGAGGACGACGTCAGCCACCTCGGTGACGGCGGAGGCCGCCAGCTCCAGGCTGACCAGGAACCCGACCGTGCGCAGCCCGGCCAGCGCCGTCTCCGGGTCGGCGAGGTCGTGCGGGTCCACGCCGCCGACGACCAGGCCGGCCAGCTCCCCGGCCGCCGCGGCGGCGAGGATCTCGGCGGTGCCGCGTCCGGGGGCGTCGGGCAGCGCGTCCACGCCCCAGGCCTGCGCCACCTCGGCGCGGGCGGCGGCGTCGGCGACCGGACGACCGCCGGGCAGCAGCATCGGGACCGCGCCGGCGTCGAGCGCCCCGCGGTCCCCGGCGCGGCGCGGCACCCAGCCGACTGCCGCACCCGAGCGCGCCGCGAGCGCCGCCACCGCCGAGTACAGCCCCGGAACCTCGGCGGCCCGCTCCCCGACGAGGATCACGCCCCCTCCGGTAAGCGCCTCGACGACCTGCGGGGCGACCTCGGCGAGGTCGCGCAGCACCGCCGCCTCCGCCCCGGGGACGGCCGGCACCAGGTTGTCCTTGGCGACCACCTCGGCCGCACCGAGGGTGCGCGCCGTCTTCAGCACCGCCGGGCTCGACCACTGCGAGAGGTGGAACACCCGCTGCCCGCGGCGGCGGGCGGCCTTGCGCAACCGCAGGAAGACGACCGGCGCCTCCTCCTCCGGCTCCAGCGCCACGCAGAGCACGGCCGGGGCCGCCTCCAGCCGCGTGTAGCTGAGCGTCTCCGGGCCCTGCCCGACGACGTGCGCGGCGAGGAACTCCAGTTCCTCGGCCGACCCGGGGCGCGCCCGGAAGTCGACGTCGTTGGTGCCCAGCGCGACGCGGGCGAACTTGGCGTAGGCGTAGGCGTCCTCGACGGTGAGCCGCCCGCCGGCGAGCACGCCGACACCGCCGGGCGTCGCCTGCTCCTCACCGGTGTCCTCGTCGAGGTACCGGTGGGCGACGGTGTCGCGCGCCGCACGCAGCCCGGCGGCCGCGACGGTCAGCGCCTCGGTCCAGGACGTCTCGACGAGCACTCCGTGCGCGTCGCGCACCATCGGCCGGGTGATCCGCCGGGGCGAGGACAGGTAGCGGAACGCGAAGCGCGCCTTGTCGTCGAGCCACTCCTCGTTGACCTCGGGGTCGTTGCCCGCGAGCCGGCGCAGGACCGTGCCGCGCCGGGTGTCGACGCGGATCGCGGCGCCGCCGGAGTCGTGCTCGCTCACCCCCGGCGTCGAGACCAGGTCGAACGGGCGCGACCGGAACCGGTAGGCCGCGCTGGTGAGCGCCCCGACCGGGCAGATCTGGATGGTGTTGCCGGAGAAGTACGACTGGAACGGCTTGTCCTCGGCGACCCCGACCTGTTGCTGGGCGCCGCGCTCCAGCAGCTCGATGAACGGGTCGCCCGCGATCTCTTCGGAGAACCGGGTGCAGCGCTGGCACAGCACGCACCGCTCGCGGTCGAGCAGCACCTGCGTGGAGATCGGCAGGGGCTTGGCGAACGTCCGCTTCTCGTCGACGAACCGGGAGTCGGTGCGGCCCGACGTCATCGCCTGGTTCTGCAGGGGGCACTCGCCGCCCTTGTCGCAGATCGGGCAGTCCAGCGGGTGGTTGATGAGCAGCAGCTCCATCACCCCCTGCTGCGCCTTGTCCGCCACCGGCGAGGTGTGCTGGGTCTTGACGACCATCCCGTCGGCGACCGTCATCGTGCAGCTGGCCTGCGGCTTGGGCATCGGCCGCCCGCCCATCTCCACCTCGACCAGGCACTGGCGGCAGGCGCCGGCCGGGTCGAGCAGGGGGTGGTCGCAGAACCGCGGGACGATGATCCCGAGGCGCTCGCAGGTGCGGATGATCAGCTCGCCCTTGGGCGCGTCGACCTCGACACCGTCGATGGTGAGCCGGACGTACCCCTCCGCCACAGCCCGCGTCTCCCTCTCAGGCGCCGTAGTCACGCCACGACTCCCCTCGTGTCACTCGCTCGCACACATCCGCGCGCGCCCGCACACACGTCCTGACATGTGCGCGGGTACCCGTAGGTGTGCGTGAGCGCGGCGATCGCGGTCATGCGGGGGCTCCGGTCAGTTCGGGGAGTTGGTCGGGGTGGGTTACCGACGGCTGTTCCGTGCACAGGTCTAGGAACTCCTGGCGGAAGTACTGGATCGCGCTGGTGATCGGGCTCGTGGCGCCGTCGCCGAGGGCGCAGAAGCTCCGGCCGAGGATGTTGTCGCAGATGTCGACCATTGTGTCGACGTCGGCCTCGGTGCCCTCGTGGTGCAGCATCCGCTCCAGGATCTGCACCAGCCAGTACGTGCCCTCTCGGCACGGCGTGCACTTCCCGCAGCTCTCGTGGGCGTAGAACTCGGTCCACTTCCAGACCGCCCACGGCACGGACACGGTCTCGTTGAAGACCTGCACCGCGGTGGTGCCGAGCATCGAGCCGGCCGCGGCAGCGCCCTCGAAGTCCAGCGGGACGTCCAGGTGTTCCGCGGTGAACAGGGGTGTGGAGGAGCCGCCGGGCGTCCAGAACTTCAGCGGGACGCCGTCCTTCATGCCCCCGCACAGCTCCAGGAGCTGCCGCAGGGTGATGCCCAGCGGGGCCTCGTACTGCCCGGGGCGCTCGACGTGCCCGGACACCGAGTAGATCTTCGGGCCGGGGCTGCGCTCGGTGCCCATCGAGCGGAACCACTCGCTGCCGCCCATGACGATGTCGGGGACCGAGGCGATCGTCTCGACGTTGTTCACCACGGTCGGCGAGGCGTACAGCCCCGACGTCGCCGGGAACGGCGGCTTGAGCCGGGGCTGGCCGCGCCGGCCCTCCAGGGAGTCGAGCAGCGCCGTCTCCTCGCCGCAGATGTACGCGCCCGCGCCCGCGTGCACGACGATGTCGAGGTCGAACCCGCTGCCGAGGATGTCGCGCCCGAGATACCCGGCGCGGTGGGCCTCGTCGACGGCGTGGCGCATGCGGCGGATGCAGTGCAGCGCCTCGCCCCGGACGTAGATCGCGCAGAAGTTCGCGCGGATCGCGAAGCTGGTGATGATGCAGCCCTCCACCAGGGAGTGCGGGTCGGCCATCATCGTCGGGATGTCCTTGCAGGTCCCGGGCTCGCCCTCGTCGGCGTTGATCACGAGGTACTTGGGCTTGGCGCCCGGACCGGTCGTCCCCTGCGGGATGAAGCCCCACTTGAGCCCCGTCGGGAAGCCGGCGCCACCGCGCCCGCGCAGGCCGGAGTCCTTGACCAGCGCGATGAGCTGGTCGGGGTGGTAGCCGAGCGCGGTGCGCAGGCCCCGGTAGCCGCCGGTCTCCTCGTAGGTCGCGAGCGTCCACGACGTCGGCGAGGACCAGCGCCGGGTGAGTACGGGCGTGATCGGGTCGCTCATGGCTTCTCCGGGAGAGCGGGCGGGGCGGGCGGCGTGTCCGGCATCGCCGGGGCGGACCAGCCGCGGTCGGCGGCGAGCTGCGTGCCGCGCAACGTCTCGACGGCCTGCGACGGCCCGGCGACGCTCGCCGCCAGGTCCGGGAAGACCCCGGCCAGCTCCAGCTCGACGGTCCGGAAGTCGGTGAGCGGCGCGCCCCGGGTGGGTGCGGGGCGCTCCCCGCGGCGCAGCGCGTCCACCAGTTCCTCGGCCGATCCGACCGTCTGGTTGTCGAAGTACTCGTAGTTCACCTGCAGCACCGGCGCGAGGTCGCACGCCGCCAGGCACTCGGCGTGCTCGAGCGTGATCGACCCGGGGGTGCCGGGCTCGCCCACGGTCTCCTCGTGGCCCACCCCGAGCCGGCGCTTCAGCGCGCCGTAGATGTCGTCGCCGCCCAGCGCCGCGCACAGCGTGTTGGTGCAGACGCTGACGATGTGCTCGCCGCACGGGGTGCGCTTGTACATCGTGTAGAAGGTGGCCACCGCCGACACCTCGGCGGTGGTGAGCTCCAGGGCCTGCGCGCAGTACCGGATGCCGTCCTGGCTGACGTGGCCCTCCACCGACTGCACGAGGTGCAGCAGCGGCAGCAGCGCCGACCGGGACTGCGGGTACCGGGCGACGATCTCCTTCGTGCGCTGCCGGGTCACCTCGTCGAAGATCTCGGTCACCGGTCCACACCTCCCATGACGGGGTCGATCGACCCGATCACCGCGATGACGTCGGCCACCATGCCGCCCTCGGCCATCGCCGGCATCGTCTGCAGGTTCACGAAGCTGGGCTCGCGCACGTGCACCCGCACCGGGCGGGTGCCGCCGTCGGACACCAGGTGGAAGCCCAGCTCGCCGCGCGGTGACTCGACCGGCACGTACACCTGCCCGGGCGGCACGGAGAACCCCTCGGTGACCAGCTTGAAGTGGTGGATCAGCGACTCCATCGACTGGCCCATGATCTTGCGGACGTGCTCCAGGGTGTTGCCCATGCCGTCGGACCCGACCGAGAGCTGCGCCGGCCAGGCGATCTTGCGGTCGGCCACCATCACCGGGCCCGGCTCCATCTTCGCCGCGGCCTGCTCGATGATCCGCAGCGACTGCCACATCTCGGCCAGCCGCAGCCGGAACCGGGCGTAGCAGTCGGCCTCGGTGGCCACCGGGACGTCGAAGTCGTACTCCTCGTATCCGCAGTACGGCTCGACCTTGCGCAGATCCCACGGCAGGCCCGCGGCCCGCAGCACCGGGCCCGTCGCGCCCAGCGCGAGGCAGCCGTCCACCGGGAGGTAGCCGACGTTCTCCAGGCGCTGGCGCCAGATCGGCTGGCCCGTGAGCAGCTTGTCGTAGGACGGCAGGTGCGCGCGCATGTGCTCGACGAACGCGGTGACCCGCTCGTGCCAACCCTCCGGGAAGTCCTGCGCCAGCCCGCCGGGGCGGACGAACGCGTGGTTCATCCGCAGGCCCGTGAGGAACTCCAGCAGGTGCAGCACCTCCTCGCGCTCCCGCAGGCCCGAGGTCATGCCGGTGAGCGCGCCGATCTCCAGCCCGCCGGTGGCCAACGCCACGATGTGCGAGCCGATCCGGTTGATCTCCATCAGCAGCACGCGGGCGACCGTGGCGCGGCGCGGGACCTCGGCGCCGAGCAGCTTCTCCACCGCCAGACAGAAGCCGACCTCGTTGAAGATCGGGGCCAGGTAGTCCATCCGCGTCACGAACGTGACGCCCTGGGTCCAGGTGCGGTACTCGCAGTTCTTCTCGATGCCGGTGTGCAGGTAGCCGATCACCGAGCGGGCCTGGGTGACGGTCTCGCCCTCCAGCTCCAGCACCAGCCGCAGCACCCCGTGCGTCGACGGGTGCTGCGGGCCCATGTTGATCACGACGCGGTCGTCGTGCTCGGAGTCGATCAGCTCGTCCCAGTCGCCGCCGGTGACGGTGAAGATCGGGCCCTCGGTGGTGATGCGCTCCGCTGCGGGCGCGGCCGGCCGCGTGGTCACGTGTACGCCCTTCGCTGGTCGGGGGGCGGGATCTCGGCGCCCTTGTACTCCACGGGGATGCCGCCCAGCGGGTAGGACTTGCGCTGCGGGTGGCCGTCCCAGTCGTCGGGCATGAGGATCCGGGTCAGCGCCGGGTGGCCGTCGAAGATGATCCCGAACATGTCCCAGCACTCGCGCTCGTGCCAGTCGGCCGTGGGGTAGACCTCGACGATGCTGGGGACGTGCGGATCATCGACGTCGAGTGCCACCTCCAGCCGGATGCGGCGCCGGTAGGTCATCGACAGCAGGTGGTAGACGACGTGCAGCTGCTGGGGCACCGGCGTCCCGTCCGGGGCGCCGTAGTCGACGCCCGAGACGCTCGAACACAGCTCGAACCGCAGCGCGTCGTCGTCGCGCAGGGTGCGGCACAGGTCGACGATCCGCTCGCGGCGCACGTAGAAGGTGATCTCACCGCGGTCGATCGTGACCTGCGCGACGGGGTGGGCGCCCGACCCGGTGGCGCTGATGCCGCGCTCGGCCAGCGCCTCGTCCAGGTCGTCGGCGAGGTCGTCGAACCAGCCGCCGTAGGGGCGCTCGGCCCGCGCCGGGGCGTGGCCGGGCAGGCGTAGCCCGCCGAAGCCGGACGTGTCGCCCGACCCGGAGACGCCGAACATGCCCGCGCGGGTGCGGGTGGCCGGCGCCGCGACCCGGGTGCCGCCCTCCGGTACGAGCTCGCCCGGGGCGCCGGCCTGCTCGGGCTCGCCGCTCTCCGGGGCGGTGCCACCCGCGGCGCGCTGGGCGGCGTCGTCGGCGCCGCCGCGCTGCGCCGAGGACTGCTCGCCGCCCGTCGGCTCGGCCGATTCCTTGCTGGTGCCGCCGGTCCCGGTCACGTCGTTCTCGGCGCGGTCGTTCTCGGCGCGGTCGTTCTGGGCCCGGGCGTTCAGGGCCCCGGCGGTTTGAGCCCGGTGTGTAAAGGCCCCGGGGGTGAACGGCCGGGCAGTTGTCCGGCAGTAAAACCACCACCAGGAGTGCCGCCCCCAC
>JBQTJE010000092.1:0-8466 GCA_052387455.1 Pseudonocardia sp.
GGTGGTGGGCGAACTGGGGGGTGCGGGGGGTTTCGTCGTTGTGGTCGCCGCGACCGCACACGCCCCACCCCCCCCCCCCCCCGGGCCCACCGGCGGGCTCGACCGCATCGATATGGCCGAGGATCGAGCGGCCGCAGCCGCACGCGCGCCACCCGTGGGTGCCGTCCTCGCGGAAGGTCCCGCCGTTCGGGCCCGGCTCGTGGGCGTCGCGGTAGTCGTGGGCGTGGATCACACACCACGCCCGGTCCGCGCCCCGGGGGCACAGCAGCCGGCCCCCGAGCCGACGCGCCCACCCGCCGACCGTGGCGGCCGACTCGATCGCGGCCAGCGCCGAGACCCGGTCGGCGAACACCGCCGGCGTCCCGGCCGGGGCGTCCGCGTCACCGGTCATGCCGGTCTCGCAGTGGTCACACAGGACCACGATGTGAATCTGGGTGCGGATCATCGGGTCACCTGCTCATGCCCTGCCCGCGCGCAGCGCCGACCCCGTCCGAACGCCTCGTCCTCATCGGCGGCCGCCGAGCGACACGCCGCACAGCGCCCCAGGCGGCGCACCTCCCGCCACGCCCGAACCGCCGAGCCCGACGCGTTGAGCGTGTCCCCGCCGGCCGCGCCGGCGATGAACCACACCAGCCCCGGCGCCACCCCGGGCAGACCCGCCAGCGCGAACCACACCGCCAGCGCCGTCACGCCGGCCAGCACCAGCACGTGCCGCAGCTCCCCGAACGCGTGGTGCCGCGCCTCGTCCACCGCCCGGCGTTCCCGGGCATCCACGACCTCCATCACGCCGCCTCTCCCACCGTCGTCACCGACGTGGCCGACGTGGCCGACGTGGCCGACGGCCGCAGCGTGACCACCGGCGCCACCCGACCGGCGGCTGCGATCCGCGCGACCGCCCGCCGGGCCTCACGGCGCTCACGCCGCCCGTCCTCGGCCAGCGGAACCGCACGCGGCGCCCGCCGCGTCGCCGGAACCCACTCCTCCCGGATGACCTGCTCCCAGTACCGGCGCACCGCGCGCCGGCCCTCGTCGTCCAGCGGAACCACGCACTCGGCCAGATCGGCCGCATGGGTCGTGCTGCTCATCGATTTGCTCCTCGTGTTGACCGCAACCCCGGTTTCCCTGCGAAGCAAGGGGGGTTGCGGCGAAGCTAGCGGACCGTCGAGTTGGCGCGCAACCCCCCTTGCGCAAGTAGGCTCGGCAAGCCCCCTAGCGATCAGGAGTGTCAGTGGAGATCGACGTGACGGAGCTGGGCGAGCTGGCGGATCCGGCCGAGCGCGCACAGCGAGCGAGTCAGCGACTCGCGGAGTACCAGGCGGTGTCGGGTGAGCTGTCGCGGATCCGGCGGGAGGCCCTTGAAGAGCTGATCGCGAACGGACGTACTCAGACGGATATTGCTGCGATGCTGGGCATGACCCGGTCGCGCGTCGGTCAGCTTCTGTCGTCTGGCCCGAAGTCGGAACGCGCATTCCTTGGCGCCGGCCCCCTCACCATCGCCATCGGCGGTAAGCAGGAGGCGAACAAGCGCGGTTCCGGGCGTGTGCTCGCTCAGGAGGACCTCGCGGCCTTCAATCACATGAAGGACCTCGCGCGAACTCTCGGTCTGGACGCACAGCATGAAGTTGTGGAACCGCCAGGGTTCATCGACCTGAACCGTGACAACCTCGTCGTCATCTGCGGACCTCGACTCTCACCGCTGATCGGCCAGATATTGGGTTCTGACCGCAACCTCGGATTCGAGCACGATGAGCAGGGCTGGTATCTGGTCGATCACAGTTTGGGTCTGACCCACCGGTCACCGATGGATTTCGGCGAGTCGATGGATTACGCCTATGTCGGCAGACTTCCCCGGATCGACGGTCGCGGGACGTTCCTCTACATCGCCGGGATCCACGCGGTCGGTGCTCCGGGAGCGGTCCACTTCCTGGAGAACCACCTTGCCGACCTGTACGCCGAGGTCAAGACCAAGCGCTTCTCCATGCTGGTCTCCTGCGAGTTCGACGCGAAGACCCTTGAGGTGACTAGCAGCAAGCGTCTCTCGCCGATCTACCGACCCGAGGGCGGATAAGTGCGCGCGCTCATTGCCACGGAGCCAGGGAAACCGGGTCGCGAAAATGAGGACTGGGCCGGGGCCACGCCGACAGTCATCGTGCTGCTCGACGGCCTTAGTTCCGCTCCTGGGGCGGAGTCGCCTTGCCATCACGGCACTCCGTGGTTCGTCGAACAACTCGGATCACAGCTGCTCTCGATCGCTGGCAATCCTGCTCACAGCCTGCGCGCCTCACTTGCCATTGCGATACGTGATGTTGCAGCCCTTCATCCGGAGTGCGAAGGAAACGTCGATGGCGCGCCCTCGGCAACAGTGGCCGCGCTGCGAATGCTGTCGGACAACAGCGCCGACTATCTGATTCTCGCGGACGCACGAATCGTCATCGAGACCAACGATGGAGTCCGCGTCATCACAGATGAGCGAGTTGAGCAGGTCGCCCAGGAGGAGAAGGCGGCAGCCCTACGCCAGCGGATCGGATCGAACGAGCAGAGACAGGCCGTGGCCGAGCTGATCGCCACGCAGAAGCCACTCAGGAACCACCCCGACGGCTATTGGATCGCGGCCGGCGACCCGGTCGCTGCACGGCACGCGCTAACGGGAGCCGTGCCGGGCGAGAGCATCCGGCGGGTGGTGCTGATGAGCGATGGCGCGAGTCGCATCGTCGACGTGTTCGGGATGCACACCTGGGCGGAGGCCCTGGACGTCGTCGACTCGCACGGGCCTCACGAGCTGATCCGGCGCGTCCGAGAGGTCGAGGCAACTGACCCCGACGGTGTGCGGTGGCCCCGCTACAAGATGGGCGACGACGCCACTGTGGCCTTCGCCAGCTGGGCGCCGTCGGCATAGATCGCGCTGTAGCGCTCCGGCGACGTATCCGAGCCCGGTTCGGTAGTAGGAGCGGTAGTAAGGAACCCGCAGAACCGGCCGAGAGCAGCGGGACAGCGTGGGACGGATGGTCGGTTTCCTGGGGGTCAGCCTCGGCCAACCAGGACCGGACGGAACCGCCGGTACGGACCCCGTTCGCCTCATAACCCAGAGGTCGTAGGTTCGAATCCTACCCCCGCTACCAGGCGAAACGGGGCGTCTCCTACACAGGAGGCGTCCCGTTTCGCGTTGATGTGCAACGAGATGTGCAATCAGGCGGCGCCCACGCCCCCTTCCGGAGTCGGCAAGCCTGCGAGGATCACGGACGCCAGCGCGTTCGCTACCTGGCGGTCAGCCTCGGCGTCGCCGTGCATGTAGGTCGTCATGGTGAAGCTCACCGACGCGTGCCCGACCCGTTGGCTCAGCGCCTTCGGATCTAGGCCGGCCATGCGTCCGGCCGTGGCGTAGCTGTGCCGGACGTCGTGCAGCCGGATGCGCGGCAGGCCGGCGGCAGCTGCCACCCGGTTGAACCGGGCCGTAATCGTGTCGGGGTGCGGCGGGCGGCCGTCCTCCCAGCAGAACACCAGGCCGCGATCTCGGTAGTCGTCCCCGACGACGGCGCGTTCGGCGTCGAGCATCCGGACGTGCGCCCGCAGCACGGCGACCGTGTACGGATCGAGCGCGATCGTGCGCCGGCTGCCGTCGGACTTGCCGTCCTCCTCGACCACCTGGCCGTCGATGACGACCCGGGTGGAGCCGACGACGAGCGTCCCCGCCCGGAAGTCGAGGCTGGCGCGCGCCACCCCGGCCAGCTCGCTACGGCGCATGCCGGTCGTCGCCTCCAGCACCCACAGCGCGAAGAACCGATCCTTCCGCGCGGCGTGCAGAAACGTCGAAAGCTGCTCGACGGTCCACGTCGTGTGGGTCGTGCGTGGCACGCGCGGTGGGCTCGCATCGGCCACGACATTGCGCTTGACGTACTGCCAGCGGGCCGCGTCCGCCCACACGCGGTGCAGCATCCGGTGCACATTTACGACGGTCTTCGGCGCGAGTCCGGGATCGGGCGGCTTAGGAACAGGCAGAGCTTTCGGCGCCGGCCCACGCCGCCGAGCTCCTTTCCGCTTATCGGCAGCGGCCTGCCGAGCGTCTTCCTTTGCCTTCCGCCGCTGGCGGTGCTCGGCATTTGCCTTGATCCGGCCCGACTCCAGCAGATGCCGGTAAAGCGCGTCGAAGACGGCGGAGTCGAGATCCTGTGCGCGGCGCTCGCCGATGTACGGAAGGACGTAGTAGTTGGCGTAGTTCCGGTAGTTCGCGTGCATGCTGCGCTTGATCGCGTGCTCGCGCCGGGTAAGCCACTCGTCGATCAGCTCCCGAACGGTGCGCTTGTTCGCGCGCACAAGCGTGCCGTCCTCGTACTCGGCCATGGCGCGGTGGCAGGCGGCCCACGCCTCCTTCTCGGTACGGAAGCCGCTCTTCGTGATCTGCGGGCGCTTGCCGGTGAGGAGGTCCGGCGGGCCGGAGAACAGGTACTGCCACGACTTCCGCATTTGGCGGACGTGGCCCTTCATGCCGCGTCCTCCGTGTCGAGCTGCACGCGCAACCGCTCGCGATGAATGAAGATCCGGCCGCCCAGCCGCACGACCGGCAGAACGCCCGTCTCCGCGTAGCGATAGGCGGACGCTCGGCTCACGCCGAGCAGCGCTGCGGCGCGGGGAACCGGGATGAGCAGCGGCTCGCCGGAGAACAGGTCGGCGACGGCGGGTGACTCGGCGGCGAAGGTCGGGGCGCTCACTTGGCTTGTCCTCCGCGGGCTTGAGGGACGGGTGGTCATCGGGTTCCGCCGATGATGCGGAGGTGGGGGTGTTCCGTCCCATCCGTCCCAACCTCGTTTGTGCTGGTCAGGCCCGGGACGGGTGGGATAGGTGGGACGGGTCGACCCGTCCCAGGGTCGAGACCCGTCCCGGGTTGACCTGCGGTGATGAGGTTGGGACGGGTGGGACGGGTGTCCCCCTCGGCGTTGTCGGCGGGGGCGTGGAGGTGGGGTGTGTAGCGGCGCCAGGTGTCGGTGAAGTCGGCGCGGTGGTAGCCCTTGGCCTGGCCTTCGGTGAAGCGGATGTTGGCCGAGCGGATGCCGTACTCGCCAAGCAGGATGCCGAGACGGCGGGCGTTGAGTCCGATGTGGCCGTAGTCGGCCCAGGGCGCTTCGGGGTCGGCGCGCAGGCGCTGCAACAGCAGTGCGGTGGGGATCGCGGGCAGATCACCGATCGCGGTGTGGCAGTCGACGAGCAGCCGGATGCGGTCGCTGCCCTCGTCGGTGTCGGTGGCCTCGGCGGCGAGATGCAGGACGGCGGCGCGGGCTCGGTCGGGCCAGGTGTTGCCGGCGTGGTCGGCGATGGTGATGAGGGGTTCCCAGGTGTCGGCGGCGCGGTCCTCGACGGGCATGGCGGGCACGGCCTGTTCCAGTGTGGTGAGGTCGTTGCGTAGCCAGGTGTGCAGCTGCTCGGCGAGTTGGCGTAGGGCGGGGCGGTCGCGGCGGTGCCGGTAGGGGTGGACGGTTTCGCCGTCGGCGCGGCGGCGCATGCGGATGATGACGGCGCGGTCTTCGATGGTGTCGGGCATGTGCCCGATGCCGGCGAGGGCGGCCATGGCGAAGGTGGGGATGGACTCGACGCGGTTGGCGGCGGCGTCGTAGCGCTTGGCGGGTCGGTTGCGTTGGTGGCCGGCGTTGAGCAGGCCGCGTAGATCTTCGTTGCCGTCGGCTTTGGGGCCGAAGATGGTGTCGGCTTCGTCGACGAGCAGGGTGGGCGGGTCAGCGTCGATGGAGCGGTACACCGCGGCGGGTGAGCTGTTGACGGTGATGAACGGTGCCCAGCACAGGGCCTCGATGATGTCGAGCAGCCGGGATTTGCCGCAGCGTTTCTCGGGGGCGCGGATGACCAGGCGGGGGGCGTGGGCCCAGGCGGGTTGGGCGTGGCTGGCGGCGATCCACAGCGTGACCGCGACCGCGGCGGCGGGGGAGGGCAGCACGACGTAGCGCAGCAGCGCGGTGTGCACGTCGTCGAGCAGGCCGGCGTCGTCGAGCTGCGCGGCGGGCTCGCCGGCGGGTTGGGGGCTGGGTGGGCTGCTCGTGGGGCGCTGAGCGCGCTTCTGGCGGCCGTTCGCGGTCGGGGTGGTGTCCGGGGTGGGGGTGCGGGGGCTCATGCTGCGGCTCCGGTCCGGTGGGAGGTCGGGTCGTCGAGTCGTCGGGGTCGTCGGGCGCCGGCGGTCAGGCCGGAGGTGATGGTCTGTGCGGCCTGCCGAGGGCTGTAGGCGCCCAGCGCGACATGGCCTGCGCACGCGGACAGCAGGGCGGCGCGGGCGTTGTGCTCGGTCAGGGCGGCGCCGGCGACGAGCTGCCCGAGGGCGACCGAGGCGACGTAGAGGCAGGCGTTGCGCTGCCCGGCCGCCGCGTGTTGCACCCGCGCTGTTTCAGCCTCGATTGCGGCGGCGAGGTAGGCGCCGCGCCGGCCCGTGCCGGTGCGGACCGGCGCCGGCGGTGGGGCCGGCGGCGGGGTGGGGCGGAGGCGCTGCAACAGCCACGCGGGCAGCTCGGCCGGCGCCCGATCGTCCAGCACGTGGTACGCACCGGATGGCGTGATGCTGCCGGGAGCGACGACGTACCCGCCCCGCCCGCGGGTGTCGATCTTCCAGCCGAGACCGGTGCCGCCGCCTGCGGTGTTGCGCAGCCCCGCCCCGGCCGGGGCAGTGAAGTACAGGTGCCGCCCGCCGGACGGCGTGGCCACGGTGTGCGTGGCAGGGATGGTGTGGCCGGCGCCGGCGGCGATCTCGGCGAGGACCTCGGTCCCGCCGACGGGGTCGAGCCGGGTCCACTCGGCGGGCGGGTGGTCGTCGGGCCGGGCGGTGTCGAGATCGATGACGAGCAGCCGGGACGGGCCGCACGCAATCCCGATGTTGAACATTCGGCCCGAGGTCGCCCCGGCCGTCCAGGCGGCGCGGATGCGGTCGGGGTCGCGGGTGGCGCGCTGTTCCCACCCGGCATGCCCGTCGGGTCCGGCGCACGCACCGGTGGCCGGGCAGTGGGCGGCGCCGTGCAGCGCGGGCCGCTTGGTGCCCGGTCGCAGCGGGAACACGTGCCAGCCGCGGGCCGCGGCGTCGAGCGCGGCCGCCAGCAGGGCGGCGGTCATGGTGGCGGTCGGGTTGGCGGTGATGGCGGGGCGAACGGGGGCGGTCATGCGAACGGTCTCCGATCGGTCACACAGGGTGATCATGTGTGGGCGTGGGGAAGGGAGGGAGGGAGTCGCCGGGTGGCGGCTCGATCCCGTGTTTCGCGGGTTTGTGCTGGTCGGGGAGGTGTGGGTCCCTCGGGTCCCTCCACCGGGGTTTGGGCTGATCAGCCGAGGGAACCGGGGTCAGGGACCCGGCGAGGGAGAACTCCCTTCCTCCCTCGGGGGTCCCTCAGCGGATCCCCGCGCTGTCGCCCCGTTCGGGCTACGACTCCTCGTCACCTTCCGTGTGCGGGTCGGGGTCGGCGCGGTCGGCGATGGCCTCCGCGACCCGGGCCAGGGCGACCTGCTTGCAGCCCTTGGTCTTGTAGGGCTTCGCACCTTCGGGCAGCGCCTCGGCGAGGTCGGCGAAGGTCCACCGCCCGTAGGTGGGCCGGTCGCGGGCGGCGAGGCGGGACAGCACCTCTTGGGTGCGCATCAGCTCGGCCCCGGCCTCCCGCATCACCGCGGCGATGTCGGCGAGCGGATCCGGCGCGGCCGGCTCCTCGACGGCATTCGGGACGGGGCCCGGTGCGTGGCCGGCCTGCTCGCGCGCCGCCATCGCGCGTTCGACGACGGGGGTGATGTCGTCGACGCCGTTGCCGCGACGGATGTAGTAGCAGCGGATCAGCCCGTCGGCGGGGGTGAACCCGGACGCCATCGCGGTGCCGAGGTCCCCGAGATCCACGGTGCCGTCGCCCTCGACGGTCATCGGGCGCAGGGTGGTGGCGGTGATCCCGGCGCGGTGTTTGCCGGTGCCGAGGATGGCGTCGTTGCCCTGGTGGTCGGCGATCGCGAAACACGCCCGGTTGGACAGCACCTTGGCGACCTTCCGCGGCAGGCTGTCGGCGGAGGGGACGGGGGTGGCGAAGATGAGGGTGACGCCGTACTTGCGGGCCTTGGCCACGATCTTCTCCACCAGCTCGGCGGCCTCGGCGCCGTGTTCGGACACGAACAGTTCCTGGCACTCGTCGATCACCACGATCCGCGGGCGCATGCCCGGGTCGCGCTCGGCGAGTTCCCGGGTGAGCTTGGGCTCTCCCGCGGCGGACAGTTTGCGGCCGCGTTCGGACAGTTCCGACATCAACTGTGTGAGGGCGGCGAGGACGGTGGGGATGTCGTCGGGGTCGTCGGAGACGTGCAGGGTCCGCAACCGGGGGCGCAGGGGGTCGTAGTCGGCGTTGACGGCCATGCAGTACACGTCGACCTCGACCAGCGGATCGAGGATGGCCCCGCACAGCGCGGTGATGATCAGCGTGCTCTTGCCCGAGCCCATCATCCCGGCCACCC
>JBQTJE010000093.1:0-2776 GCA_052387455.1 Pseudonocardia sp.
GTTCCGACGTGGGCTGTTCCGATCTGCTGCAACTCCACGACCCGGTCGCGGGCGAGCTCGCCCAGCCGCAGGTTCTCCGCGACGACGACGCCGTGGCGGGTGTTGAGCCACTGCGGCACGACGAACGGAGCGTCCGCGTCCTCGGGCGGGTACGGGCCGTAGCTCCAGGTGTCGCAGCCGGTCAGCGCGACGCGGTGGTCGACGAGCCACTCCGCCAGGGCCGTCCCCGGGCCGGGCTCGCCGGTGCCGTACGAGTCGCCCGGCCACAACGTCCCGTGCCCGGTGTGGAACAGCACGGCGTCGCCGGGCCGGACGTCGCGTCCGCGCAGCGCCGCCTGCGCGTCGGCCGGGGTGACCACCTCGCCGGCACCCAGCCGCGCGACCCCGCGGACCGCGGCGACGTCGAGGCACAGCCCGCGGGTGACGACCTGCGGCAGCGTCTCGATGCCGCAGCGGTTGGTGCCGTACTCCTCGGCGATGTCGGCGAGCCGGTGGCCGTTGTAGATCCGGTCGCCGTCCTGGAGGTGGTTGAGCCCGTCGAGGTGGGTGCCCATCTGCTGGGTTGCGGTGATCTGCTCCACCACCCAGTTGACTCCTGTGCGGCCCAGCCCGGCCGGGCCCGCGCCCGTGCCGCGTCGGTTGACGAAATGCGCGTTCGTGGTCAGGTACTGGCGGAACGTGCGGCCGGGGAAGGCCGGGACGTGCTCGTCAAGCACGTGCGCCAGGTCGTAGACCCGGCCCGTCCGCACCAGCCGGGCCGCGTCGACGACCCCGGCCGGGGAGATCTCGTTGAGCGCTCCGGCCTGGTCGTCGGCGCCGTAGCGCGAGGGGTACCAGCGCACGGCCTACTCCGAGGACCAGGTCGTCTCGAACGACGGGTAGAGCGTGAGCCCGCCGTCGACGAACAGGGTCTGGCCGGTGATGTACGCCGCCTCGTCGGAGCACAGGAACGCCACCGCCGCCGCCATCTCCTCGGCCCCGCCGGCCCGGCGCATCGGGATGTGCGTCTCGACGGCCGCACGCTTGACCGGGTCCTCGATCCACGAGCGGTTGATCGGGGTGACGGTGGCGCCCGGCCCGAGGCCGTTGACCCGGATCCCGCGCGCCGCGTACTCCAGCGCGAGGGTGTGGGTGAGGTTCTGCATGCCGCCCTTGGACACCGAGTAGCCGACGAACCGCGGCTTCGGGATCACCTGGTGCACGCTGGAGACGTTCACGAGGCAACCGGCGCGGGCGTCGGCGAGCCAGCCGCGGATCGCCTGCTGGGCACACAGGAACGCGCCGCGCAGGTTCACCGCGAGCACCCTGTCGAAGTCGGCGACGTCGAGCGCGTCGGTGTCCTGCGCGATCTGGATGCCGGCGTTGTTGACGAGGATGTCGAGGCCGCCGTACTCGGCGGTGACCTCGGCGAACATCCGCTCGACGGCGCCTGCGTCGGAGACGTCGGCGGCGACCAGGATCGGGTGGGAACCCGCCTGCGAGAGCTGTTTCATGCACATCTGCACGCCGTGCTCGATCCGCTCCCTGGTGGCCAGCGCCCCCTCGGCGCGACCGACGTAGTTGATCGCGACATCGACGCCCTCCTCCCCCAGCCGGACCGCGATCGCCTGCCCGATCCCCGAGCTGCCGCCCGTGACCAGCGCCTTCTTCCCCTGCAAGCCCTTCACGGGTGCCCTCCCTCGTCGGCGGTCGTCGATCGGAGGTATCGACCGGGGTGGCGGCTCGACCGTTACGGTGCCGACCCCTCGGCGCCCACAAGCCTGTCGCAGGTGCTCGTCGTCGACGGCTCCCCAAGTCGCGGGCGCCGGGTCGTGACGGGGATGGCTCCCCGGGTGAGGCTCGCCGTACCCGTCACCCGCCGACCCGACGTCGCCGCATGGCCGCCGCGGATCAGTCCAGCTCCACCGCCGCGAACCCCGACCCCGGCAACTCCCCCAACACAGGCGGACCCGCTGGCGCGGCGGCGGCGCGCACGAGCAACTCCTCCGCGGAGCACTCGACCAACAGATTATCGAACGTCTGTTCGAGCGTAGCACACTCGGAGCCGTGGCCGTTCGGAACGGCGGGAGGACCGCCGGCTGGGCCACAACGCGATCGTCACCTTCGCGGTGTTCCCGACGATCCTGACCGCACCGGTCGGTGGCCTGGCCTCGGACCTGCTGATCCGGTGGCTCACGCACCGCCGCGCGGTGGTCGCGGCGCTGACCTCGTCGGGGCTGCGGGCCGGCTTCGTGCAGGTCGCGTGGGATCCGACCGCTTCCGATCGCGCGCGCCGATCACGACGCCGCGGCTACCGTGTCCGCGTGCCCACCGGCCCGTCCGTCCCCCGCAGCCCCCTCACCACCGACCCGCGCGGGCCGGGCGGTGTGGCACCGGCGGCACCGGGAGACGCACGTTCGTGAACACGGGCCTGGCCGTCGCCGGCGGCCTGTCCGCCGCCGTGGTGTTCGCCGCCGTCACCCTGTGCAACGCGCGCTCGGCCCGGCTGATCGGGCCGGGGGCGCTGCTGGGCTGGATCATGCCGATCGGGTTGCTGGTGGTGGGGCCGGTCGCCCTCGCCGGCGGGGTGCCCGAACGGCTCGACGACGCGGCGCTGGGCTGGATGGTCGTTGCGGGCGTCGGCGACGTCGGGGGGCTGCTGCTGGCGTACGCGGCGCTGGCGAACGGGAAGGTCGGCGTGGTGGCACCGATCGTCGCCACCCAGGGCGCGGTGGCGGCGACGATCGCGGCCGTCGCGGGCGAGCCGCTGCCCGCCGGTGCCGGGCTGGCGCTGGCC
>JBQTJE010000094.1:0-9428 GCA_052387455.1 Pseudonocardia sp.
TCACGCCCTCCGTGGGTTCAAATCCCACCGCTACCGCCATCCGAACGCCGGGTCCGTCACGGGCCCGGCGTTCGCGCATCTGCATGACGGCGGCCACCCAGCAGCCACGGCAGCGCCGCCGCGACCGCCAGCCACACCACGGTCACCGGCAGGAGCCCGCCCACCGCCCACGCCCCGTAGACGACGAAGCACGCCACCTCGGTGCCCAGCGCCGCCACCGACGTGACGGTGGCCCGCGACGAGCTCGCGATGCGTTCCTGGAGCCGGGCGTCGGCGACCACCGTGACCGTCCGGTACAGCCCGTAGAACGCGGTCACCGCGACCAGCCCGGCCGGGTGCGCGACCAGCCCCGCCGCCCCGAGCAGCACGAGCCCGAACGCGAACGTGGCCGCCAGCGCGCCGGCGGGCAACCGGTTCGCCGCGCCGCCGAGCGCCGCCCCGGCGGCCCCGGCCAGCGGGATGGCGAGCGTGGCGAGTGGGACGAGCGCGGTCGGCACGCCCCAGTCGAGGGCGACGATGCCGAAGTACTCCTCCAGCGCGTCGAGCCCGGTCAGCGCGGCCACCGCGACGACCGCCGCCCGCACGCCCGGACTTCCCGCTGCCTCGGCGAGCCCGGCGCGCAGCGTGGCGAGGTAGCCGGGGCCACCCTCGTCGTCGGAGTCATCGGAGTCGTCCCCGCCGGAGCCGGTGCGCGGCGGCTCCGGGAACCGGGTCGCGAGCGCCGCCGCGGCCAGGCACAGCCCGACGCTCACCCAGCCGGCCGCCGCGTAGCCGCCCGCGGTGAACAGCAGCGTGGCCGCCACCGCCACCGGCACCTGCGCGACCAGGCCCGCCGCGACCGCCCACCCGTTGACGCGGGCGTACTGGTCGGCCGCGCCCGCGTCGGCGAGCCCGTCGTAGAGCAGCGCCTCGAACGCGCCGCTGGCGAGTGTCCCGCCCAGACCCCAGAGGACGAACCCGGCGGCGAACCCGGCGAACCCGGGCAGTGCCATCCACACCCCGAACCCGACGGCCTGCGCCACCCCGGACGCGACGAGCGCCGCCCGCCTCGAGTAGCGGTCGGCGAGCGCGCCCGACGGCACCTCGGCGACGAAACCGACGCCCGACCAGATCGCGAACAGCAGCGACACCTGCGCCACCGACAGCCCGGTGTCGAGGAACAGCAGCGCGTAGAGCGGGTAGATCGGCAACGCGTCGGCGAGAAACGCCCACGCCACGGCCAGGCGGCCCAGCGAGCGGGCGCGCGGCGGGAGGGGGAGGTGGCTGCGTCAACCGAACGGCATGCCGCAACACTAGCCGCCCGCGCGACTGCGGCGCACCGGAGTTTCGGCCGCGAAAGTGAAGGGTGGCGGCCCTTGTCCTGTGCGGCCCGACTCCCGATGATGGTCACTTTCGCGAGCAGAGGAGCTGCGATGATTCGCGAGGCGGAGCTGTTCGTGACGGCCGAGGGGATCCTCGTGGAGGTGCTCGGCCGGATCCGTTCCGAGCACTGGCGGATCGTGATGCCCCCGATGTTCGACCGGCCGGGCACGCGGCGCCCGCAGACGATCCGCCAGTCCGTGCGGAACTACCTGCGCGAGGACGCCTGGCTGCCGGAGCTGCTCGCCGGGCAGACCCCCGCGGACATCGGTGACCGGCACGACGGCGACCTGCTCGGCCCCGACCCGCAGGCCGCGATCGCCGCGGTGTCGGCGGCGGCGTGCGCGGCGGTCGTCAAGGTCACCGACGGGTCGACCACCGTCGAGCCCGAGTCGGGTGAGCTCGCGGTGTCGGAGTACCTGTGGCGGCTCGACATCGCCCGCTGCTTCCTCGCCCACGACGTCGCCATGCATCTGGGCTCGCGCGCCTGCCCGTTCACCGAGGAACTGGCGCGCGGCATGTGGGAGGGCACCTGGCCGGCGGCGGCGCACTGGCGTGAGCTGGGCCTGTTCCGCGAGCCGCTGCCGCTGCCCGACGACGTGTCGTGGCGCGACCGGTTCCTGCTCTGCGCGGGCCGCGACCCGCACCCGGTGATCCACTGACGAAGGGTTCGGCCCCCACCCGCGGGTAGGGCTGTCCCCCGTTTCCGCAGGTCCGTCGAACCGGCCGGGCCCCGGCGCGCGTGTCCCTCGTGACACCGACGCACCGAGGAGGGCCGAGAGATGGCGATCAAGGCAAGCGTGAGCGAGCAGGTCGGCTTCGGCCTGCGGTCCACGGCGACCGACAGCGGGCCCGACGGCGGCGCGCGGGAGGTCGATCTGGCCCCGGAGGACACCGGCGGCCTCGACGTCCCGGCGTTCGGTCCCACCGGCGGCAAGGCGGCGCTGGCGGACCGGGTCGGCTCGCCCTTCGACGACGCCGCGGCGCAGGACGCCGGACCTCGGTTCGGCAAGGACGCGATCGCCGACGTGACGTCCGGGGTCACGCCGGGCTCGCCCGTCGCATTCACCAACAGCGCTGGCGAGGTGAAGAACGTCGGCAGCGCGGCGACCGGGGACGGCATGTTCCTGGGCGTCGACGTCGGCGCGATGCGGATGGAACAGGAGGCCAACGAGCAGGCCGCCGAGTTCGACGCCAACCGCGGGTCCGGCTCGGGCAGCGGCTCGGGTGGCGAGGGCGACGGCGGCGGCTCGGGGGGCGGGAGCGGTGGTTCGGGCGGCGGCGAGGGCGGCGACTCCGGTACCGGCATCGTGCACGAGCAGGAGAACGCCGACGGCTCGCACAGCAGCGTCTACGACGACGGCACGATCATCACCACCCACGCCGACGGGACGCAGGTGACCAGCTATGCCGACGGCACCGTCGAGACCGACCACCCGGACGGCACCCTCGTCACCGAGTACGCCGACGGCTCCACCCAGACGATCCACCCGGACGGCACGATCGACGAGACCCCGCCCACCGAGCCCGAGGGCGACGACGGCGAGGGCGACGACCCGCCCCCGGACGGCGACGACGACACCCCCGACGACACGCCCGACGACGACGAGCCCGAGGGCAACCCTGATGGCGACGGCGAGTCGGCCGAGTCGACCCCGGGTGACGACGAGTACGACATCCCGCCCGACCTGATCCTGACCGACGACCTCGCCGGGCTGAGCCGCCACCGCGGCGGTCAGAACGATCCTGGCACCGAGACCCAGCCCACCGAGGGCGACATCGACTTCGGTGCGGGCACGCCGAGCGGCGCCGTCCCGGACCTGCGGACCAAGCTGCTGGGCGACCCCGACGAGCTCGACAAGCTCGACGGGATCGACGCGTTCGGTGCGGGTGCGCGGGGGCCGGTCGGGGAGGTGCCGGTGGGCAACGTCGACGGCAACGTCGATCCCGGCTTCGACGCCGACCCGGGTGTGCAGACCTCCGGGCCGGAGGAGCGCGACACCAGCCACGAGATCGAGCCGCCCGCGCGTGACACTGACGACTCCGGATCCGACGACGATCACGGGTTCGCCAGGTTCGATCACCACGAGTTGCGGGAGACCGACGACGGCGTGCCCGACGATCTCCCCGATCTGCTTCTCGACCTGGCCTGATTCGCACAGGCCGAGGCCGGGGCCGCGGCTGGTGCTGGCGGTGCCGGCGCGGGAGCCGGTGCCGCGACCCGCCGCCCGACGGCGCCGGCGACGACGAGGGTGACGCAGGCGCCGAGGGCGAGGGCGCGTACGACGAGGGGTGACGACGGCTCCGAAGCCGTCGAGTCCACCCTGGTCGACGAGCCCACGCCCCGGTTCATCAAGCCGTTCGACGACGCGGCGGCGCGCAAGCAGTCCGATGCCGCGAACGGCGGCGGCCACGAGACCCGGCCCACCGCGGAGGACCGGGGTTCGGCGTGGGCGCGGCGCCGACCCCGGGCTGGGCCTCGACGTCGCCTGATCGAAGCTACGCCGCGCAGCGTCCGGCGGGGAGTTTGCGCGCGTCGGGCCGGTCGATCGACACCGTCGTGAGGGCGGAAGCGGAGGGATTCGAACCCCCGGTACCTCGCGGTACTTCCGCTTTCAAGGCGGATGCATTCGGCCGCTCTGCCACGCTTCCGCCGTGCACGGTACGCGGTTCGACGGAGCCCCCCGCAGGACCGCGCCCAGCTGTTCGAGACGGCGCCCGTGTCCGGACGTCGGCGCGGCGCGACCAGGTTGGCGCGGCCAGGGTGCGGCCGGGGTGCGGCCGCGCGGGGCGCGTGCCGGTCGACCTGCGCGGGCCGGGTGTGGTGGGATCTCCGTCGCCGGGACGCGGCGCGGGAGGGGTCATGCGGTTCAACGAGGGCGCCGAGCTCGACACGTCGACGATCCGGGACGTCCGGGGCGGTGGCGGTGGCGGTGGGGGGCTCGGCGGGCGGGTCGCGGCGGGCGGCGGCGGCGTCAGCATCGTCGCGCTGATCCTGTACTTCATCGTGAGCCAGCTCGGGGGCGGTAGCGGCGGCGGGTTCGCTCTGCCGCCCGGGCTCGACGGCGGGCTGGGCGGGGTGGAGGCGGGCCAGAGCGCCGACACGAACCAGCTCGCGCAGAGCTGCCGCACCGGCGCCGACACCCGCCAGCTCGACTGCGAGATGGTCGCGGTGATCAACTCGCTGGACGCCTACTGGACGGACGCGTTCGCCCGCTCCGGGCAGACCTACGAGCCGCCGCTCACCTACTTCTTCAGCGGCAACGTGCGCACCAACGGGTGCGGCGGCGCGACGTCGGACGTCGGACCGTTCTACTGCCCGGCCGATTCCAGCGTGTACATCGACCTGACCTTCTTCGCCGAGCTTGAGAGCCGCTTCGGCGCGGACGGCGGCCCGTTCGCCCGCGCCTACGTGATGGCCCACGAGTACGGCCACCACGTGCAGAACCTGCTCGGCACGTCGAGCAGGGTGCGGGGCAACGCGACCGGTCCGACGTCGGGCGCGGTCCGACTCGAGCTGCAGGCCGACTGCTACGCCGGGGTGTGGGGCCGCCAGGCCACGCAGGTGCCGGGCCCGTCCGGGGAGCCGGTCGTCGCGGAGATCACCCAGGCGGATCTCGCCGCGGCGCTGGACACCGCCTCCCGCATCGGCGACGACTTCATCCAGACCCAGCTCGGCGGTGGCCGGGTGGACGAGTCGCAGTTCAGCCACGGCAGCTCGGCGCAGCGGGAGCGGTGGTTCGGCATCGGGTTCCAGGACGGCGACCCTGCGCTGTGCGACACGTTCGCCCGCGACGCCGACCTCGGGTAGCGGCTCAGGCGTAGCGGATCACACCGCGCCGAGCAGAGCCCGGCAGCCGTCGAGGCCCTCGACGTGCAGCGTCCAGCCGGGCCGGATCAGCGCGGCCGGGGCGAGCGCCAACCGGACCTCGGTGGCGGGCGCCGCGCGGCGGACCCGGGTGGCGGTGCCGTCGGGGCGGTAGCCCAGCTTCGCCGACACGCGATGCGACGCGGCGTTGTCCGCTTACGCCGCCGACCGCGCCGACGTCGCCCCGAGGTGGTCGAACGCCCACAGCAGCACGGCGGCGCGCATCTCGGTGCCGACGCCGTCGCGCTGGTGCACCGACCCGAGCCACGACCCGGTGCTCACCTCCCGCGTCACGCCGAAGCCGCGCCCGTGCACCGACTGCACGCCCAGCACCCGCCCGTCGCGGCGCACCAGGAAGTGCACGTTCCAGTCCTCGGGGGCGAGCGCGGCCCGCTGCTGCCAGAAGTGCTGCAGGACTCCGCGGCCGAGGTAGCGCGGATCGGCGTCGGTCCACGGCACCCCGAACGGCATCTCCGCCGGCGGGTGCACCCCGGCGTGCGCGACGGCGACCAGCTCGTGCAGCCCGGCGTCGTCGTCCGGGCGCAGCTCCAGGCGCGGGGTGCGCAGGACGAGGTGGCGCAACGGCCACGGGTCCGGGAATCCCATACTCGAACGTATAGCGTCTCGGGCCATGTACGCGATCACGATGGCGGAGCCCGGCGGTCCCGAGGTGCTGGTGTGGGCGGAGGTGCCCGACCCGGTGGCCGGGCCGGGCGAGGTGGTGCTCGACGTCGTCGCGGGCGCGGTGAACCGGGCTGACCTGATGCAGCGCGAGGGCCACTACCCGCCCCCGCCGGGCGCGTCGGAGATCATCGGGCTGGAGTGTTCGGGGCGGATCGCGCAGCTCGGTGCGGGGGTCACCGGTTGGTCGGTCGGCGACGAGGTGTGCGCGCTGCTGGCCGGCGGCGGCTACGCGCAGAAGGTGGCGGTGCCCGCGGCGCAACTGCTGCCGGTGCCGTCCGGCATCGACCTGGTGACGGCCGGCGGGTTGCCCGAGGTGGCGTGCACGGTGTGGTCGAACGTCGCGATGGCGGGGCGGCTGCGGGCCGGTGAGACGTTCCTCGTCCAGGGCGGCAGCAGCGGCATCGGCACCCACGCGATCCAGGTGGCGAAGGCGCTCGGCGCGCGGGTGGCCGCCACCGCCGGGGCACCCGACCGGCTCGCGCGCTGCCGCGAGCTCGGCGCCGACATCGTCATCGACTACCACGACGACGTCCCGGCCGAGCTGCGCAAGGCCACCGACGGCCACGGCGCCGACGTCATCCTCGACAACATGGGCGGCAAGGGCCTCGCCGCCAACCTCGACGCCCTCGCCCCCGACGGCCGCCTCATGATCATCGGACTGCAGGGCGGCACGAAGGGCGAGCTGGACATCGGCAAGCTGCTGCGCAAGCGCGGCAGCGTCACCGCGATGGGGCTGCGCGGGCGGCCGGTCGACGGGCCCGCCGGCAAGGGCGCGGTCGTCGCCGGGGTGGCCGAGCACGTGTGGCCGATGATCGCCGACGGCCGGGTGCGCCCGATCGTGCACGGCACCGTCCCGATGCGCGACGCCGCCGACGCGCACCGCCTCCTGGAAGCAGGCGGCGTCGTCGGCAAGCTGCTCCTCGCCGCCCCGTAGACCGCACTTAGTGACCTAAACGCTGTTGTGAGCGCCGAAAAACATCATCCAGGTCAATAAGTGCTGAAACAGACGGGGCTGAAAATGACGGGGCGTCAGGAGAGGGACGTGAGGGCGTCGACCAGCAGCGCCACTTCGGCGCGGGTGGTGTAGTGGGCGAACCCGAGCCGGACGACGCCGCCGATCTCGGCGCTGCCGAGGTGGCCCAGCACGCCCTGCTCGCCGGGGTCGGCGAAGGCGCAGATGCCGCGCTCGGCGAGGTGCGCGACGGCGTCGCACGCCTTCACCGCCTCGTGGGTGACCGACAGCAGCGGCACCCGCCGCACCGGCCGTCCGATCACCGACACCTGCGTGGCCCACAGCCCGTCGAGCAGGTCGCTGACCAGCTGGTTCTGGTACTCCTCCAGCGACGCCATGGACGTGCCGAGCCGTTCGCGGCGGGTGCCGTGCGCGGTCTCGTCGAGGCTCGCGAGGTGCTCGACGGACGCGGTGAGCCCGGCGAGCTGCGCGGTGGGCAACGGCCCGAGCTCGAGGCGGCGGGCGCCGTGCGCGGTCGGGTCGGGGGAGCACGACGGCAGCTCGTCGAGCAGGCCGGGGTCGCGGAACACGAGCGCGCCGACGGGCGGCCCGCCCCAGGCGGCGGCGTCGAGGGCGACGACGTCGGCGCCGAGCGTGGCGATGTCCTGGGGCCCGAACGCGGCCGCGGCGCCCAGGTCGACCACCAGCAGCGCGTCGTGCGCGCGGACGGCCGCGGCGATCGCGGCCACCTCGGGCCGGGTGCCCACCTGCGCCGACGCTCCGGTGCACGCCACCACCCGCACCGGTCCGTCGAGCAGCTCGGCGAACTGCCACGCGGGCAGCTCGCACGTCTCGATCTCGATCTCCGCCCAGCGCACGCCCGCGCCGCGCCGTTGCGCGGCCGCCAGCCAGGGCGTGACGTGGGCGGCCTCGTCGAGCCGGGAGACGACGATCTGGTCGCCGAGGTGCCAGCCCTCGCTCAGGGCGTCGGCGAGGCGGGCGAGCAGCACGGCAGGGTGCGGGCCGAGGACGACGCCCGCGGGGTCGCCGCCCACGAGGTCGGCCACCGCGGCGCGTGCCTGCGCCTCGGTCGCGCCGGCGCGTTGCGAGGCGGGGAACACCCCGCCGGGCGCGGCGTGCGGGGCGCGCAGCGCCGCGGTGACCGCGGAGACGACCTGCTCGGGGGCCTGCATCCCGGCCGTCGCGTCGAACCGCACCCAGCCGTCACCCAGTGCGGGAACGAGCCCACGGAGGCGGCCCACGTCAAGCGACACGCGGACAACGGTAGCGAGGGACTCAAGTCGATCATGCTCCCACTCGGCGGGCGGTCGGGTGCGCGCGCCATGATGGCGTCATGAGCCAGCCATCCGACGCCGACAACGGCGAGCAGCAGGTCATGGTCATCGGTCCGGACGGCCGTCCGGTGGGCATGGCCACGGTTCCGCAGGGCGACGGCGACTCCGACGGTGACGGCGGCATCGCCGGGATGGTCGAGCAGCCGGCGAAGGTCATGCGGATCGGCACGATGATCAAGCAGCTCCTGGAGGAGGTGCGCGCGGCGCCGCTGGACGAGGCGTCGCGCAGCCGGCTCCGGGAGATCCACGAGAACTCGATCAAGGAGCTGGAGCAGGGACTCGCGCCGGACCTGCGCGACGAGCTGCACCGGCTCTCGCTGCCGTTCACCGAGGACACGACGCCGTCGGACAGCGAGTTGCGCATCGCGCAGGCCCAGCTCGTCGGCTGGCTGGAGGGGCTGTTCCACGGCATCCAGACCGCGCTGTTCGCCCAGCAGATGGCGGCGCGCGCCCAGTTGGAGCAGATGCGCCGCGGCCTGCCGCCGGGCTCGGGCGGCCAGCTGCCGGGGATGCCCGAGGGCGGCATGGGCCGCGGCACGGGCCAGTACCTGTAGCGCGACGCCCCGCCGCACGAGGGCCGGGGGACCCGCGCGGGTACCCTCGCCCCGTGTCCAGGTCCGCCACCGCCGAGGCGCGCTCGCCCGGCTCGCGCAGCTGGGCGCGCGCGTTCGGCGACCTGCGCGCGGGCTGGTCGCAGCGCCCGCTGTGGGGGTATCTCGGCTGGCAGGACATCAAGCAGCGCTACCGCCGCTCGGTGCTCGGCCCGCTGTGGATCTCGATCAGCATGGGCGTCATCGCCACCGCGATGGGCATCCTCTACGGGGTCCTGTTCGGCCAGCCGATCGCGACGTTCCTGCCCTACGTGGCCACCGGCCTGCTGATCTGGAACTTCGTGCAGGGCTGCATCCTCGAGGGCAGCGAGGTGTTCATCGCCAACGAGGGCCTGATCCGGTTCCTGCCGGCGCCGCTGTCGCTGCACATCTACCGCCTGGTGTGGCGCCAGTCGCTGTTCTTCGCGCACAACCTGGTGATCTGGGCGGTGCTGATGGTGGTGTTCCCGCAGCCGCTGGACTGGACGGTCGCCCTCGCGGTGCCCGCGTTCGCCGTCCTCGTGCTCAACGGGGCGTGGATCGCGATCCTCACCGGCATCGTCGCCACCCGGTTCCGCGACATCCCGCCGATCATCGCGAGCCTCACCCAGCTGCTGTTC
>JBQTJE010000095.1:0-12724 GCA_052387455.1 Pseudonocardia sp.
ACCGACTGTTCGCGCGCTCGACGCGCAACTCCGACGACCTCACGCTCACGGTGCCGGTCACCTACCCGGAGCTGGCGCTGGGCACCACGCTCACGGTGCCGACGCTGGAGGCCACGGTGTCGCTGAAGATCCCGGCGGGCACCGCGACCGGGCGCACGTTCCGCGTGCGGGGGCGCGGGGTGCAGCGCCGCAGCGGCAAGGCGGGCGACCTGCTCGTCACCGTCGAGGTGGCGGTGCCGGCGCGGCTCGACAACGGGGCCGCGGAGGCGCTACAGGCCTACGCGGAGGCGACGAAGTCGTTCGACCCGCGCGCTGACCTGCTCCGAGGTGCCCGGTGACCGGCCCCCCGCTGCCCCCGGGGGCGGGGCCGGACACGCCGGTGTTCGTCATCTCCATCGCCGCGGAATTGGCCGGGCTGCACGCCCAGACGCTGCGCAGCTACGACCGGCTGGGGCTGGTGAGCCCCGGCCGGTCGGCGGGCGGCGGGCGGCGCTACTCGGCGCGCGACATCGCGCTGCTGCGCGAGGTGCAGCGGCTCTCCCAGGCCGAGGGCGTCAACCTCGCCGGGATCAAGCGGATCATCGAGCTGGAGCAGTTGGTCGACGAGCTGCGGGTGCGGCTGGAGGAACTGGCCGCCGAGCTCGATGCGGCCCGCGCCGCCGCCGACCAGGCCGCGTCCGCCGTGCACGCGTCCTACCGGCGCGACCTCGTGCCCGTCGACCGGCGGCAGTCGCTGGTGGTGTGGCGACCCAAGCCCCGCGAACGGTAGCGGCTCACCCCGCAAGCACCGTCCGACCCGGACCGGGCAGGACGAAGTCGGGCAGGTCGAGGCGCTCCGAGCCGTCGACCGTGCGGAAATCCGAGCAGGATCCGGCCGCCCTCCAGGGAGGTCGTGACATGGGTCGACCGCCCGGTGGCCGTCGCGGGCCAGGGCGTGTGCAGGGGTCCCGGGATGCGCGCGTGGGCGGCGCTGGCCGACTCGGCATGCGGGTCGGCCGCGCTGGCGTTGCCGTGGCCGCACGGGTGCCGCGACGCTCGTGCCGGCACCACGATGCCCGTGCGGCGTTTCGGTTCAGCCGGCGGGGCGGGTGCGGGGCGGCCGGTAGGGCAGGGTGAAGGCGGGGAGCTCGATGCGCTCGTCGTCGGCGGCCGCGGCGTATGCGAGGTGCACGCCGGTCGCGCCGTCGCGGGTGTCGGGGTGCACCGGCCGGCCGGACGGGGTCAGCGGCCACGGTTCGTGCAGGTGCGTGGTCACCAGATCCTGCGCGTCGGCGAGTACGGCATGAGCGAGGGCGGTGAGGTCCGCCGGATCGGCGCGCGGTTGCGCGACGGTGTGCGTTGCGACCGCCCGGACGACGCCGGTGCGGGTGAGGACGAGCTGTGGCCCGACGGCGACGAGCTGCAACCCGGGGGCCAGCAGCGGCGTGAGGCAGTCGGCGACGTGGGCGACCAGCTCGGCGACGACGTGCCGCAGCCAGGCGTCCTCGTGGTCCACGGGTGTAGGTATAGCGGACGGGGTCGGAACCGACGCAAGGCTACACTGACCGACATGGATGAGATGACCGACATGGACGAGGTTGTGTCGGTTCCCGGGCAGCGACGCGTCGAGCGTGATATCTCCATCCGCGAGCTCCGCAACGCCGGAAAGGTCATGGCCGAGCTGGCCGCCGCCGGCGCGGTCGGGCAGGTCACGAGTGGCGGGCGGCTCGTCGGCTGGCTGCTCCCCGTCGACGAAGCCGACCGACGTGCCGAGCAGCTCACCGCTGACGGTCGGCTGCGACCCGCCGCGCGCTCCGGCGGACTGGCAGGCCGCCGTCCGCTGCCGCCCCGCGCGGGGGTCCCGTCGATGGGCGAGACGCTGGAACGGATGCGCAGCGAGGAAGGCGGTTGATCTATCTCGACTCGTGCGCGCTCGTGAAGCTCGTCCGTGTGGAGGACGGGACCGACGCGTTGCAGGCGTGGCTCGACGAGCGCCCCACCGAGCGGCTCGTCACGTCCGAGATCGCCGTGGCCGAGGTGAACCGCACCGTCCGCCGGGTCAACCACGACGATCACGGCAGGGTCCGCGACGCGCCTGCGCCCGCCCGCGAGCTCGTGGAGGCCGGCGAGATTCTTGCCGCCGTGGAACACCTGGTGGTGGAACGTGAGGTTCTGCCGCGTGCCGCGCATCTGCCGGCGCCGCACGTCCGCACCCTCGACGCGATCCACCTCGTCTCGGCGCTCGCCTTCGGCACCGCGGACGTCGAGCTCGTCACCTACGACCGCCGGCTCGCTGTGTCGGCGCGTGCCGCGGGCCTGACGGTGGTGGCGCCGGGGGCGCCGTTCAGTCCAGCGTGAACGGGTCGTAGGTGATCCGGTCGAGCGGGGTGCCGGCCACGAGCATGCGCGACACGGTGCTCCGGATCATCGCGGGCGAGCCGCAGACCAGGACGTCGTGGTCGGTCCACGTGCCGTAGCGGGTGACGACCTCGGCGAGGGTGCCCCGCTCGGCGCCGGACTCGTCGGCGGTCCATCGTCGTGTGGCGCCCGAAGCCGCGCGACCAGTAGCTACCCGGCGACCACCGTCCGCCCCGGGCTGGGCACGACGAAGTCGGGGAGATCGATCCGCTCGACACCGTCGGCAGAGACGAACGCGAGCTGGATGCGGTCGCCGTCGACGTCCGCTGCGGTGTACGTCGTCCGGCCTCCCGCGGTGATCGGCCAGGGCGCGTGAAGATGGGACACGACCAGGTCCTGGAGATCGCCCAGCAGATAGTCGGCGCGGCGGCGGAGGTCGTCGGCGGGCATCGCCTCGGGAATCGTCAGTGTGTGTGTCGAGACCGTCCGCGGAGGGCTCGTGCCGGCGACCAGCACGACCTGCGCACCGGCGTCGATCAAAGACACCTTGGCAGGGAGCAGCGGGTTGAGCGCGTCCACCAGGTGCGCGGTCAGCGCCGGCATCACGACCTGCGGGTCGAGCTCGTTCATCGCGGGACCAAGGTGCACTCGTTCACTGCTGCTATGTAGGTCGTCTGAGTGACGTTCGAATAGTGGGTCGCTTGCAGCTTGTAGGTGTCGCCGTACTTCCAGCCGTCCGCAGCGCGGAACGTGGTGTGGAAGTTGTCATCCTTAAGATCGATCCTCGGCGTCAGCGATCGACCGTTCACCAGGTGCGACCAGTTGTAGATGCCAGGCTGTGCCCCCGGGTCGTTGATGAACCAGAAGACTGCGAGCGTACTGAATGCGCCCGTCTTCGGATCGAACCGCATGTCGACTTCCACGCTTCCGGCCTCCTCGCGGTGAACATAGTTGTGGCACGGCGGCGGGATCTGTGCGTCGGCAACGCTCGCCACGGACAAGAGTGAGCCAATCACAAGGCTCACTCCCACCGAGACGCGGGCCAGGTGTCGGCGACGGTCGGAACTGAAGATCGGCATGGGCTCAGGTTCGACGAACCGTGACCGCGCCGAGGCTGAATCAGAGGTGATCGCTCGATCGGCTGAACCCACCTGTACCTGCGGTGCTGCCCCGCCGCTCCGGTCGGCGACCTGGGGTGCCTGGCCCGGGGTCAGGTACGGCAACCCGAAGTCGGGCAGCTCCACGGCCTCCTCCTCGTCGGCCACGTAGCGCAGCCGGACCCGTCCGCCTGCCTCGTCGGCCCGTGGGTGCAGGGTGCCGCCGTCAGCGGTCGCGGGCCAGGGACGGCCCAAGGCGCCTCGACGACGTCGCGCGCGTGGGTGAGCATGGCCGCCGCCAGCGCCGGCAGGCCGGCGTCGGCCGGCTCGGCGGGCTCCGGCACGGCCCAGGTGGCGAGCCGGCGGTCGCCGGGTGAGCCGGTCAGCGCCAGGTCCGGCCCGATCCCGAGCACTCGCAGGTCGCCGGGCAGCCGCGGGGTAAGGCTGTCGGCCACGTGCGCCACCAGCTCGGCCACCACGTGGGAGACCCACGCCGCCTCGACGTCCATGCCCGGGAGAAGTGCGCGTCAGTCCAGCGTGAACGGGTCGTAGGTGATCCGGTCGAGCGGGGTGCCGGCCACGAGCATGCGCGACACGGTGCTCCGGATCATCGCGGGCGAGCCGCAGACCAGGACGTCGTGGTCGGTCCACGCGCCGTAGCGGGTGACGACCTCGGCGAGGGTGCCGCGCTCGGCGCCGGACTCGTCGGCGGCGTCCTCCACCACGGGGACCACGTCGAGCCACGGGTTGGAGTAGGAGAGCTTGCGGACCGCCGCGAAGTCGTAGAGGTCCTCCCATGTGCGGCCACCGACGAAGACCTGCGTGCGCGGCCGCTGCGGCCGCTGGGCTAGGTCGTCGAGCAGGGCCTTCATCGGCGCCATGCCGGTGCCGCCCGCCACCATGAGCAGTCCGCGGCTCGACCGGGGATCGACGCTCATCCGGCCCATCGGCGGCCCGATACGCCAGGTGTCGCCGATGCGGGTGTGGGCCACGAGTGCGCGGCTCACCCAGCCGCCGGCCACGGCCCGGACGTGGAACTCCATGATCCCGTCCTGGCGCGGCGCGTTGGCCGGGGAGAGGTAGCGCCAGAGCCGGGGGCGGTGCGGGGTCTCGACGCTGACGTACTGCCCGGCCCGGTACGGCACGGGCGCGCTGGCCTGCACGGTGACGACGGCGAGGTCCCAGCCCAGGCGGCGGTGCTCGACCACGCGACCGAGCCAGGACGCGGGCCCGCGCTCGGCGTCGGCGGCGGCGCGCATGGCGCCGGCGACGACGCCGTACGCGTCGGTCCAGGCCTTCTGCACCGGCGGTGTCCACGCGTCGCCCGCGAAGGTCCCGACGGCCCCGAGCAGGGCGGCACCGACGGCGTCGTAGTGCTGGGCGACGACGCCGAACTTGCGGTGGTCGCGGCCGAGCTGCTCCAGGAACGGGACGAGCTCGTCGGGCTGGTCGACCATCTGCACGACGTGCACGAGCGCGCGCAGCAGGCGGCTGCGCTGCACCTCCATGTTCACCGGGAAGAGCTCGCGCGTCTCGGGGGCCCGGCTGAACAGGAGCGCGTAGAAATGGCGGGCCAGATCCTCGGCCTGCGGTTCGACCAGCGCGAAGCTGGACCGGATGATCTCGACCATCCCGGACGCCTCGCTCCGGGGGACCTCGGCGCGGGGGCGTTCGGTGGCGAGCAGGGGTTCGGCAACCATCAGCTGTTCATCCGATCAGGGACGGCGATCACGCGCAGTTCCGTGGGGTGGTCAAGGGGCGAGGCTACCCGGCGCGCCGCGGGAGGGTACTCACCAGACCTGGTGATCGCGCTGCGTGGTCGTCGTGGCGCGCCGACGGTCGACGGGCTCATCCGCAGGTCGGGGGCTCGACCGATCGTCGCACGAGGAAGTTCCCCGACCTTGAGTGGAACACGCTCAACTTTGCCGGCGTTGTGCAGGACGAGACCTATCGCACGAGATCACGGAGGAACGCCCGGATGGACTCCTTCCACCCGACCACCAGAACCCAGCAGGCCATCTCGGCCGCCGTGCAGGCCGCGGCGCTGGCCGGCAACCCCGACGTCGGGCCCACGCACCTGCTCGGCGCGCTGCTCGCCCAGGGCGACGGGATCGCCGCGCCGCTGCTCGCCGCCGCCGGTGCGGACGTCGCCGCGGTGCGCGCCGAGCTCACCGCGCTCGGCAACCGGCTGCCGTCCGCGGCCGGCTCCACCGTCGCCGCCCCGCAGCTGAGCCGCGACGCGCTGGCCGCGATCACCGCCGCCCAGCAGCTCGCCACCGAGATGGGCGACGAGTACGTCGCCACTGAGCATCTCCTCGTCGGGCTGGCCGACAAGGGCGGCCCGGTCACGCCGCTGCTCCGCCGGCACGGCGCCACCCCCGAGGCGCTGCGCGAGGCGTTCGCGAAGGTCCGCGGCTCGGCCCGGGTGACCAGCCCCGACCCGGAGGGCACCTACCAGGCACTGGACAAGTACGGCGTCGACCTCACCGAGCGGGCGCGCAAGGGCGAGCTGGACCCGGTGATCGGGCGCGACACCGAGATCCGCCGGGTCGTGCAGGTGCTGTCGCGGCGCACCAAGAACAACCCGGTGCTGATCGGCGAGCCGGGGGTGGGCAAGACCGCGATCGTCGAGGGCCTGGCCCAGCGCGTCGTGGCCGGGGACGTGCCCGAGTCGCTACGCGGCAAGCGGGTGATCTCGCTGGACCTCGGCTCGATGGTCGCCGGCGCCAAGTACCGCGGCGAGTTCGAGGAGCGGCTCAAGGCCGTGCTCAAGGAGATCACCGAGTCCGCCGGCCAGATCATCACGTTCATCGACGAGCTGCACACCATCGTGGGAGCAGGCGCCTCGGGCACTGATGGTTCACTCGACGCCGGCAACATGATCAAGCCGATGCTCGCGCGCGGTGAGCTGCGCCTGGTCGGGGCCACCACGCTCGACGAGTACCGCCAGCGCATCGAGAAGGACCCGGCGCTGGAGCGGCGGTTCCAGCAGGTGCTGGTCGGCGAGCCGTCCGTCGAGGACACCGTCGGGATCCTGCGCGGGCTCAAGGAACGCTACGAGGTGCACCACGGCGTGCGGATCACCGACGCCGCACTCGTCGCCGCCGCCGCGCTGTCCGACCGCTACATCACCGCGCGGTTCCTGCCCGACAAGGCCATCGACCTCGTCGACGAGGCCGCGTCCAGGCTGCGCATGGAGATCGACTCGCGGCCCGTCGAGATCGACACCGTCGAGCGGGCCGTGCGCCGGCTGGAGATCGAGGAGATGGCGCTGGCGAAGGAGTCGGACGCGCCCTCGGTCGAGCGGTTGGCCGCGCTGCGCGCCGAGCTGGCCGAGCAGAAGGAGACCCTGGCCGCGCTCACGGCCCGGTGGCAGAACGAGAAGGGCGCCATCGAGGGCATCCGCGAGCTCAAGGAGCAGCTGGAGTCGCTGCGCGGGGAGTACGAGCGGGCCGACCGCGACGGCGACCTCGGCCGCGCGTCCGAGCTGCTGTACGGGCGCATCCCGGCCGTGGAGAAGAAGCTGGCCGAGGCGACCACGGTGTCGGAGAGCGACCCGATGCTCAAGGAGGAGGTCGGCCCGGACGACGTGGCCGACGTCGTCTCGGCCTGGACCGGCATTCCCGCCGGCCGGATGCTGGAGGGTGAGACCGCCAAGCTGCTGCGGATGGAGGACGAGCTGGGCCGCCGGGTCGTCGGCCAGGCGGAGGCCGTGCGGGCCGTCTCCGACGCCGTCCGGCGAGCCCGGGCCGGCATCGCCGACGAGAACCGCCCCACCGGCTCGTTCCTGTTCCTCGGCCCGACCGGGGTGGGCAAGACCGAGCTCGCCAAGGCGCTCGCGGAGTTCCTGTTCGACGACGAGCGCGCGATGGTGCGCATCGACATGAGCGAGTACTCCGAGAAGCACAGCGTCGCCCGGCTGGTGGGGGCGCCGCCCGGCTACGTCGGCTACGACCAGGGCGGGCAG
Source organism: Pseudonocardia sp. (assembly GCA_052387455.1). Lineage (GTDB taxonomy): Bacteria > Actinomycetota > Actinomycetes > Mycobacteriales > Pseudonocardiaceae > Pseudonocardia. The sequence continues at coordinate 7,402 of JBQTJE010000095.1, forward strand.
CTCACCGAGGCGGTGCGCCGCCGCCCGTACAGCGTCGTGCTGTTCGACGAGGTGGAGAAGGCGCACTCGGACGTGTTCGACACGCTGCTGCAGGTGCTCGACGACGGCCGGCTCACCGACGGCCAGGGCCGCACGGTGGACTTCCGCAACACGATCCTTGTGCTCACGTCCAACCTGGGCTCGCAGGTCATCGCCGACCAGGCCCTGGACGACGAGGGCCGGCGCGACGCGGTGCTGGCGATCGTGGCGCGGCACTTCAAGCCCGAGTTCCTCAACCGGCTCGACGACGTCGTGGTCTTCCACGCGCTCTCGACCGAGGAGCTCACGCACATCGTCGACATCCAGCTCGACGTGCTGCGCCGCCGGCTGGCGAAGCGCAGGCTCACCCTGGAGGTGTCCGACGCGGCCCGCGAGTGGCTGGCGATGAACGGCTTCGACCCCGTCTACGGCGCCCGCCCCCTGCGCCGCCTCGTGCAATCCGCAATAGGGGACCAACTAGCCAAAGAGCTCCTGGCAGGCGAGATCCGCGAAGGCGACCAGGTCCAGATCGCCCTCAACCCATCCGCCGAAGGCGGCACCGGCGCCCTCACCGTCGCCCGCCTCCTCCCCGCCGGGAACCGCACTTCGTGACCTGGATGCTGTTTTCGGCGGCCTCCCGGCAGCGTTTCGGCACCGGAATGCTGAGGGTCTGCGAGTTCTGCCGTTCCGGCCCGGGGCGGGCCGTCGGGCCGTAGCGTCCCGATCATGGACGCACAGGAATGGCTGGACTCCTACCAGCAACGGATCTCCACGATCGGACGGCGGGCCGAGCAGGTGCAGGGCCGGTTGGCCGCCCTCGAATCGACTGTCACGAGCCGGGACGGGGCGGTCACCGTCACCGTCACCCCGGGCGGCGAGCTGCGCGGGCTGGTGATCCACGAGCTCGCGCAGCGGCTGTCCCGCATCCAGCTCGCGCAGGCGATCACCAGCTGCGTGGCCACGGCGCGGGCGCAGGCGGGGCGCGCCGCCGCGGACGCGCTCGAGCCACTGCTCGGCGAGAAGTCGGCGGCGATGACGTTCGTCCGCACCCAGCTCCCCCCGATGCCCGAGGAGACGCGGCGATGAGCGGCGGCTTCGCCGTCGAACCCGGCGAGCTCGACGCCCACGCCCGGGCGCTCGACGGGCTCGCGGACCGGGTGCGGACGGCCGCCGACGCGGGCGGGCCGCTGAGCCCCGACGCGTACGGGTTGATCGGCTGGGCCTTCGCGAAGGCGGCGACGGACTCGGCTGCCCGGTCGGCCGTGGCGGTCGAGCGCCTGGCCGGAGCCGCTGCCATCATCGGCACCGGGGTGCAGCTCACGACCTCGGAGTACCGCCGCGTCGAGGCCGAGGTGCTCGCGCTGCTGCGGGGTGTCCGATGACCGCGGCGAACCCGCTGGTCGTGGCGCGTGACCACACCACCGCGACGAAGTGGTCTGAGGGCGCCGGGGTCGTGTCCAGCTGGGCCGACGTCGTCGACGCGCACGCCCAGGACCGGGGGGCGGCCGAGATCGCGGTGAACTGGACCGCCGCGGGCCTGGACACCCTCGGCGTGGCGATGAACCCGCTGGGCGAGCTGGCCGCGGCCGGGATCGGCTGGCTCATCGAGGAGATCCCGTTCCTGCACGAGCCCCTCGACGCCCTCGCGGGGGACCCGATCCAGATCGAGGACCAGGCGCGGACCTGGCAGCGGATCGCCGCCGAGCTGCGCCAGGTCGCGGTCGAGCACGTCACGGCCGTCGACGGCCTCGCCGGCTGGGACGGTGCCGCGCACGACGCCTACCGCGCCGCGTCCCTGGCGTTCGCCGGGGGCTTCGACGCCGGCGCGGACACCGCGGAGCAGGCGGCGGTCGACATCCTCGACTCCGGCGTGCTGGTGGCGACGGTGCGGGCGCTGATCCGGGACACGGTCGCCGGCTTCGTGGGTGACCTGATCGGGGCGGCGGTGGCTGCGGGCGTCGCGGCGGTGTTCACCCTCGGGGGTTCGGTGGCGGCGTTCGCCGCGTGGGCGGTGCGCAGCGCGGTGACCACCGCGGCCGGGATCGCGCTGCGGATCTCCGAGCTGATCGGTGCGCTCGGTGCGCGGGCGGCGAAGCTGGCCAGCCGCCTGGACGGGTTCGAGGACCTCGCGCAGGGCCTGGCCCGGCGGTCCGAGCAATTGTTCGATCGCGGACTGTCGTTCGCCGGCCGCATCGACGGCGTCGCCGGGCACCTGCCCCGGCCGGAGAGCTCGGCGACTCGATGGCTCGACGAATTGCACCGCATGCCTCCGTCGATCGCCGGGAACAAGCACGTCGGAGTGTCGAACGAGGAGATCCTCGGATACGCCGACGACGCCGCGACGCCCTTCGTGGAGCTCGGCAAGCAGCACGAGTCGACCGACCGGCGCCCGCCCGCGGAGCAGGGCCGGTGACCGGCGGGTCGCTGCGGTCCCGGCGGGCGCAGGCGTCAGCGCTGCTGGCCGGGGCGGTGCTGGTCCCGCTTGCGGTGGTGTTGCTGGCGGCGGCCCACGCCACGTCGGTGTCGCCGTGGCCGGTGCTCGCGACCGTCCTCGGTGCCGCCGTGGCGGGGGCGCTGCTCACGAGGCGCCGCGACCGGCCGTATCTGTGGCGGGTCACGGTGCGCTGGGCCGGGCTCACCGCAGCGGTCGGCGTCGCCATGGCCGCGACGGGGCTGAGCGCGCTGCTCGGACCGTGGCTGCCCGCGGTGTCCGCCCTGACGCTCCAGGTCATGGCGATGTTCGCGCTGCCGCTGCTCGCCGCAGCGCTGGCGGGGACGGCGCAAGCACGGCTGCTGGGAGCGCCCACGGTCGAGCTCGCGGCGAGCACCGTGACCTTCGTGCTCCCGCTGCGCGGCCTGGGCTGGGACCTGTGGTTCGGGCGCGACTCGCTGATCCTGGCTCCGCCGCGGCGCCGCAAGATCGAGGCGAGGGTGCCCGTCGTCGCGCTGCGCTGGGCGGACGTCTCGAGTGCGGTCCCGGGCCGGGTCGGCACGCCGCTGGCGCGCTGCACCGTCGCCGCCGGGACCGACCTGCCGTACACGATGGGCGAGGTCGTGCTCGTGCGCGGCCGTGGCGGGCACCAGTGGTTGCTCCCGGCCGACTCCGGGCGCGAGGTCGCCGAGCTCGTCGAGCGGGCCCGCCGCGCGCGGCGCCGCGACGCCGGGGACGCCCGCGACGACGAGGCGGCGTCGATCTCGTCCGGCCCGCTGGGCCTGGACACCCTGTTCAAGGTCGTGGCGCCGGTGCTGCTGCTGGCCGCGCTCGGCGGGATCGGGCTGTGGCGGGTGGTCACCGGGCAGGACGGTCCGGTTGCGCTGCTCGGGGTGCTGTTCTTCTGGAGCCCGCTCCTCGCCGTCGGGTTGCTGCTGCGCCACCCCGGCCGCGACCCGAAGCAGGCGCCTTCCGAGCCGGAGTTCACGCCGTCGTGGGGGCCCGTCCCCGGATGGGAACCCCTGTAACGGGGGTTTCGCCCGGCCGGCCCGCGTGTGGCTCCCGGGTGCCGGGGGAGATCGGGGTTACCCTCGCCGGCGTGGGAAATCCGTCGACGTGGTTCGTCATCGCCGTGATCGCGCTGGTGGTCGGGGTGGCCCTGCTGTTCTTCGACGGTGCGCGGTCGGGCCGCGGTAGCCGCGACCGCCGCCGCTGGGCCGACCTGCGTGACTGGGAGTTCCTCGACACCGATCCCGTGCTGCCCAGCCGCTGGCGCTACGGCACGTTCCACCAGGGTGGCCCCGGCATCGCGCGCAACCTGATCAGCGGCGAGGTGCCCACCCCGAGCGGGCCGCGACAGGCCTACGTGTTCGACCACGAGCAGTCCGGAAAGCTCGAGTCGACGCTCGCCGCGGTGCAGGTGCAGGGGCAACTGCCCGCCGCGGTCGAGCTGCGGCTGCCGTCCGCGCCGCTGCCCGACGACGCGGGGCTCGACCTGCTGGAACCGGTCGGGGAGCGCTACGCGTTCGTGACCGACGCCGAGGCCGTGCGCCCGCTGCTCACCCCGCGCCTGGCCACGGCGAGCGACGCCGTCGGTGAGGACGTCGAGCTGCTGTGGGCCGAGGACTCCTGGGTGCTCGCGTCGGTGTCGCTGTCCGCCACGCCCGACCGCGTGCAGGACCTCCTGGCCGACCTCGCCGAGGTCGCCACCGCGCTGGAGCAGGGGCCCCGGTTGCGGCCCGCGCTCGGCCGCACCGCGGGCTGACCGGCCGCGGCGCCCCGGGACCCCGCATGAGCCGCCGATGACTACCGCCCTGGTCACGGGCGCCACCGCGGGCCTCGGCGCCGCGTTCGTCGCCCGCCTGGTGCGCGACGGGCACGACGTCGTCCTCGTGGCCCGCGACGAGCAGCGCCTCGCCGACATCGCCGCGGCCGCCCGCGCGGGCGGCGTCACCGCCGAGATCCTCGCCGCCGATCTCGCCACCCCGGCCGGCCGCGAGCGCGTCGCCGCCCGACTCGCCGACGCCGACGCCGCCCCGGTGGACCTGCTGGTCAACAACGCGGGCTTCGCCATCCACGGGCGCTTCGCCCGGATCGACCCCGCCGAGCTGGAGCGCCAGCTCGCGGTCAACGTCACCGCCGTGCTGCGGCTCACCCGCGCCGCCGTGCCGGGGATGGTGGCGCGCGGGCGCGGGGCGGTCGTCAACGTCTCCAGCGTCGCCGGGTTCATGGCCGGCAACTCCCCCTACAGCGCCGACAAGGCCTGGGTCACCTCGTTCACCGAGGGCGTCGCCGCCGAGCTGGCCGGCACCGGGGTGCGGGCGATGGCGTTGTGCCCCGGGTTCGTGCGCACCGAGTTCCACGACCGCGCCGGGATCGACGTCGGCGAGCGCACCGGCCCGATGTGGCTCGACGCCGACCGGGTGGTGCACGACTGCCTCACCGACCTCGACCGCGGCGCCGCGATCTCTGTGCCCGACCTCCGATACAAGCTGGTGGTGGGCCTGCTCGACGTGCTCCCGCGGCCGTTGCTGCGCAGGCTCAACACCGCGCTCGCCCCGCGCCGCCGGGTCCCGGAGCGCGACCGGTGAGCCCCGACGCCGAGCGCGAGGAGCTGATCGGCCTCGTCCGCGACCTCGCCGTCGTCCACGAACGGGTGACGCTGTCCTCGGGCGCGCAGGCCGACTACTACGTCGACCTGCGGCGGGTCACGCTGCACCACCGGGCGGCGCCGCTGATCGGGCGCCTGCTGCGGGTGCTCACCGCCGACTGGGTGTACGACGCCGTCGGCGGGCTCACCCTCGGCGCCGACCCGGTCGCCACGGCCGTGCTGCACGCCGCCGCGGCCGACCCGGCGGGCCCGGCAGTCGACGC
>JBQTJE010000096.1:0-18287 GCA_052387455.1 Pseudonocardia sp.
GCGGCCACGGACGGGGCCGGGGCCGCCTGTAGCCACGATGTAATTGGTTGGTGGTGCGGCCAGCCCCCCGGGGGCCCGCCCCCCGCCGGGGGCCCCCCGCCGCGCCGCCCCCGGCCGGGGGGGGGGGCCGGCCCTTCTCCACGTCCCGGGCCGCGAGTTGTCCACCTCGGGGCTGGTTGTCCACAGGCACGAAAGATCCCCTGCCGCACGGGCGGCGCGTCGCGCACGCTCGACCGCATGAGCGCTCCCACCTCGCCCGCAGAGCCACCGGCCGTCCGACTCGCCGACCCGGCGGCCCTGGTCGCCGCACTGCCCGTGATCCTCGGCTTCCGCCCGCACGACTCGCTGGTGCTCGCCGCCCTCGGCGCGGGCGCCGGCCCGGGTTCGGACGGTGACCAGGGCCGGCCGCTCAGGTCGACACTGCGGCTCGGTCTCACACTGCGGGTCGACCTGCCGCCCCCGCGCCACGTCGACGACGTGTGCGCGATGGCCGCCGACAACCTCCTGCTCGGCGACCCCGAGGCCGCGGCGGTCGTCGTCGTGGGCGGGGCGGACGGGTCCCGGCGCGGCCGGCCCGCCCGGCGGGGCCGCGCAGCCACGGATCCGCCCCGGCGCGATGTCGGGACGGCGGCGGTCGAGGCGCTGCGCGCGCGCGGAGTGCCGGTCCGCACGGCCGTCTGGGCGGCGCGATGCGCGGGCGGGGCTCGGTGGGCCTGCTACGACGGGTGCGGGTGCGGCGGGCTCGTGCCCGACCCGGGAGGCACGGCGCTGGCCGCACTGGCGGTCACCGAGGGCCAGGTCCTCTACGGCGGTCGGGCCGAGCTGGAGCGGCTCGTCGCCCCGGTGGACGCCGCGGTGTTGCGCCGCCGCGAGGAGCTGCTGGTGCGGGGGCTGGGTGCGGACGGGGCCGCTGAGCCGGTGCTCGGCGCCGCCGCCGGGTCGGCGCTGCTGGAGCGGGTGGTGACCGACGCGGCGGACGGGCGGCTGGCGCTCGACGACGCTGCGGTCGTCGCGCTGGCGCAGGCGCTCGCGCTGCCCGAGGTGCGCGACGAGGCGCTGCGGCACTGCGCCGGATCGCACGCCGCGGCGGCCGAGCAATTGTGGGCGGCGCTCGCGCGGGAGACGCCCGATCCCGAGGCCGCGGTCCCCGCGGCGTTGCTCGCGCTGGCGGCCCTGCTGCGCGGCAGCGGCGGGCTGGCCAACGTCGCGCTGGACCGCGCGGAGCGGGCCTGGCCCGGCCACCGGCTCACGGGATTGCTACGTGCGACGGCCGCGGCCGGGGCCCGGCCGGACGAGGTGCGTGCGTGGCTGGGCTGAGTGCGGCCGGGCCGCTACCGCACGGCCAGGCGACCGCAGGCGAAGCGCCACGCGTCGCCGACGATCGTGGCGAGGTCGGTGCGCGTCGGGCGCCAGCCCAGCTCCGCATGCGCGGCCTCGCTGGAGGCCACGAGCACCGCCGGGTCGCCCGCGCGGCGCGGGGCGTCGACGGCCGGGATCGGGTGACCCGTCACCGCGCGGCAGGCGTCGATCACCTCGCGCACCGAGAACCCCGCACCGCTGCCCAGGTTGTAGATCGCGTGGTTGCCCGGCCGGGCGTGCCGCAGCGCCAGCAGGTGCGCATCGGCGAGGTCGTCCACGTGGATGTAGTCCCGCACGCACGTGCCGTCGGGGGTGGGCCAGTCGTCGCCGAAGACGGCCACGGCGTCGCGCTGCCCGGCGGCCACCTGCAGGACGATCGGGATCAGGTGGGTCTCGGTCGCGTGCCGCTCGCCGAACCGGCCGTGGGCGCCTGCCACGTTGAAGTACCGCAGGCTCACCGCGGCCAGGCCGTGCGCTGTGGCGTAGGAGCCGATGGCGTGGTCGATCGCGAGCTTGCTGGCGCCGTAGGGGTTGGTCGGCCGGGTGGGCGCGTCCTCGCGGATCGGGATCTGCTCGGGCTCGCCGTAGGTCGCGGCGGTGGAGGAGAACACCAGCCGGGGCGTGCCGTGGCGGCGGACAGCCTCGAGCAGGCGCAGCGACGTGACGACGTTGCCGTGCCAGTACCGCTCCGGATGCTCCACCGACTCGCCCACCAGCGAGCGTGCCGCGAAGTGCAGCACCCCGTCGAACCCCTCGGCGAGCACGTCGTCCGCGGCCTCGGCGAGATCGCCGGCCACGAACCGGGCCCCGTCGGGCACGGCGTCGCGGTGGCCGGTGGACAGGTCGTCGAGCACCGTGACGTCGTGGCCCGCGGTCACCAGGTGTGCTGCGCAGACGCTGCCGACGTAGCCGGCCCCACCTGTGACGAGCAGCTTCACGCGCGCGGGCGCACGAGCACGGCGTGCGCCACCAGCGGCGCGACGCTCGACCCGTCGGTGCCGACGGGCACGGCGTCGCCGTACCGGGTGATCGGGCGCACGTCCACGTCGTGGCCGGGCACGATGCCCACGCTCTTCAGACCGGTCATCAGGTCGGCGTCGGCCTGCACGTGCTCGGCGATGCGCCGCACCTCCACCACGCCGCCACCCCGGCGGGCGAACTCGTCGAGCCGCTGCAGGCCCGGCTCCAGGGTCGGCGGCACCGAGGCCAGCGCCGGCGCGGTCTCCGGGAGACGGCGCAGCTCGTCGAGCCCCGGGATCGGGTTGCCGTACGGGGAGATCGTGGGGTTGTCGAGCAACGCCACGAGCTTGCGCTCCACCGCCTCGCTCATGACGTGCTCCCAGCGGCAGGCCTCGATGTGCACCTGCTCCCATTCGAGACCGATCACGTCGATCAGCAGCCGCTCGGCCAGGCGGTGCTTGCGCATCACGGACACCGCGCGGGTGCGCCCGGCGTCGGTGAGCTCCAGGTGACGGTCGCCGGCCACCACCACCAGGCCGTCACGCTCCATGCGGGCCACCGTCTGGCTCACGGTGGGGCCGCTCTGGTTGAGCCGTTCGGCGATGCGCGCGCGCAGCGGGACGATGCCCTCCTCCTCCAGCTCGTAGATGGTGCGGAGGTACATCTCGGTGGTGTCGATGAGCTCGTTCACGCGCTCGCCCCTTCGTCTCGCACCATGGTATCGGGCAGCGTCGCCCGCGGGCACGGCGCGGATCGCCTACGGTCGACGCTCATGGGCCCTCCCGCTTCCGTCGTGTGGACACCGGAGTTCCTCGGCTACGAGCTGAGCGACTCCCATCCGCTCGACCCGGTGCGCCTGGACCTCACGATGCGGCTGGCGCGCGAGCTGGGCGTGCTCGACGGCGTGGAGCTGGTCGAGCCCCGGCCCGCCCCCGACGCGGAGATCGAGCGGGTGCACGACCCGTCCTACCTGGCCGCGGTGAAGTCCGCGCCGGAGATGGCGTTCGGCGTCGGGCACGGCCTGGGCACCGAGGACAACCCGATCTTTCCACGGATGCACGAGGCGAGCGCGCTGGTCTGCGGTGGATCTCTGCTCGCCGCGCAGCACATCGCCGAGGGCCGTGTCGATCGCGCGGTCAACATCGCCGGTGGCCTGCACCACGCCATGGCCGACCGGGCGGCGGGGTTCTGCGTCTACAACGACTGCTCGGTGGCGATCTCCTGGCTGCTCGACAACGGGTTCGACCGGATCGTCTACCTCGACGTCGACGTCCACCACGGCGACGGCGTGCAGGCCGCCTTCTACGACGACCCCCGGGTGTTGACGATCTCGATGCACCAGCACCCCCTCACGCTCTGGCCAGGGACGGGCTGGCCCGGCGAGTACGGCACGGGGGACGGCGCGGGCTATGCCGTCAACGTCCCGCTGCTGCCGGGCACCACGGACGCGGGCTGGCTGCGCGCGTTCCACGCGGTGGTGCCGTCGTTGCTGCGCGCGTTCCGCCCGCAGATCCTGGTCACCCAGTGCGGCGCCGACACCCACTCCGAGGACCCGCTGGCGAACCTGGAGCTGTCGGTCGACGGCCAGCGCGAGATCTACCGCACCCTGCGGGCGCTGGTCGACGAGACCTGCGGCGGGAAGTGGCTGGTGCTCGGCGGCGGGGGCTACGCGTTGTTCCGGGTCGTGCCGCGGTCCTGGACGCACCTGCTGGCCACGGTGCTGGACCGTGATGTCGAGCCCGCCCGGCCGCTGCCCGCCGGCTGGGTGGCGCACGCTGCCACGCTCACCGGCCGGCCCCTGCCCACCGCGATGACCGACGGCTGCGCGGTCGGCTACGAGCCGTGGACGGCGGGGGCCGACCGGGTGGACACGCAGGTGATGGAGGTGCGCCGGGCGGTGTTCCCGCTGCACGGGCTCGACCCGGACGACCCGCGTGACTGAGCCCGCCGACCCGCCGCCCGCCGACCCGCCGCCCCCCTACCCGCGCCACCGGGAGGCCGACGTCATCGCCTCCGACGGGGGGATCGTGCAGCTGCGCCCGATCCTGCCCGGCGACGCCGACCGGTTGCTCGACTTCCACGCCCGGCTCTCCGAACGCACCCGCTACCTGCGGTTCTTCGGCCCCTACCCGCGTGTCCCCCCGCGCGACCTCGAACGGTTCACCGTCGTCGACCACCGCCGCCGGGTCGCCTTCGTCTGCCTGGTCGACGCCGACATCGTGGCCGTCGGCCGGTACGAGGGGCTGGACGCCGCTACCGGGTCCGCGCCCGAGGCGGCCGCGCCCGACTCCGCCGCGCCCGACTCCGCCGTGCCCGACTCCGCCGTGCCCGATTCCGCCGTGCCCGATTCCGCCGTGCCCGATTCCGCTGCGCCCGACTCCGCGGAGGTCGCCTTCGTCGTGCGCGACGACCACCAGGGCCGCGGCCTCGGGTCGATCCTGCTGGAGCACCTCGCCGCGGCGGCGCGGGAGATCGGGGTGCGCCGGTTCGAGGCCGAGGTGCTCGTCGAGAACCACCAGATGGTGCGGGTGTTCCGGCAGGCGGGCTACCAGGTGAGCCGGGCGTTCGCCGACGGGGTGCTGCACCTGGAGTTCGCCGTCGACCCCACCGAGGCCTCGCTGGCGGTGCGCGACGCCCGCGAGCAGCGATCCGAGGCGCGCAGCGTGCACAACCTCCTGCACCCGCGTTCGGTCGCGGTGATCGGCGCGTCCAACGACCCGTCGAAGATCGGGCACGCGGTCTTCACCAACCTCCTGCGGGCCAACCCGACCGGCCCGGTGTACCCGGTCAACCCCGATTCCCGGTCCGTGCGCGGTGTGCGCGCCTACGCCTCGGTGACCGACATACCCGACGAGGTGGATCTGGCGGTGGTCGCGGTGCCCGCGGCGGGCATCGACGAGGTCATGGACTCGTGCCGGGCCAAGGGCGTGCGGGCGCTGGTGGTCATCAGCGCAGGGTTCGCCGACGCCGGCGGCGACGGGTCGGGGGCGCAGGCGCGGCTGGTCGCCGAGGCCCGCGCGCACGGCATGCGCGTCGTCGGCCCCAACGCGCTCGGTGTGGCGAACACCGATCCGGCGGTGCGGCTCAACGCCACGCTCGCGCCGCGGCTGCCGGGGCGCGGGCGGGTGGGGTTCTTCAGCCAGTCGGGCGCGCTGGGCATCGCGATCCTCGCCGCCGCGGCCCAGCGCGGTCTGGGCCTGTCGACGTTCGTGTCGGCGGGCAACCGCGCCGACGTCTCGGGCAACGACCTGCTCCAGTACTGGCAGTCCGACCCGGCCACCGACGTCGTGCTGCTCTACCTGGAGACCTTCGGCAACCCGCGCAAGTTCGCCCGGGTGGCGCGCCGGCTCGCCCGGACAAAGCCAATCGTCGCGGTGAAGAGCGGGCGGCACTCCGCACCCGTGCCGGCCCTGGCGGCCGCCTCGGTGCCGGTCGACGAGCCGAGCGTGGCGGCGCTGTTCGAGCAGGCGGGGGTCATCCGCGTCGCCACCCTCACCCAGTTGTTCGACACCGCACTGCTGCTCGCCTACCAGCCGCGGCCCGCGGGCCCGCGGGTCGCCGTGGTCGGCAACTCCACCGCGATCGGGGTGCTGGTCACCGACGGCCTGCTCGACGAGGGCCTGGAACCCGTGGGCGAGCCCGTCGACGTCGGGGCGGGCGCCGCGCCCGAGGCGTTCGCCGCCGCGGTGAAGGAGGCGGCCGCGGACGTGGCCGCCGACGCGCTCGTCGCGGTGTTCGTCCCGCCCGTCGCCATCGCAGGGGATGCCTACGCGCGCGCGCTGCGCGAGGCGGTCGCGGGCTCGGGCAAGCCCGTCGTGGCGGTGTTCCTCGCGGCGGAGGGGGTGCCGGCCGAGCTGGCGGTGGCCGGCGCCGAGGGATGGCCGGGCGCGGGCTCCGTACCGAGCTACCCCAGCCCGGAACGGGCGGTCGCGGCGCTGGCCCGCGCCAGCCGGTACGCCCGCTGGCGGGCGCGCCCGGTGGGGGAGTTCGCGGACCCGCCGGGCATCGACCGCGAGCGCGCCCGGGAGCTCGTCGAGAGCGCCTGCGCCGCCGGACCGGGCCCGCTGTCCGACACCGCCACCGTCGAGCTGCTCGGCTGCTACGGCATCGACGTCGTCGAGTTCCGCCGGGCGGACGGCGCCGGCACGGCCCTGGACGCGGCGGCCGACCTCGGGTACCCCGTCGTCGTCAAGGCCCTGGGCGACCGCTGGCGCCACCGCAACGACTTCGTCGGCGTGCGCCCCGACCTCGGTGACGTCGCGGCGGTGCGGGCCGCGTACGCGGCGGTCACCGCGGTCACCGGCGAGCCCGCCGTCTACGTCCAGCGGATGGCGCCGAAGGGGATCTCGTGCGTGCTGGAGATCGTGGACGACCCGTCGTTCGGCTCGCTGCTGTCGTTCGGCCTGTCGGGAATGGCCACCGAGCTGCTCGGCGACCGTGCCTACCGGGTGGTCCCGGTGTCCGACGCCGACGCCGCCGCGCTGGTGCGTGCCCCCCGGGCCGCGCCGCTGCTGGCCGGCCACGGCGGCACCGAACCGGTGCGGCTCGACGCGCTGGAGGACCTGGTGCTGCGGGTCGGCCGGATCGCCGAGGACCTGCCCGAGGTGCGCTCGCTCGTGCTCGACCCCGTGCTCGCCGCGGCGTGCGGCGCGTCGGTGACCGGTGCCCGTGTCGTGCTCGGCCCGCCCGCCACCCGCGACGACACCGGCCCGCGCCGGTTGCGCTGAGCTCGATCCGACGGCGAGCCGGCCGGCACGGCTGGAGTACCAACTGAACGGCTTCGAGCCTAACCGGGTTCGAGAACGACCTCGCGCAGTGCCAACGCGGGGCTGACGAAGGCACACCGGACCTCGACGCCGTCCTTGATGCACGGGTGCGCGGAACTGTTCACCAGCCGGTCGCGGCCCAGCGCCACGATCTGGCGAACCAGGTTGACCTTGCGCGCCCGGACCACGAGCGGTCCGACGACCGTCGCGCGGGCAGCGGGCTCCAGTGCGCCGCCCCGGATCCGCCAGGCCCAGGCGCACCACAGCTCGACGTGTTCGCCCGCGGAGAACCCGGACGTCGGCGTGCCCAGCAGCCATCCGTCGGAGGCTGTGGCGAGCAGTTGGCGCTCGGACCGGTCGCCTGCGGCGACGTCGAGCACGCCGCTGCGCGGCTGTCCCGGCGCGCCGCGGCCGTGCCCGGTGCTGACGCCGCCGGAGTAGGCCGCCGTGGCGCGGTCGGTCAGCAGCCCCGTCCAGCGCCCGTCGCGGACCAGCACGACGCGCGATCCCGGGGAGCCCTCGTCGTCGCGGTCGTAGCTGCCCACCCACGGGTCGAGGCCGGGATCGTCGGCGAGCGTCAGCCCGGCCCTGCTCCAGAGCCCGCCGAGCCCGATGCCCAGCCGGTCACCGTAGGACCGGTAGTTGTCCGCCTCGCAGGTGTGCCCCACGCACTCGTGCAGGAGCACCCCGGCGGCCTCGGCGCACACGACGGCAGGGCCGCGGCAGCGGGCGGTCAACGGCCGGCGGCGCAGCAGGGCGGCGTGGTCGCGGCCCAACCGGGCGAGCGCCGATGACCCCAGCACGTCGACGCCCGCGCGGGTCCGGGCCGCCGCCGTCCACACCAGGGGCTCCGGCAGCGCCGGGTCGGCAACGGCGACGTGCACGCTCCACGGGTCCGGGCCTGTTACCGCCACCGCGGCGTGCGCGCCCCACCGGGCCCGGATCCGGTCCGCCCAGTCAGCCAACCGCGTCCTCCAGCACGGCGAGCGCCGTGTCGATGCCGGCCAGCAGTTGCTCGCCGCGCGGCGTCGGGTCGATCGTCGCGCCCAGGCTTCGCCGGCCCTCCCGCAACCGGTCCCGGTGCGTCCGCACGTAGGCCTGCACGCCGGGGAGCTCGGCCCCGTCGACCACCGCCCCGCAGCGGATCGCGCAGTAGACGTCGTTGACGAACGAGAGCATCCCGTGCAGCAGGTGGTTGACCGGCCGAGCAGCCTGCACGAAGGGGGAGAAGCCCTGCGCGTCGGCGTTGTGGGCGGTGCGGAAGCAGTCCGTGACGTGGCTGAAGCGGTTGTGGCCCACCTCGTGCACCAGTGTCTGGGCGAGCTTGTAGGACCGCCGGACGCTCGTGAGCACCAGCCCGCGGTAGCCGTGGACGCTGTAGTTGAACGGCGTCCCGCCCCAGTGCCCGTCGAGCCGGCCCAGCGCGCGCAGCTCCTCCTCGACGGCCTGCGCCCCGACCGGCCACACCGCGCCGAGGACGTCAACGGCGTCCCCGACCGCGGCGGCGAGGCCGGCCCCGGGCCGCAGCGGGTCGTCCAGCCCGGCCAAGGCGTCGACCAGCAGGTCCGCGGGATCCACGACGACCGCGCCGCGGACCGTGTCGGCGGGCACGCAAGGCAGGGCCGAGCCGTCCCCCCCGAGCGCCACCACGCCGGAACAGTCGACGGACACGGCAGCCGGCCCGCCGGTGCCGAGGACGCGCGTCCGCTGCGGCCACAGCAACACCGCCGAGCCGGCCGCGACCGCGCCGAGCGCCACCTCGCAGCGGATCTCCAGGGCCAATGCGTCACCGGCGAGCAGGGCGGCCAGGGTCTTGTCCAGGCCGGCGACGTCCGCCGGAGCGGCGGCCTCGGCGCGCCAGACCCACGCGGTGACGTCGGGACGCAGCGCCAGCCGCAGCGCGGTGTCGAGATCGACACGGTCGAGGACGTCGAGGGCCAGCCGCGCGCCGGGCAGGCTCGACCCGCCCGTCCCGCGCAACCGCCGGACGGCCTTCAGCAGCCGGGCGAGGTACTGCCGCGCGGCGGTGCGCCGGAGCCGACGTATGACATCCAGCTGCTGCCCCGCCCGCGGCAGCACGACCGCGCCCAGGTCGTCGGGGACGTCGAGTGCGGCGTCGCACGCGATCTCGGCGATCGTCGTCACGGCGTGCCGAGGTACCGGTCGAGCACCTGCCGCAGCGCCGCGACCCCCGTGCGTTCCAGCAGGTCCCGCGGGGCCGTTGCGGCGTCCAGCGGCAGCGGTGCCCACCACGCCGGATCCCGGCGCAGCTGTGTGAGCAGGGCGGCGCCGAGCACCGACAGCGCCGACTCGGCGTTGAAGCTCGCGCTCACGCTGACGCTCGGCCCGTCGGCGATCCCCTCGTGCGGGGCGAACAGCGGCAGGTACAACATGTCCCCGGGGTGCAGCACCACGGCGGCGCAGCGCGGCACCCGGGCGGTCGGCAGGTGGTCGGGCAGCTCCAGCATGCGCGCGCGCCGCTGCGCGCTGTCGGTGTCCTCGGGCGGGCCGACGTGCCAGGTCTTCGAGCCCTGCTGCTGCAGGACGAGGTTGTCGCTGTGGTCGAAGTGCGGCCCGATGCCCACCCCGGCCGTGGTGCTCACCGAGAGGTCGAACGTGGTTCCAGCCCAGCCCAGCGCCGCGTCCACCGCCCGGCTCGCCACGCGCAGCCGTGGCGAGACGTGCTGAACCTGGTTGACGAAGGTCACGGTGCCGTCGGGGCGCTGCGCCACCGACGTCGCGGCATGCCGGCGGGCCGCCGCGACCAGTGCAGCAGCGTCGTCGTGGTCGAGGGGTGGATCGAGCAGCCGGGTGGCCGCGCCGCGGTAGACCACAGCCGCGCGCCGCCAGAAGTCCCGGTGGAAGGCGGTCCGGTCGAAGCGGTCGCGCTCGGCCACGGCGGCGGCGTTCACAGCATCCCCCAGCGACGCAGGCGCTCGAGCAGCGTGGGCGGGCAGCGGTGCCCGTCGCCGTCGGCGACCAGCTGCAGACCGTCCACCAGCGGTGCCAGACCGGTGCGGTCCAACGCGCCGGCCACGAACGACCGCTCGCCCACCAGGTACACCCGTTGCGCCGCGAGCCCCCACCGTTGCGCGACCGGCTCCGCGTCGACGCGGTGCAGCAGCCGGTAGGGCCCGATCTCGTGCAGGCCGTCGAAGCCGATCTCGAAGGTGGCCCCGCCGCCGGCCGCGAACACCTTCATCGCGCCGGTGACCGCCTCGTGCAGCACCAGCGGCTCCAGCTCGCCGGGCAGGTCGGCGACCGCGAAGCCGTAGAACGCCTCCGCCAAGGTGCGCCCCCGGCCCAGTGCGGAGAACGGCACGTCGCGGAAGGCGGTGAACTGGCGGGAGGCGATGAACCGCTCGGTGAGCTCGCGCTCGGTCCAGCCGGTGGCCGCGGTCGCGGCGGGCAGCGCGGCGCCGAAGTGACCGCGCAGGCCCGCGCCCGTGCCGCCCCCGCCGCTGAGCACGCCCGCCCGGATCCGGGAGCCGACCTGCGCTAGTTCGCGCACGTCGACCCGCGCCAGGTGTGGTGCGAGCGGGTGGTCGGCCGCGCGCACCCCGCCGACCAGACCTCGTTCGATGAACGCCGAGCGGTAGGCGGCGTCGTACAGCAGCCGGTCCAGGCACTCGACGAGCGCACCCGGGTCAGCCATCGCGACGGCCCGCCCCGGACCACGCGCCCACCAGGGCCCGCAACCGCCCGAAGTTGCGCACCGACCTGGGCACGAGGCACCCCGTTGCGTCGTACATCGGGTCCTCGTAGGTGACGCCCACCGCGTGCGGCGCCTGCGGCAGCAGGTGTTCGAGCAGCTCCAGCTGTTCGTCGAGCAGGATCCCGTGGTGCAGGTCGCGAAACCGCCCGTCGACGATCTGGCAGCCGGACAGGTGGAACTCGAGGCACCGCTCCAGCGGCAGCAGCTCCAGGCCCTCCGTGACGCGGTCGCCCGTGCGGCCGAGCAGCCACTGGTAGGCCAGGACGTGGCCGATGTCGATGGTGGCGTGGCAGCCGGCGCCGCGGACGACGTCGGCGAAGAACGCGAACGCGTCGAGGTCGCCGAGCACGAAGCTGCCACCCTCGGTGAAGCCGGGAAACTCGATCGACAGCGGGACATCGAGCAGCCGCACCCAGGCGGAGACGCCCTGAAGGCATCGCTCCCGACCGGCGTCGGTCAGCAGCGGCGGCAGGGGGTAGGGCAGCGACCTGCCCCGGAACGACCAGATTCCCAGGTCCTCCACGACCCAGGCGAAGGCGTAGCGGGCGGCGAGCGCGTTGGTGAACGCCGCCACGTCCGCGCGCCGGTACTCCTCGGGGCTACCGGTGTTGAGCATGGTCTGGTGGAAGGCGCGGGGTCGGTCGTTGCCGAAGCCGTCGAAGAGCAGGTCGTAGGCGCGGTGGTAGCGACGGGCGTCGAGCGGGCCGTGGTCCATCGGCTGGAAGGCGACGAACATGTACGCGAACTCGTCGCGATGCCGGTGCAGGAACGCCGCGACCGACGGCGACGGGCGGCCGCCGTCGCCGGCGTCGAAACCGATGCGCTCACCCCACGGGAGATCCATCCCGACTCCCAGGCCGAGCCTGCGGGTCGCCGTCTCCATTCGCCTCCCCTACTCCTCGATGACGAGCCGGCGCTGCGCGGCGTGGCCCAGCCAGCCCCGTCCGGCTGTCTCCGTGCTGCTCAGTGCGCCGCCGTCGGCGACCTGGACGGTGTCCGGGAGGCGAACCAGTGCCGGCCACGCGAGGTCGGCGAGGAAGAGCTCGTCGCCGTCGCGCGCGAGGGCCACCCCCGCACGCAGCCGCGCCGCCGCCACCGACCGTGCCGGGCCGGCACCGGCGAGGTCGGACCGGCGAGCGGCCTCGGCCTCCGGAAGGATCTCGGTGCCGAGCCCGACCAGGCGCTCGCGGGCCGCCTCCAGGTCCACCTCCGCGAGCGCCGACCACCCGTGTCGGCCGCCGCCGAAGGCCAGCCGGCCGTTGCCCCGCAGCGGACCGGTGCACGCGCCGGGCTGCGCGGCGAGCCTGCTGCCCGGCTCGACGACGAGCAGCTGCAGCGTGTCCAGGCCGACGCTGGTCCGCCGTTGCTGCAGGAACGTCCGGGTCGCGGCCGGTCCGTCGGGTGCCGGCCCGAAGCCGTCCATGACCGCGACGTTGACCGCGATCCCGGCCTCGGCGAGGTTGGCGAACGCGAGCTCGGCGTCGGCGAGCCGGACACCCTTGTCGTGGCGGTCCAGCACCGCCTGGTCACCGGTCTCGTAGCCGATCGACAGCTGCGCGCAGCCGAGGTCGCGCAGCTCGCGGCAGAAGGCGGGGTCCTGCAGCGCCGGCTCGACGCGGGCCCGGGCCCGGACGGTCGGCGCCAGCCCGGCGCGCCGGGCGTCGCGCAGCACCCGGCGCAGCAGCCGCAGGCTGGTGTTCTCGTCGGCCAGCGCGAAGTCCGTGCACCCGTGGCGCGCCACCAGCCGCCCGAGGTGCGCGACGGCGACCTCGGGCCGGATCTGCTGGTAGGCGCCCTGCGCGTGGTAGCGGTTGCCGTAGGAGCAGTAGCTGCAGCGGCCCCAGTAGCAGCCCAGCGTGCATCGGTACGGCAGCTGCGGCGCTTCGTTGTGGTAGCTGGCCGGGTCGCAGTCGGCGAAGTCGGGGCAGGCCTGGCTGGAGATGTCGAACCCGTCGCGCAACCCGTCCGTGCGGTGCGCGCCGGGACCGAGCAGCCGGCCGATGAACGTCTCGCCGTGCCCGGTGCACCAGTCGTCGACGGTGTCCACCGCGCGGACCCGGCCGGCCAGCAGCGGGAGCCACATCTGGACGGTCGGCCCCCCGGCGACGACGCGCACCCGGCGCGGGCCGGAACGCAGCGCCGTCGTCAGTGCCAGCGCGGGCACGAGCTGGCTGAAGAACGGCAGCGTGACGGCCACGCAGCGCGCGCCGAGTGTGCCGACCCGCTCCTGCACGCGGCGCACCAGCCAGCGCGTGGATGGGGTGTCGGCCGCTGCGCCGACGGCGTCGTCGAGCCCGGCCAGGTCCGTGATCGGGCCCGCCCAGCCGTCGGCGGCCGCGAGCCGGGCCACGTACCGCTCGACGGCCTGCATCGCGACCGTCTGGTCGAAGCCGCTGCCGTGCGCCGCGGTGCCGGCGAGCCACGCGCCGTGCCGGCGGCGGTACGCCGTGCTCGCCGCCCGGTAGACGCGCGCGGCCCGGGTGGGTGCGGCAGCCGGCTCGGGTACGTCCTGGGTGACGGCGAAGCGCCGGTACGCCAGGTTCAGGTCCGCGGTCGCCGTGCGCACGCCGGCGGCCCGCCACGTGGCGGCCAGCTGCGGCAGCGCGAGGTAGGGGAACTGGGTCGCCTCCGACAGCGGCGGCATGATCAGCAGGACGTCGGCCCGCACGTCAATCGCCCCGCAGCGCGGTGTGCAGCCGGTGGGCGGCCTCGTCCGCCTCGGCGCGGACGGCGTCGTCGCCGATCGCGGCGGCTAGACCCGTGACCGCGCGCAGCAGGCCGAGACGGAGCGGGAGCTGTGCGGCCAGTTCTCGCAGCTCGACGAGGGCACGCTCCGGCGCACCGCAGCGACGCAGGCACAGGGCGGCCAATATGCGCCCGTGGGTGGCGAGGGTGTCGGTCGGGTCGGTCGCCGCGGCGTCGAGCAGCAGGCGCCGCGCGTGGGCGGGCCGACCGCCCGCCAGCGCGCCGACCCCCAGGCGGTAGGCCAACCATGCCGAGCCGACACCGTGCTCGACGGTCGCGGCGTACATCGTGGCGGCGAGCTCGTCGTCGTGGCCGACCGCGAGCACGCCCAGCAGCCCGTGGGTGTGCCCCGGTGCCCGGTCCAGCCATGTCGGGTCGGCCCGCCACCGGGCGAGCGCGCCGGCGCCACCGAGCGCGATATCGCGCATCAGCCCGGCCGGCCACGGGCATTCGGGCAGGTAGGAACTCGCCCGGTCGCGTCGCCCCAGCTCCGCGCAGAGGGCGCCGCCGAGGTGCCGGTGCTCGGCGCCGATGAACCCCGACCGCTGCGACCACGTCATGCTGTCGACCCGGCCGTCGACGGCCCGGACGAGCTCGGCGAGCAACGCCGGCGGCAGGTCGTCGCCGGGGTCGTCACCGACCAGCCAGTCGAGGTCCACGTCGACCGCCGGCTCCGGCCACCCGGACGAGCGCCAGAACGACGCGAGGCGGTCCCACGGCACCACGAAGATCCGCAGGCCGCACAGGCGCACGGCGAGGTGGTCCGGCCCGACCACCAGGTCGGGCCTTTCGTCGGTCGCGACGAGCGACACCCGCTGCAACGCCCGGTGCTGCCAGCCGGGTGTCGCCCGCTCGGGAACGACCCACACGAGCCGCTCGACCTCACCGGCACACGCCGCCGCGGTCCAGAAGTCGTCCAGGCCGAAGGCGCCCTCCGCCTGGCGCACCGGCAGCCGACGGTTCAGCCCGGCGAGCTCGCCGGGCGCCGCGGACCGCACCTGCGTGCGGCCGGCGGCGCGCAGCGGCTTGACGTCCAGGTGCCGGTCGAAGCAGACCACCGCGCGGCCCGGGTAGCGGTGGCCGTTCCACAGCGCGGCGATCTCTCCGTGCTCCTCGAAGGTGTCGATCATGTCTCGGCGGCCTCCGGGCGCGCGGCGACCGGCGTGGTCCCCCGGGGGGCCGCCGTGCCGAACCGGCGTACGTCCGGGTCGAGCAGCGGGAGCAGGCCCGTCACCAGGACCACGACTCCGGCGATGCGCAGGACCTCGGTCGGGGTGGCGAACCGCAACGCGACCGCGCCCAGGACCTGCCCCAGCGGGAGTGCCGCGAAGGAGAAGAAGAAGTCCGCCGACAGCGCCCGTCCCAGCACGCCCGGCTCGACCTGCCGCCGGATGGCGTCGATCTTCAGCACGTCGAACACCTGCGTGCCCAGCCCGCCGAGGGCGAAGACGGCGGTGAGCACGAGCGGGTCGGAGCTGAGGTCTAGCGCGAGCGCGGTGAGCCCGAACAGCGCCAGCGACGGGACGGCAACCAGCCCTCGCGCACCCACCCTGATCCGCCCGCCGACCAGCGCGCCGACGACCGTGCCCGCGGCGAAGCCACCCAGCAGCAGGCCGTAGGACGCGAGCGGCTGCCCGTCGTCGGCGACGACGGCGAGCGGGAGCGCCACCATCCACGGCCCCACCGCGAGCAGCACCTGGACCACGGCCATCAGCTGGACCCAGCGCAGCCACCGCGTCGTCCACATGATGCGCAGTCCGGCCAGCGACGTCCGGAGCAGCGACGGCTCCGGGTCCGGCGCGGACGGTCGGGCCAGACCGCGGCCGGCGGCGAAGGTGGCGACCGCCGAGCAGCCGAACGCGCCGGCGGCGACGAGCGCGGCCACCGTGCCGCCCGCGGTGACCGCAAGACCCGCGGCCAGGACCGGCCCGACGATGCCGAAGGTGCTGCGCATGGCCTCGAGCAGCCCGACGGCGAGGGTGGCGTCGTCGCTGTCGTCACCGGCCAGCACCGGGGCGATGATCAGCAGCGCCGGCTCGCTGACCGCCTCGCAGGCCCCGACGAGCAGCGCGACGCCGATCAGGACCGGCCCGAGGGAGCCGTCCCAGGTGGCGGCCAGACCCAGCAGGCCGACAAACCGCAGCGCGTCCGCGACGGCGGCGGCACGGACCGGGTCGACCCGGTCGAGCAAACCGCCGCCGAAGAGCACCAGCCCGCCGAGCGCGGCGAAACGGCACGCGAACGCGGTGCTGACGACAGCCGCGGCGCCGGCCACCTCCCGCTCGCCGATCGCCACGGTGAGCACGATCATGGGGAAGAGGGCGTCGCCGAACAGGCTCACCACCTGACCCCCGCAGAGCGCGGCGAACCGCGGCCGACGCAGGATCCGCAGGTACCCCGTCATGGCACGGCCGCCCGGCAGACCCGCCGCCAGTGCTCGAGGTTGCTCTCGATCCGGGCCCGGTCGTGCGCGTCGAACGCGGGCGTCCCGCGCACACGCCACCCCCGCCAGATCTCCTCGTGCGCGGCCAGCGCCGCGGCCGGGTCTCCCGCGAGGCCGGTGAACGCGGCCGCGTTGGCCGCGAGCCGCACCGCGACCAGCGAGTCCGTCCCGTGGCAGCGGGCGGCGTCGCGGGCGAGCCGGCGCAGCGCCGCCGCCGCCGCGGCGACGTCGCCGTGCTCGGCCTCGGCGGACAGCGCGTTGCTGAGGCGGTAGAACGTCGCGGCGTCGGTCAGCCCACGGGTGGCGACCGACTCCAGCAGGGCGGTCCACAGCTCCCGCGGCACCGCGGGGAAGGCTGCGACCGGTCCGGCGGCCGTCACGGGCCTTCCTCGACGACAGCCGCGGCCCGGTCGCCCAGCCCGCGGACGAGCGCGTCGCCGAACGGTGTGTACGCGTCGTGCGCGGCGAGCACCGGCTCCGCGAGCTCCAGGAACCGGACCGACTTGCGCCACGTCGGGACGTAGCGGGGGATGTCGAGGCCGAGCCGCACGAGGCGGCGCTGGTGCTCGATCTCGCGGGTGAACGACCAGCACGAGTGCAGCAGGCTCGTCAGCGGGCCGACCTCCCGCGTGAACGGCGACTGCACCGGCGCGAGCGGCTCCCGGGAGACGTCGAACAGGTCGAGGACGGCGGAGAGCGCGTTGTGCGACGCCTCGTGCACCAGGTCCACCGAGGTCCGCCACACGGTCGTGGCGTCGAAGGCCAGCAGGCCGCGCATGGCCGGGACGTTGAAGCTCTCCACGATCCCCAGCGGTACGACCCAACGCAGGATCGCGCGCACCTCGGCAGCGGCCGCGGGCCACGCCCGGTCGGTGAGCGCGAGCGCGGCCGCGACGGTCGTCGCGCGTTCGCGGGTCTGCGCCTCGCTCAGCACGGTGAGCCAACCGGGCTCCGGGAAATGCGCAGCGAGCCAGGCGCACGGCAGGCCCTGCACGGAGACGCCGTCGACCTCGGTCACCGGATGCCTGACCGGACCTTCGCGGGTGTTCCGCAGGAGGTGTCCCGCGATCCTGGTGTGCTGCTCCGCAGCGTCGGTTGCGTGGCTCCACAGCCGCTCGGGCGGCTCGCCGCGCAGCCGCTCGTGTTGTGCGGCCAGCAGTACGGCCAGCTCCACCGCGTCTTCCGCCGCGGCGGAGCCGCAGCGCGCGCGGTCGGTCCACGCCGTGACCTCGGGTTGGGTGAAGAACGTGTCGAGCTCGCCGTCCGCGAAGCCGGACAGGTGCTCGATCAGCGTCGTACGCAGCACCGCGGACGCGTCGCCCCGGTACAGGTGGCGTACGGCATCGCGGGCGTTGCGGCGCGCGACCAGGGGCAGCAGCACATCACGCAGCGTGCCGCCGTCGGGCCGGACCAGGTCGTAGGGCATGACCTGCCTTGGATCCGGGCCGTCCGACACGTAGGTGAGCAGCCGATCCCGTACGGCCGTGGTCACTGGTCCACCCTCTTCGTTGCAGGGGTCATGGAGGCCGCTGTCATGACGCGTCCACCTCGCACCGACCGGCCGAGGCCAGGCGGGTGCCGTGCCTCGGCCGGTCGGAGTCGTCCGCCGTCAGGCGGTCAGTGCGATCACTGCACGCGGAATCGGAACGCGTGGAAAGCCACGCCCTCCTGCAGCTCGCTCGCCTCCACGATCTCGAGCTGGTCCAGTTCATCCAGCAGTGCCGAGTCGTTGTCGCTGCGGATCTCGGTGTTGTCGTCGTTCATGCCGCCCTCCCGGTCGATGCGACGTTGCCGGGGCCGCCGTTGGAGTTGATGACCGGCCCCGCACACGATCATGTTCGGTTCGGCGGGGAACGATCAAGTCGCGCAGGCCCCACGATCAGCGCGGATCGTCGAGCGGATGATCACGGACGGCTACCGCGGCGCGGGCCGGACCCGCCCGCCCAGGCTGGTGGACTCGGCGCCACTCGCGGCCAGCGCGTTGATCCAGCCGGCCGCCACGAAGCGGCTAGCGCCGGAACGACACCTGCAGGGTCGGGCGGCTCACCTCGGCGAAGAAGTCGTTGCCCTTGTCGTCCACCACGACGAACGCGGGGAAGTCCGCCACCTCGATCTTCCAGACGGCCTCCATGCCCAGCTCCGCGTACTCCAGCACCTCGACGCTGCGGATGCAGTCCTGGGCCCGCCGCGCGGCCCGCCCGCCGAAGGAGCCGAGGTAGAACCCGCCCGGCGCCGCCCACGCCACGGGGACCAGCGCGGACCGGGTGCCCGTCGCGAGCATCACCCGGGAGCCGCCAGC
>JBQTJE010000097.1:0-12128 GCA_052387455.1 Pseudonocardia sp.
GGTCCCCCCGCGCACCACCCCGAGCGCCGCGACGCCGACCCCCCGCGCGGCGGGCCCCCCGCCCGGGGGCCGGGCGACCCGGCGGGCGGCGCGGCGCGGCGGCGCCCCGCCGTGCCGGGCCCCGCCCGCCCGGCCCGTCGCAGCGGCCCGGCTGTCGCGGGGCCCGCCCGGCCGAACCCCCGCAGCGGCCCGGCCGTCGGGGGGCCTGTCCGGCCGAACCTCCGCCACGCGCTCCGTGGCCGGCCGCTCCGCGCGCGGCGTGCTCACGCGCCGCTGCCGAGGCCGGCGATCGCCTCAGCGGTCTCGACGACGTTGGAGAGCAGCATCGCCCTGGTCATCGGCCCGACCCCGCCCGGGTTCGGCGCGACCAGCCCGGCGACCTGCGCGACGTCTGGGGCGACGTCGCCTGCGAGCCTGCCGTCGACCCGGCTCACCCCGACGTCGAGCACCGCCGCACCGGGGCGCACCATCGCCGCCGTGACCAGCCCGGGAACCCCGGCCGCGGCGACGACCACGTCGGCCCGGCCCACCTCGGCGGCCAGGTCGCGGGTGCCGGTGTGGCACAGCGTCACCGTGGAGTTCTCGCTGCGCCGGGTGAGCAGCAGCCCGAGCGGGCGCCCCACCGTGACGCCGCGGCCGATCACCGTGACCCGCGCGCCGGCCAGCTCCACCCCGAACCGGCGGCACAGCTCGACGATCCCGCGCGGTGTGCACGGCAGCGGGCCCGGCTCGCCGAGCACGAGCCGCCCGAGGTTCACCGGGTGCAGGCCGTCGGCGTCCTTGGCCGGGTCGATCCGTTCCAGGGCCGCGCCCGCGTCCAGCCCGCGCGGCAGGGGTAGCTGCACGATGAAGGCGGTGCACGCGGGGTCGGCATTGAGCTCGTCGATCGCGCGCTCCACGTCGGCCTGGGTGGCGCTCGCCGGCAGCTCGCGCCGGATGGAGGCGATCCCGACCTGCGCGCAGTCGCGGTGCTTGGCCCGGACGTAGGACTGTGAGCCGGGGTCGTCGCCGACCAGCAGCGTGCCCAGACCGGGTGTCGTGCCGGTCGCGGTGAGCTTCTCGACCCGGCCGCGCAGGTCCTCCAGGATCGTCGCGAGCGTCGCCCTGCCGTCCATCACCGTGGCTGTCACGCCCGCCATCCTTGCAGCGCGGGCCGCCGCGAGCACGCGCCGTCCCGAGCGCTCCTACCACACCGAAAGGTGAGGATCGTGGCCGGACTGTTAGGGGACCCGCCGAACGGAGGGGTGTTCAGTTCGCGTCAAGTCACCCACAATCATGCGGTCCGGCATTCGTGGCCGGCGTCACACAGGAGGCACGGGCATGAGTGTGGAAAGCGACGTCCAGACGACCGCAGCAGCAGCGCCGGTCGCGAACCCGGCGCTGATGGGGCTGCCGACATTCCTCCCAGGCGCACTGAGCCTGGCACTCTGGCTGGTCGGCTACCTGCCGGCAGCCGATCTCGGCGGCATCGTCCCGGCAGTCGTCGCGTCGTCCGGTCTGTTCCTGCTGATCGCGGCCATCTGGTCGTCGAGGGCCGGTAACAGCGCGGTCGCCGGCATCTTCGGCACCTTCTCCGCCTTCTGGCTGAGCCTCGGCTTCCTGGTGGCCGCGCTCACCAACGGCTGGTTCGGCCTCGACGCCACCACCAGCCAGGCGCTGGGCACGTTCCTCATCGTGTGGCTGATCGTGTTCGCGGCGCTGACGCTGGCCACCCTGCGGCTGCCGCTCGCCTTCACGGCCGGTTTCGCGTTCGTGGTGCTGGCGGTGCTGTTCGTGCTGCTCAGCGTGCTCACCGGCACCGCGGTGTTCCAGCTCGTCGGCGGCATCTGCGTGTTCATCTTCTGCGCCATCTTCACCTACATCTACTTCGACGCCTTCGGCCAGGAGCTCGGCGGCCGCGCGATGCCCTTGGGCAGCGCGATGGTCAAGTAGACCCCCGAACCACCCCGACTCGGACGCCCCGCCGTATCCACGGCGGGGCGTCCGCGCGTCTCAACCCGGATCCACCGCTCACCGGAAGTCCCGGGACCGCACGGCGACGGCGAGTGCGAGCCGCTGCAGCCGGTCGGCCACCAGGTTGAGCACGCCCTCCGGGCTGCGTTCCAGCCGCCCGCGTACGAGCAGCGCAGCGCTGCCCACGGCCACCGCGCGGTAGCGCGCCCAGAGCCCCTCCGAGCAGGTGACGTTCAGCATTCCGCTCTCGTCCTCCAGGTTGAGGAACGTGACCCCGCCCGCGGTGGCCGGGCGCTGCCGGTGCGTGACCAGGCCGCCGACGAGCACCCGGGGCGGGGCGTCGGGTGCGGTGGCCGGGCCGCGGTGGGCCAGCGCCACGGCGTCGAGCCCGTCGATGCGCACCGCCCCGAGCACGTCCAGCCGGGCGCGCAGGTGCTGCATCGGGTGTGAGTCCGGGGAGACGCCGGTGGCCCACACGTCGGCGACGGTCAGCTCCGCGGGGCTCATCCCCGGCAGCGCGGGCGCGTCGAGCCCCACCGCGGTGCCCGGCAGGTGCTCCGGGCGCACTCCCGCCACCACCCCGGCCGCCCACAACGCCCGGCGGCGGTCCACCCCGAAGCAGCCGAACGCCCCGGCCGTGGCCAGCGCCTCGGCCTGCGGCGAGGTGAGCCGCACCCGGCGGGCGAGATCGGCGAGGTCGACGAAGGGGCCGGCCCGCTCCCGCTCGGCGACGATCCCCTCGGCGGTCTCGTCGCCGATGCCGCGCACCTCGGCCAGGCCCAGCCGGACCGCCTGCCCGCCGGTGCTGCGGGCGTCGCGCTGGAGCACCGCACCGGCGAATCCGCGGTTGACGTCGGGCCCGCGCACCAGCACCCCGTGCCGGCGCGCGTCGGCCACCAGCGACTGCGGCGAGTAGAACCCCATCGGCTGGGAGTTGAGCAGCGCGGCGCAGAACGCCGCCGGGTGGTGGTGCTTGAACCAGGCCGAGTAGTAGACCAGCGACGCGAAGCTGATCGAGTGGCTCTCCGGGAAGCCGAAGTTGGCGAACGCCAGCATCTTCTGGAAGATCTTCTCGGCGAGGTCGCCGGAGATCCCGTTGGCGGCCATGCCCGCGAACAACCGCCCGCGCAGCCGCTGCATCTTCTCCGTCGACCGCTTGGCGCCCATCGCCCGGCGCAGCTCGTCGGCATCGGCGGCGGAGAAACCGGCGACGTCCACGGCCAGTTGCATGAGCTGCTCCTGGAACAGCGGCACGCCGAGGGTCTTGCGCAGCGCGTTCTCCATCAGCGGGTGGTCGTAGTCCCATTTCTCCAGCCCGTTGCGCCGCCGGATGTAGGGGTGCACGGAACCGCCCTGGATCGGGCCGGGACGGATCAGCGCCACCTCCACGACGAGGTCGTAGAACACGCGGGGCTTGAGCCGCGGCAGCGTCGCCATCTGGGCACGCGACTCGATCTGGAACACCCCGACCGTGTCGGCGCGCGCCATCATCGCGTAGACGTCCGGGTCGGTGGGTTGCAGCTCGTGCAGCTCGACGCGCCGGCCGTGGTGCTCGGCGACCAGGTCGATCATCGTGTGCAGCGCGGTGAGCATCCCCAGCCCGAGCAGGTCGAACTTCACCAGCCCGGCCGCCGCGCAGTCGTCCTTGTCCCACTGCACGACCGTGCGCCCGGGCATCCGCGCCCACTCCACGGGCACCACCTCGGAGACCGGACGATCGCAGATCACCATCCCGCCGGAGTGGATGCCGAGGTGGCGAGGGAAGCCGAGCAGCTCGTCGGCCAGCGCCACGACCTGCTCGGGGACGTCGGCCGGAGCGCCCGCGGTGCTGCCCCAGCGCTCGACCTGCTTGCTCCACGCGTCCTGCTGGCCCGGCGAGAACCCGAACGCCTTCGCGACGTCGCGCACCGCGGAGCGAGGCCGGTAGGTGATGACGTTGGCCACCTGCGCCGCGCAGCCACGCCCGTACCGCCCGTAGACGTACTGGATCACCTCCTCGCGCCGGCCGGACTCGATGTCGAGATCGATGTCGGGGTAGCCGTCGCGCTCCGGGGACAGGAACCGCTCGAACAGCAGCCGGTGCTCCACCGCGTCGACGTTGGTGATGCCCAGCGCGTAGCAGACCGCCGAGTTGGCGGCCGAACCCCGGCCCTGGCAGAGGATGCCGGCGCGCCGGCAGAACTGCACGATGTCGTGGACGATCAGGAAGTAGCCGGGGAAGTTCTTGGCCTCGATGATCGCCAGTTCCTTCTGGATCGTGGCCACGGCCTGCGGGTACTCGGTGAAGCTGCCGTAGCGGGCTGCCGCGCCGCGCCAGGTGAGCTCACGCAGCCAGGTCTTCTCGGTGTGTCCCGGCGGGATCTCGAACGCGGGCAGGTCCGGTGCGACCAGCGCGAGGTCGAACGCGCACTCCGCCCCGATCCGCGCCGCCGCCGCCACCGCGCCCGGGTGCCGCTCGTCGAACCGGGCGGCCAGCTCCGCCCCCGAACGCAGGTGGGCGGTGCCGGCGGGGGGCAGCCAGCCGTCGGCGTCGTCGAGGCTGCGCCGGGCACGCACCGCGGCCAGCGCGCTCGCCAGCGGAAACCGGCGCGGATGCGCGTAGTGGGCAGCGGTGGACACGATCGTGGGGAGCCCGGCGGCGCGGGCGAGCGCGGCGAGGACGTCGTTGTGCTCGGTGTCGGTGGGCAGTGCCTGGTGGTGCAGCTCGACGACGACGTTCTCGGGCCCGAACCGGTCGGTCAGCGCCCGCAGCTCCCGCGCCGGGTCGCCACCGGTGCGCAGCGCCGCGCGCACCGACCCCTTGCGGCAGCCGGTGAGCGCGACGACGTGGCCCGCGGTGTCGGCGACGACCTCGTCGAGGTCGTAGACCGGCCGGCCCTTCTCCGCGCCCCGCAGCTGCGCAGCGCTGATCGTGCGGCACAGCGCGCGGTAGCCGTCGGGATCGCGGGCGAGCAGCAGCAGGTGGTGCCCGCGCGGGTCGGCCACGCCGTTCTGCGGGGCGTCCAGCCCCAGCGACAGCTCCACGCCGAACACCGTCTTCACGCCCAGTTCGCGGGCCGCCTCGGCGAAGCGCACCACCCCGTACATGCCGTCGTGGTCGGTGAGCGCCAGCGCGTCCAGCCCCAGCCGGACGGCCTGCTCCACCAGCTCCTCGGGGTGGCTCGCGCCGTCGAGGAAGCTGAAGTTGGAGTGGCAGTGCAGCTCGGCGAACGGCACGTGGTTCTCCGGCCGCGGCGGCCTCGTCGGTGGGGGCTCGTAGGGCGGGCGCTTGCGCGACCAGGCAGGTGAGTCGCCCCCGTCCGCCTCCGGCCCGCCCGTGAGGGACGAGCCGTCGCGGCCGGACAGCACCGCCTCCAGCGTCGACCACGGGACGTCCGGGTTGTTCCAGCCCACTGCTATAGTCGAACGTATGTTCGACTCGTGGTCAAGTGCTGCTTGCTCTGCTGTGAGATCTGCCGCACGATGTGAGGCATGTCCGCGCCGCGTCGGGAGAGCGTGCCGATGACTCCTGCCGAGGTGGGAGTCGTCGAGCGGCTGATGCATCGCTCCGGTCCCGAGCGCGACGCCCTCGCCGAGCTGGTTCCGGACGTCGGCACGTCCCGGGCGAGCGTGCTGCACGCGCTGCTGTCGGTCGGCGTGCAGGCCGTGCGGGAACGCGTCCGGGAGGGCGCCTACGCCGAGCTCGCCGCCACGGCCGACGGCGAGGGTGAGCGCGAGATCCGCCTCCGCCGCCGCCGGCAGGCCGCCGGGTGGCGCGACGAGCCGTGAGCACGGTGGCGATCTCCCGAGGGCGCATCTACGGCGCCAGGCTCGACGACCTGCCGGAGAAGTACTACCTCGCGGTGTCGAACAACGCGCGCAACCGGGCGTTGTCGAGCTTCCTCGCCGTCCGGCTCACCACGAGCCCCAAGCCCACGATCGACACGATCGTCGAGCTGGACGCCGCCGACGCTCCCTGGACCGGCCGAGTTCTCTGCGACGATCTCGTGACGGTCTTCCGCGACGAGGTCACGCGCGACCTCGGTGCGCTCCGGCGGGCCACCATCGACCAGGTGGACCAGGCATTGCGCAATGCGCTTGCGTTGTGAGGTGGCATGGCCATCAGCGTGATCGAGCTGCTCGCCGACCTCGAATGGCTGCTCGACGAGGTTCTCGACACCGGTGTGCCGCTGGCAGATCGCCGGTTGAGGTTCCGCGGCCGGCCGCTGCCCGGATACGATCCCGGCGGCCGAGGGCATCGCGAGTCGACGGGGCCGCACATCGCGAGCGAGGGTGTCCGGCAGCGACGACGGCACCATCCGCACCTGGGACCTCGCCGCCCGCGTCGGCTCCTGACCCGCCGGCCCGGGCGGTGATCGCCGCGCCGTCAGGTGATCACGTCCGGCGGGTGTTGGGTCCGGTCACGACCGGATTGGCCGCCCACCAGACGCGATCATCAACGTCGCGGCGTAGCACACGGCCGGATCATCCTCGGCCCCACAGGTGCGCGAGGGCCGTGGCGTGGGGGAGCAGCGTGCGCGCCGACGGGCCGGCGGACCACGTCTTCCAGTCGTGCTCGACGAGGTCCAGCGCGCGCAGCTCGTTGCCGAGCATGCCGATCGAGCGCCGGACGTCGTCCTCGGTAAGCGGGCGGCCCTCGGTCGACCAGCCGTGGTCGAACCACGGGTAAACCCGACGGGCGAGCGTGGCGTCGTCCATCGGGTCGTTTGTCGCGAGGACGGCGACGGTCACCCCGGCGAGCAGCGCCGTGTAGCTCCCCGGCTCGAACCAGGACCGCAGCCGGCGCACGACCTCCAGATCGTCGGCGGCGACGCGCGTGGGCCGCACGACGCCCTTGGCGAGCCGCAGCAACCCGACCTTGCGCAGGATCTCGTGCAGCGCCGCCAGCGGCAGCAGGTCCTCCTCGATCGACACCGGACGCTCGTCCCAACCCCACGCCGGCCGCTGCGCCTGAACCTGCCGGACGAACGCCCGCGGCAGCCGTCCACCCGGGGTGAGCTTGACGCCGTCCGCGGCCAGGTCGAGCACGAGCCGCACGCCGGCCGGCACCGTACCGACGGTCTGCCGGACGAGCAGGTCGGTCGCCACCTGGTCGAACGGCGCGAGCTCGCCCGCCCACTCCCGCATGTGCGCGTGCTCGGGGTGCGCCGGGTCGTCGAGGACCGCCAGCAGCTCCGCGTACCCGAACGGACCGCCGCAGTCCTCCGGCGGGCAGGCGCCCTCGCCGTAGCGGCACCCGGGCTCGGCGTCACCGCGCCCGAGGACCTCGACGTCGTGCTCCCAGCCGTCGCCGAAGTCGTAGCGGTACATGAACGTCGGCGGCAGGTCCTTCAGGCCGACGGTGGTCTCGTCCTGCTGCCAGTCCATGTCCATGTCGGGGACGCCGTACGCCACCTCACCGGCGACGAACTCGTGCAGGTGGCTGTCCGTCCAGCCGAGCGCGACCTGCAGCAGGTCGTGCAGCTCGGGCAGCGTGGTCGACGCCGGCACGTCGACGACCCGCACGACCGCCGGCTCGATCTCGCGCATCGTGATCCGCAGCCGGGTGGTCCGCACCGGGCCGAGGCTACGGCCGCCCGCGGGTCACCTGAACCGCACCCCGGTCAGCGCAGCGGCAGGTACCGGAGTCGCACCGCTCGCGGGGTCAGGACGACGAACGCGCCCTTGCGCAGGCCCGCCACCACCTCCGGCGTGAGGTTCGCGAGCAGGAGCGCCGCAACATCGGCGGCCCGGACGACGGCCGGCAACTGACGGAGCAGGACGATCGACGGACGTACGGCACCGGTGAGCGCGAGCTCCCGGCCGAAGTCGCCGCGGTCAGCCGTGACCAGCACCAGTTCGGCCCGGCAGCATGTGCCAGGACCGCCGGGTCCGGGGCGCCGGCCATGCCTGCGTCGCGCACGTGGACAGCGACGTGCCCGGCCGGGGCGAGCAGCT
The DNA here is from genome assembly GCA_052387455.1 of Pseudonocardia sp. Classification (GTDB taxonomy): domain Bacteria; phylum Actinomycetota; class Actinomycetes; order Mycobacteriales; family Pseudonocardiaceae; genus Pseudonocardia. Next base: position 7,891 of record JBQTJE010000097.1, read on the forward strand.
CACAGATTCGCGGCGAGAGGTTCTCGTCGAGCAGGAACCTCACGCGGGCAGTCGCAGCGGGTAGTAGTGCTCGGCCAGCGCCTCCGCCGCGTAGTTCAGCGCGGCGGGGACGTCCTCGGGTTCGAGATCGGGGTGCTCCGCGACGATCTCCTCGGGGGACATCCCCCCAGCCACCATCCGCAGGACGGTCACGACCGGGAAGCGCAGGCCGCGGATGCACGGCTGACCGTCCATCTTGTCGGGCTCGATCGTGATCCGCTCGTGCTCCGGCGACGCCACGTGCATCACCCCCGTTCCTCGGAGGCAGTGTAATGCGCCTGATCCGGGGACGGTCTGCGCAGCGACGTGTCCAGCGCCGCCCCGCTCGTGGCGAGCTTCGCGGCTCGGTGCGCATCCACGGCGGTGACGCGTTGCAGTCTCGATCGTGTCGCGCCGTCGACGAACGCCCACGCCGCGTCGATCGCTGCGCGTGGTCGTCGATCGTCGGGGTGCCACTGCTCGAAGAGCGGGAGGACCTCCGCGGCGCTCTCGACGGCGTAGCGGACGACCACGCGCAGGTCGTCCGTCGTCAACTCGACGTCGCCCGCACCGATCCGTGCCATCTCCTCATTGTGGTGGCGGGACCGGTGATCGCGCGGCGAGGTGGTGACCGCCGCGCCGGCTGTCGGCCCGGCGTGTTAGGACGTACCAGGGACATCCGGCACGACCGGCCGCTCGAGGCGAGGATCTGACATGGGCAAGCGCGTCACCCTGGGGATGGTCGGGTGCGGCAACATCGGCGCCGAGCTGGTGGAGGTCTTCGACGAGCGGCAGGCCGCCATCGCGGCCGCCACCGGGATCGACCTGCGGCTCACCCGCATCGCCGTCGCCGATCTCGGCAAGCCCCGCTCGGCCGCGGTCGCGTCGCGGGAGCTGACGACCGACCACCGCGAGGTGATCGGCGACCCCGGGATCGACATCGTCGTCGAGCTGGTCGGCGACGTCCCGGAGGCCCGCGGGATCGTGCTGGGCGCGCTGGCCGCCGGTAAGTCGGTGGTCACGGCCAACAAGGCGCTGGTGAGCGCGGCCGGCCCGGAGCTGTTCGCGCAGGCGCGCGACGCCGACGTCGACCTGCTGTTCGAGGCGGCGGCGGTGGCCGCGGTGCCGGTGGTCCGCTCGGTGCGCGAGTCGCTGGCCAGCGAGAACGTCACCCGCATCGTCGGGATCCTCAACGGCACCACCAACTACGTGCTGTCCAGGATGGCGAGCGAGGGCCGCGAGTACGCCGACGTCCTCGCCCAGGCCCAGGAGTTGGGCTACGCCGAGCCCGACCCCACCGCGGACGTCGAGGGCCACGACGCCGCGGCCAAGCTCGCGCTGCTCGCATCGCTGGCGTTCCGCCACCACGTCGACGTCGCCGACGTGCGGACCGAGGGCATCTCCGGGGTGGCCCGGGCCGACCTGGCGATTGCCCGCGGGTTCGGCTACGCCGTGAAGTCGCTGGGCGTCGCCGAGACGGAGCCGGGCGAGGGGGCACCGGTGGTGCGGGCGCACGTCTTCCCCGCGCTCGTCCCGCTGGCGCATCCGCTCGCTTCGGTGCACGACACGTTCAACGCCGTCTTCGTCACCGGGGCCGATGCCGGCGAGCTGATGCTCTACGGGCAGGGCGCGGGGCGGCGGCCCACCGCGTCGGCGCTGCTCGGCGACATCCTCGACGCCGCCACCAACCGCGTTCGCGGCATCAGCCGCCCGCCGCTGGTCGGCGAGCCGGCCGGGGTGGGATCGGTCGCCGACGTCGTGCACCCCTACTACCTGCGGCTGGAGCTGAAGGACTCGCCCGGCGTGCTGTCGGAGGTGTCCGGGGTGCTCGGGACGCACGGGATCTCGCTGCGGGTGGTCGAGCAGCACGACTCGGTGGAGGGCGCCGCGCGCGTCGTGTTCATCACCTACCCGACCACGGACGGGGCGCTGCGCGCGGCGGTGACGGACCTCGCCGGGCACAGCGTCGTCGTCCGCACCGGGCAGGTGCTGCGGATCTTCGGCGCCTGAGGGCGGACCGGCGAGCGGGGACGGGGGCGGACGGGTGCGGCGGACGGGGGTGCGGCGGCCGGGCGGGTGGCGGCCGGGCGGGTGGCGGACGTCGATGGTGGTCGCGGCCGCTGCCGGGCTGATCGCCGGGTGTGCGGGGCCCGTCCCGCCACCGCCGCCACCGCCGGGGCCGCCGCCGGACCCGTCGCTGCCCGGGCGGCTGGTCGAGGCCGTCACCGGGGACGGCGCGTACCGCCACCTCGTCGAGCTCCAGCGGATCGCCGACGCCCACGGCGGCAACCGCGCGCTCGGCACCCCCGGTTACGACGCCAGCGTGGAGTACGTCGCGCAGGCGCTGCGGGCGGTGGGCTACGCGGTCGAGACCACGACGTTCACGGCCCGGGCCTTCACCCCGGGGACGACCCGGCTGGCCGTCGCGGGCACCGAGGTGGCGGCGGACGTCCTGGAGTTCTCCCCGAACACGCCGCCGGGCGGCGCGCGCGGACCGCTCGCGGTGCCGGCCCAGGACGACACGTCGGGCTGCGAGGCCGCCGACCTCGCCGGTGTCGCGGCCGGATCGGTCGTTCTCGTGCGCCGCGGCGGGTGCTCGTTCGCGCAGAAGTCCAGCACCGCCGCGACGGCGGGGATGGCGGGTGTGGTCGTGGCCAACAACGTCGACGGCCCGATCGACGGCGCCACCCTCGGGGAGGACGCCACCGCGACGCTGCCGACCGTCGGCGTCGCGCAGGCCGCGGGCGACACGCTCGCCGCCGCCGCGCCCGGCTCGCCCGTGGAACTGGTCGCGGAGTCCACGGTCGTGGAGGTCACCAGCCGCAACGTCGTCGCGCAGACCTCCACCGGCAGCCCTGACGAGGTGGTCATGGCCGGCGCGCACCTCGACTCCGTCCCGGCGGGGCCGGGGATCAACGACAACGGGTCCGGGGTCGCCGCGCTGCTGGAGACCGCGGTGCTGCTCGGGCCCGCGCCACCGGTGGCCAACGCGGTGCGGTTCGCGTTCTGGGGGGCCGAGGAGGTGGGGCTCGTCGGCTCGACGGAGTACGTCACCGCGCTCACCGAGCCCGACCGGGAACGCATCGCCGCCTACCTCAACTTCGACATGGTCGCCTCGCCCAACGCCGGCTACCTCGTCTACGACGGCGACGACTCCGACGGTGTCGGCGCCGGCCCCGGCCCGCCCGGGTCGGCCGCGGTCGAGCGCGTCGTCGTCGAGGGGCTCGCCGCCGCGGGCGTCACCGCGCAGGGCACCGACTTCAGCGGCCGCTCGGACTACGGACCGTTCGTCGCCGCCGGCATCCCCGCCGGGGGGATCTTCACCGGTGCCGAGAGCAGCAAGTCGGTGGCGCAGGCGCAGCTGTGGGGCGGGCAGGCGGGGGCGTCGTACGACCCGTGCTACCACCGCGCGTGCGACCGCATCGACAACGTCGACCGCACCGCCCTGGACCGCAACACCGACGCGATCGCCGCCACGGTCGCGCGGCTGGCGCTGTCGACGGAGGTGCTGGGGGCGCGGTGACACGTCGTGCGTGGCGGGCGCGTCGGGTGGGGTGGAGGCGTCGGGTGGGTGGGCGCGCTCCGGTGGGCGGGGTCGCTGCACGCTCGCGCCGTCCGCGACGGGTTCAGTCGTAGACACCGACGACCCACCAGCGATCCTCCCGGACGAGTAGTAGCAGCGCCTCGCCGTCGTCGCACACGAGCTGCACCCAGCTGCCGTCGAAGGTGTCGGCGGTCCACCAGCGCTGCTCCACCGGCCACGGACCGGCCCAGCCCCGGACCGCCCGCGGTCGACCGCGGGCGACGACGACCTCGTGCGGCGCCGCGGAGAGCAGGTCGGGTGCGGTGAGCAGCACCGCCGCGCCGGTGCTGTCGAGCAGCTCGGCGGGAAGCGGCTGCGGCGGCACCGTGGCCGGGGACGGCGCAGGGATCCGGCCCGGCCACGGCGCCGGCGGCTCCCGGACGGTGGGGTGACTGCGGGTGCCCGGTGCCTGCCGGACGATCGGGGGGCGACGGACGCCGAGCCGCGTCCGCGGCCCGCCCGGAGGGGACGCGACCGGGGAGGTGCGGCCGGTGGCGCGCAGCACGTCGTCGGGCCACCCCGCCGGAGCCGGTGACTCGGGTGACCGTTGCGAGATCCGCGTCGTCGTCGGGCCCGGGACGGTCAGGCCGCTCTCGGAACGATCACCGGTGGGGATGGGGGGAGTGGAAGGGGTGGG
>JBQTJE010000098.1:0-2681 GCA_052387455.1 Pseudonocardia sp.
GTGCCGCGGGTCGCGCGGTGCCCGGGCCCGGGCGACGGGTGCGGCGGGCCGCCGCCGGGCCGGACGCCGCGACCGGGCGGCACCCCGTGACCGGGCGGGACCCCGTGACCGGGCGGCACCCGGGAACCGGGCGGCACTCCACGACCCGGCGGCACCCCGAAACCGGGTGGCACCGCGGGCCCGGTAGCCCCACCGCCGGGGACACCCGGACCGGTCGTGCCGGGCGGGACGGCGCCCGGACCACCGGCAACGGGCGGCGTGGCCGCGAGCCCGCCCGCGCCGGCGCCGGGAATACCCGACCCGCCTGCACCGGGCGGGATGGCACCGGCGGGCGCGAACTGCCCTGCCGCGTCGCCGAGCCGGTCGACCGCCCCGCCGAGCCCCGGCCCGCCGCCGGCACCCCCGACACCGGTGCCCCCACCCTGGCCCGGGCCGCCGCCGGTGCCCGGTTCGGGCGGCGGGGCGAACCCGGCGAACCCGGCGTCGAGGTTGGTGTTCGTGGTGGTCTCGTAGAGCCGCAGCTCGTCGCGGGCCCTGGTCTCGGCGGCCCGGTACTCGGCGGCGTCGGCGTCGACGTAGGGCTGGACGACCGGGCGCAGCACCCCCGTCGCGTCCGCCAGCCACTGCGGCGCGGTCCACCCGGGATCGGCGGTCTCCATCTCGCGCTGGACCCGCGCGGTGTACCCGCCCTGCTCGCGCAACGCGGCGGTGGTGGCGGCGGCTTGGCGCGCCGCCTCCTCGGCGGGCAGGCACAGGGCGCGCAGGTGCGCGGCAGCGGCGTCGGCGGCCGCGCCCGAGTGCGCGGCGTGGGCCTCGCCGACGACCTTGCGCACCTTGTCGTGGACCTGGGTGAAGCCGTCCGCCAGGTGGCGGTAGGTGTCCTGCGCGGTGTCGTAGACGCCGAGACGCTGGTTGCTCAGGACCGGGTCGCGCAGCTCGGGCAGGGTCATGACGTCGATCGGCAGCGCGGTCTGCTGGTACGGGCCGGTCATCGCGGGGTTCCTCTCGGGTTCGGGGCGGTGCGGTCAGCGCAGCGGCGGGAGGTCGGCGAGTACCGCGGAGGCGATAGCGCGGGCCTGGTCGCAGGAGTGCGGGGCGGTGGAGCGCATGGACTTGTTTGCTCGGACCAGCAGCAGCTGGTCGTCGGCGACACCGACGTTGATGTTGCAGATGTTGGCCTCGTTGGCGTCGGTGATCACGGTGGGGAAGCCGTCGACGGTGCCGGGTTCGAAGATCTCGGCGAACTCGCGGGTGAGGTAGAGCCGGTCGAGCCCGCCCGGCTCCCAGCGGTAGGCGGTGGTGACCGAGGCGCCGACGAGGTAGTCGGTGGCGTTGTAGCTGCAGTCCTCGGTCTCGCGGTCGAGTTCCTCGTCGGCGCTGGCCGGGTCGAGCCCGAACCGTCGCAGCTCGACGGGGTCGAGGAGTTCGCAGATCCCGATGCCGCGCAGGTCGCGGGGGTCGGGGACCCGGGGTGCGTCGCTGAGCGCCGGCGCGCCGCCGAACGGGAACGTGGTGCAGCCGGTGAGTGCGCCGAGCAGGCAGGTCGTGGCGATCAGCCGGGCGGTGCGGGTGGTGGTCATGCCCGGCCTCCGGCCAGTCGCCGCCGGTTGTCCTCGTCGGTGGCCTGGTAGGCGGCGAGCTGTTCGGCGAGCTGGGTGGCGGCCCCGTCGAGCTGCGCGGCGTAGGCCTTGCAGAAGGCGCGGGCGTTGTCGGTCATCCGGTTGGCCTGGTGGGCGACGTTCTGGCTCACCGCGTCGTCGGCGGCCGGCAGCAGGTAGGCGTGGCGAGCCTTGTTCCACAGGTCCAGAACCTGGTCGGCCGCGGCGCGCAGCTGGTCGATCACCCCCTGGGCGCGGTCGGGGTCGATCCACAGGGCGTTGCCGCCGTCGGAACGGGGGCCGACCCGCAACGGCGGGACGGGTGGCACGAGCGGGTGCGCGGGAGCTGGGTGCGGGCCGGTCATCGCGGGTTCCTCTCGGGTTCGGGTGCTCGGGTTCAGGGGTGGTGCGGGTCAGCGCAGTAGGGGCAGGTCGGCGAGTACCGCGGAGGCGATGGCGCGGGCCTGGTCGCAGGAGTGCGGGGCGGTGGAGCGCGTGGACTTCCGGGCGGTGACGATGAGTAGCTGGTTGTCGGCGACGCCGACGTTGAGGTCACAGAGGTCGTCGCGGTTGGCGTCGGTGATCACGGTGGGGAAGCCGTCGACGGTGCCGGGTTCGAAGATCTCGGCGAACTCGCGGGTGAGGTAGAGCCGGTCGAGGCCGCCGGGGTTCCAGCGGTAGGCGGTGGTGCCCGAGGCGCCGACGAGGTAGTCGGCGGAGTGGTAGTTGCAGTCCTCGGTCTCGCGGTTGAGTTCCTCGTCGGCGCTGGCCGGGTCGAGCCCGAACCGTCGGAGTTCGGTGGGGTCGAGCAGTGCGCAGATCCCGATGCCGCGCAGGTCGCGGGGGTCGGGGACCCGGGGTGCGTCGCTGAGCGCGGGCGTGCCGAAGGGGAGCGCGGCGCAGCCGGTGAGTGCGGCGAGCAGGCAGGTCGTGACGATCAGGCGGGCGGTCGGCGTGGTGCTGATGGCTCTACCTTCCCTTCGCACGGTGGATCCCGGCAGGGAGCGCTTTTGGTGCTTGTCCCTTGAGGACTGTCATGAGACGGCGCCCCTGCCGGGCTCCGGTGAAGGCTTGACGTCCAGG
>JBQTJE010000099.1:0-44338 GCA_052387455.1 Pseudonocardia sp.
GGCGTCCTGCACGCGGGTGCAGTCCCCCGTGCGGTGGCTCGCCATGATCGCCGACCCGGTGAGCAGCGTCCGCAGGTTGGCCGCGCTCGCGGCCTGCCCGGGATGCGGGCGCAGCGCCGTCAGGTCGGCGGCGAACACCGCATCGGTGCCCAACAGGGCCTCCACGCTCATCGCCGCCGCGACGTCGGCGGTGCGCAGCAACAGACGCAGGTCGGCACAGGCCAGCACGAGCATGCCCAGCATCCCGTCGGTGCCGTTGATCAGCGCGAGCCCTTCCTTCTCGGCGGGCAACACCGGCTCGATCCCGGCCTCGGCCAGCGCCTCGGCGGCGGGCCGCAGGGTGCCGGTGGCGTCGCGGATCCCGCCCTCGCCCATCGCGGCCAGCGCGCAGTGGGCCAGCGGGGCGAGGTCGCCCGAGCAGCCCAGCGAGCCGAACTCGCGCACGACCGGCGTGATCCCGGCGGTGAGCAGCGCCGCGCCGGTCCGGGCGGTCTCGGGTCGCACGCCCGTGCGGCCGCTCGCGACGGTCGCCAGCCGCAGCAGCATCAGCGCGCGGACCACCTCGCGCTCGACCTCGGGTCCGGCTCCTGCAGCGTGGGAGCGCACGAGGTTGCGCTGGAGCCGGACGCGCGCATCGGGCGGGATGTGCCGGGTGGCGAGCGCGCCGAAACCGGTGGAGATGCCGTAGTGCGGCCGGTCGTCTGCGGCGAGCGCCTCGACGACCGCCCGGGACCGGGCGATCGCGGCCTCCGCCGCGGCACCGAGCGCCACCGGGGCGCCGTGGCGGCAGACGGCGACGACGTCGTCGGGGGTGAGGGGGCCGTCGCCGACGGTCACCGTCCGCAAGGCCGGGATGTCGAGGGTCATCCCCCCATCGGACACCGCGGGCCGGCCCGCCCGCCAGGTCGCCGGGCGCACGGTGTGCTCAGGCGGCGCCGCCGGCCAGCTTCTGCCAGTGTCGCCGGGCCGGGCGCTGCCAGCGCGTGTGCAGGGTGGTGAACAGTTCCGCGGCCCGCGCCCCCGCCCACTGCCGCGGCAGCAGCTCACCGGGTAGCAACGGGTCGAGGAACGGGAACCGCCGCCAGGCGTGCACCAGCAGGATCTGATGGGTGAGGACATCGGCCGGACCGGTGGGTGCAGCGTCGCCGAACGTCGCCAGGAACTCCTCGTAGGCCGCCTCGACCTCGGCAAGGTCCCAGGCCTGCGCGACCATCGCCCGCTGCTCGCCGATCGCTCCGAACGGCCCGACGAACGAGCTGGAGACGTTGGTGAGCCCGAGGCTCTCGACGACGCCCGCGACCTCGGCCTGCTTGGCCGGGTCGGCCGAGAGCCACACGCCCGGCGCCGGCGAGCCCAGCCCCGCCCAGGCCAGCCGGGTGCGCAACCGGTGCCGTAGCTGGCGGCGGGCCTCGGGGACGCTGACGAGCAGCACCAGCCAGCGCCCGTCCCAGGGCGCCGCGGGCGCGCCGAAGCCGTAGATCCGCGCGGCGCCGTCGGTGAGCAGCCTGCGCCCGGACTCCGACAGCGACCAGCGCACGCGGCGCCCCTCGCGATCGGAGGTGAGCAGGCCCTCGGCGGCGGTGCGGGCCAGCGCCTGGCGGGCCGACTTCTGCTCCACACCGAGCTGACCCAGCACGTCGAGGAGCACCTGGGTCCAGACGGGTTCGCCACGCGGCAGCACGAACTCGCCCAGCACGGTGAGCAGTAGCGACCGCGCGCTCGCCGCGCCGAGCTCCCGGCGCCGCGACAGCGCGGGGTGCGGCGGCGCGGTGGTCATGGCGGTCGAGGCTACCGACCCCGTCACCGGGCCTCCCTTGTGGTCCGTGCCCGGTGCGCGGCGACGAGAGAAAGGATCTCCTCGCTGCGCCGGGGCGGTAATCGCCGCGGCGGGAGATCGTCCTGCCGGTCGAGCAGGCTTTCCTTGCCGGACGCTAGCCTCGCGACCCGTGACCGACCCGGACGCGCTGCGCGCCCTCCTGGATATCGACCGCGCCCACGTCTGGCACCCGTACGCGCCGATGCCGGCGACCTCGCCGCCGCTTCTGGTGGAGTCGGCGCAAGGGGTGCGGCTGCGCCTCGCGGACGGCCGCGAGCTGGTGGACGGCATGTCGTCGTGGTGGGCCGCGATCCACGGCTACCGCCACCCCGTCCTCGACGCCGCAGTCCGCGACCAGCTCGCGTCGATGAGCCACGTCATGTTCGGCGGGCTCACCCACGGCCCGGCCGTCGAGCTGGCCCGGTTGCTGGTCGAGATCACCCCCGGGCCGCTGCAACATGTGTTCCTCGCCGACTCGGGCTCGGTGTCCGTCGAGGTCGCGATCAAGATGTGCCTGCAGTACCAGCGCTCCCGGGGGCGGCCGGGCAAGCACCGCCTGATGACCTGGCGCGGCGGCTACCACGGCGACACGTTCGGCGCGATGAGCGTCTGTGACCCCGACGGCGGCATGCACGCGCTGTGGCGCGACGTGCTCCCCCGCCAGATCTTCGCGGGCGCGCCGCCCGCCGGCTTCGAGACGGCCTACGTCGCGGAGCTGGCCGAGCTGGTGGAGCGGCACGCCGACGAATTGGCGGCCGTGATCGTCGAGCCGGTCGTGCAGGGCGCGGGTGGCATGCGCTTCCACGACCCGCGCTACCTGCACGTGCTGCGTGAGCTGTGCCTGGCCCACGACGTGCTGCTGGTGTTCGACGAGATCGCCACCGGCTTCGGGCGCACGGGCGAGCTGTTCGCCGCCGACCACGCCGGGATCAGCCCGGACGTCATGTGCCTCGGCAAGGCGCTGACCGGCGGCTACCTGTCCATGGCCGCGGCGCTGTGCACCTCCGAGGTGGCGGGGGGGATCTCCGGGGGGGAGGCGGGCGTGCTCATGCACGGGCCCACCTTCATGGGCAACCCGCTCGCGGCGGCGACCGCGCTCGCCTCCACCCGATTGCTCCTGGCCCGGGACTGGCGCCGGGAGGTGGGCGGGATCGACGCGGCCCTGCGGGCCGGGCTGGCGCCCGCGCGAACGCTGCCCGGCGTGGTGGACGTGCGGGTGCGCGGCGCGATCGGGGTGGTGCAGCTCGACCACCCCGTCGACGTGCCGGCCGCGACGCGGGCCGCGGTCGGGGCCGGCGCGTGGCTGCGCCCGTTCCGCGACCTCGTCTACACGATGCCGCCCTACGTGTGCACCGCGGGCGACCTCGACACGATCACGTCCGCCGTGCGTGCCGCGGCTGCCGCCGGATGAGGACGCCTGACCACGACACCACCACCAGCGCCGCCACGAGCAGCTGCGCGGCGAGCAGGTGGCGCTCGGGGTAGACGACGCCGGTGAGGTAGGTGTCGATGAAGCCGCGGGGCAGGCCCTGCTCACCGGCGAGCCGCCGGAACCGGTCCTCCCACGCGGTGAGCGGGCACGCGAGACCGACGGTGACGGTGAGCGCGCCCCACAGGGCGGCGACGGCATGCGGGACGAGCAGGTGCGGGCGCCACCAGGCGAGGAACCCGCCGAGTGCCACGTACACCAGGAACGCGAAGTGCAGCAGCATGACCGCGTCGGCGAGCCACCGGTAGGTCACGGCACCAGGATGGCGAGCGCCGGTGGCGCGCGCCAACCCGGGTCCGGAGACGACGCGGACCGGCCCGCGCGAGCGAGCCGGTCCGTCATCGTGTGGGGGCCAGGTTCAGCCGGCCAACGGCCGGCGACCCGCCCGCGGTTCAGAGCGTGCGAACGCCCTGGGCCTGCGGGCCCTTGGTGCCCTGGCCGATCTCGAACTCGACGCGCTGGTTCTCGTCCAGCGTGCGGAAGCCGTTGGACTGGATCTCCGAGTAGTGCACGAAGACGTCGTTGCCGCCGCCGTCGGGCGTGATGAACCCGAAGCCCTTCTCGGAGTTGAACCACTTGACCGTGCCTTGGGGCATCTGTTTCTCCTCATGCCGCCGGTGACCGCCTACGGATGGCGGAACAAGCTCCCGGCGTCCGAGATCGAACCACGGTGTCCCGCGAGCGCGCCACCCGACCCACACGATCGACCGCTCGGCGGCCCCCGCTTGCGCCGACCGGGAGGTTAAATAGGCCCGACGGCGACGAGGAGGCCTCTGGTGACGGTGATCGGTAGACTGCGTGACCTGGAACGACGGACCCGACCCGTCGATCCGGAGTTCGCTGCCGCACTGGAGCGGCGGTGGGCGGACCTGCCCGAGATCGTGAAGACCCCGGGGCAGGTGCTCGGGCGGTTCGCGCCCGGCTGTGAGGGCACGCACGGGGTCTTCCCGTCGTGCAACCTGAAGTGCACCCCCTGCTACCACTCCCGCGACGCCAACCGGATCCGCGTCGACGGCGCCCACACCCGCGAGCAGGTCGAGCGGCAGATGGCGACCCTGGAGCAGTTGCGCGGCCCGCGGGCGCACGCGCAGCTCATCGGCGGCGAGGTGACCCTGCTCCCGCCCGACGACCACGCCGAGACGTTGCTGATCATGCGCCGGCACGGTCGCGAACCGATGAGCATGACCCACGGCGACTTCGACTACGACTACCTCGACGCGCTGGTCACCGGGCCCGACGGCGAGCGGCGGCTGGACCGGGTCTCCTTCGCCGCCCACTTCGACAAGATGATGTTCGGCCGCCGCGGGATCAACCGGCCGCCGGACGAGGCGTCGCTGCACCCCTACCGCCGCCGGTTCGTCGACATGTTCGCCCGGCTGCGCCGCGAGCACGGCGTGCAGTCGTTCCTTGCGCACAACATGACCGTGACGCCGGCGAACGTGGGCGAGGTCGCCGACGTCGTGCGCACGGCGGGAACGATGGGCTTCGGCATGCTGTCGTTCCAGCCCGCCGCCTACGTCGGGGACGACCGGCGGTGGCGCGAGCAGTACCGCGGGGTCGACGTCAGCCCGGACGCGGTGTGGGCCGAGATCGAGCGCGGCGCCGGCCGGCGGCTGGACTACCGGGTCTTCGAGAACGGCGACGTGCGCTGCAACCGGACCGCCTACGGGTTCTACGTCGGCGAGCGCTGGCACCCGTTCCTCGACGGCGACGACCCGCGCGACCTCGCCACCCGCGATGCCTTCTTCCGCCACTTCCGCGGCATCGGCTTCGGCGGCACCCCGGTGCCGCTGCTGGTCGCCCGGCTGCTGCGGATGATCGTCGCGAACCCGAGGGTGCTGTCGGTGACCGGTGGCTGGGCCGCGCGCACGGTGCGCCGCGTCGGCGGATTGCGGCGGCTGGTGACGGCCGCGCGGCGCGGCGAGGTGCGGCCCGTGACGTTCGTGATGCACCAGTTCATGGACGCCGCCGACGTCGCCCCGGCCTGGGAGATGATGCAGCGCGGCGAGACCGCCGAGGACCCGAGGCTGCGCGAGACCCAGGAGCGGCTTGCCGCCTGCCACTACGCGATGGGCCACCCCGAGAGTGGCACCCTCGTGCCGGCGTGCGTGCAGCACAGCGTCCTGGATCCACAGGAGAACGTGGAGCTGCGCAAGCTGCTGCCGCTGGAGGTGCGCAAGCGCACGTGAGTGCTCAACGGTGTCGGGGCGCCACCGGGAGCTCACGACCCGGTGGTGGACCGGCGCCGCCGGGCCGCGACCAGCCCGCCCGCCGCCAGCACGACGAGGCCACCCACCGCGACCAGGAACGGCGTCGAGCCGGGGTCGGCGCCGTACGCACCGATCGTGACGAACGCGGTGGCGGCGGGCAGGATGCCGACCGCGGTGCCGAGCACGTAGTCGCGCCAGCGCACCGCGGTGAGCCCGCACGCCAGGTTGAGGGTGGTGAACGGCACCAGCGGCACGAGCCGCGCGGCCAGCACCGCGAGCACGCCCCGGCGGCGGACGAGGTCGTCGAGGCGGCGGGTCCGCGGCCCGGCGAACCGCAGCACGGTGTCGCGGCCGAGCAGGCGCGCGCCACCGAAGCCCGCCACCGCGCCGATCATGGCTCCGGTGAAGACCACCGCGAGCCCCAGCGGCAGCCCGAACAGCACGCCGCCGGCGATGCCCAGCAGCGACGCGGGGGCGGGGGTGAGGGTGAGCGCGGCGTAGAGCAGCGTGTACAGCACCGGGCCCGCCCAGCCCGCCGCGTCGACCCACGACCGCAGCTCCGCGACCGGCGGCACACCCCGGGTCAGCGCCACGACCACCCCGGCCGCCACGAGGGCCACGAGCAGCGCGGGGCGCACCCACGCGCCGATCCGCCGCGCGCGCCCGCCCGGTCCGGCCTCGTGCATGGCGTTCCCCCCGATCCGGCCCGCGAGCACAACATAGCCGCCGATGCGTGAGGATCGGCGTGCTCTGCCGCTGCACCAGGTGACGCTGCCCGACGCCCGCACCGGCGACCCCGTCGCCCTCGGCGACCTCGCGGGCGTGCGGGTCCTGACGTTGCTCCGCCACCGCCATTGAGTGCCCTGCCACCGGCACCTGGTCCAGGTGCACGAGCTGCTCGGGGAGATCCCGCTGATGACGGTCGGGTTCAGCCCGCCGGCGGCGCTGACCTCCCTCGCGGACCACCTGGGCCTGCCCGGGCTCGTGCTGGCCGACGAGCGCCGCGTCCTGTACCGGGCACTCGCGCTGCCCCGGGCGCCGCTGTGGCGGATCTACTCGCCGCGCACCCTCGCCTTCTACGGCCGCGCGCGGCGGTCGGGCCGGCGGGCCCGGCCGCCCGTGGAGGACACCCGCCAGCTCGGTGGGGACGCGCTCGTCGTCGGCGGGGTGGTGGTGCGGCGGTGGCTGCCCCGCACCCCGGTGGACCGCGCGCGACCCGAGGTGATCGCGGCGGCCGCCCGGGCCGGGGGTTGACGGTCCGGCGCGGATCGTCCGGGATGTTGGTTCAGCGGCGGGTGGAGAGGGCCTGCAGCAGCGGGATGGCGGCGATCTTGGCCGGGGTCAGCTCGTCCCAGCGGATGCCGCCGGTCGGGCGGGGCCCGCGCACGCTCCGGCAGTCGATCACCCGGTCGGGTGTGACGACCAGGTCGAGCGGGGCGTCGTGCGCTGCGGCGGGGATCACGCCCGCGGGGCGCACCTGCAGCTCGTGCACGGTGGTCACGACGAGCGTGTCCGGCCCGACCAGCCCCGCCGCCGCGGCGAGCGCGAACTCGAGGTCGGCGAACCCGCCGCCCTTGCCCAGGCGGGTGCCGTCCACGCCCGCGGCGACGCAGCCGGTCACGACGAGGTCGACCGGTGCGAGCGCCGCCACCGGCACCCGCCGGGCCGACCGCGTGGCCCCGGAGATCGACGCCGCGCGCCGCGGCGGGTCGGCCAGCGAGTCGGGATCGAGCAGGAAGAACGGTTCCGGTTCGGCCAGCCGCGGCACCGCCATGTAGACGGTCTTGCCGTCCTCCAGCGCCCGCTGCCGCACCGGCAGCTGCGCGGAGTCCGGGTTGGACTTGACGGTCCGCGCGCCCAGCCACGCCTCGAGCGTGCGCAGCCGCTGCGCCGCGGCCTCTGCGCCGACGAAGTTCGAGATCCGGTTGCGCGGTCCGGGAAAACGGGCGACTCCCGGCCGGTCGAGTGCCGTCCAGACCTCGTCGCGCAGGGCGGCCTTCGCGGCGAGCAGCACCGGATCGCCGCCCGCGTCGTGGTCGTGCCGCCGCGTCACGTGCGCCACGTCACGTGCGGCGGCGGCGTTCGCCGAGCGCCGAGAGCGCCGCGAGGGTGCGCAGGCCGACGGTCGGCATGGTCGCCCCGATGCGCGACAGCGCCGCCCAGTGCACCGGCAGGGACCGCACGATCCGCCGCCCGTCGAGCAGGGCCACCGCGGCGTCGGCGACCGTCCCCGGGTCGAGCAGCGCGCGCTGGGAGAACAGGATCGCGGAGTCGGGGTGGCGGCGGGCGTCGCGCACCAGGGCGGTGTCCGCGGCGTGCGGGCACAGCGCGTGGACGCGCACCGGGATGCGCCCGGCGTCGAGCTCGCCCTGCAGGCTGGTGGTGAAGTTGACGACGCCGGCCTTGGTGGCGGCGTAGACCGAGAGCCCCGGCACCGGACCGAGCCCGGACATCGACGCGATGTTCAGGATGTGGCCGCCGCGCGACCGCATCGCCGTCACCGCCGCCCGGGACCCGTGGATCACGCCGAGCAGGTTGACCTCGACGGTGCGGCTGACGTCCTCGTCGCTCAGCTCCCACGGCTTGCCCGCGCTGGCCACCCCGGCGTTGTTCACCCAGACGGTGAGCGGGCCGAGCTCGGCGGCGGCGGCCGCGACGGTGCGGTGGTCCTCGGCGCGCCGGGCGTCGGCGACCAGGCCGGTGGCGCCCAGCGCCTCCGCGGCCGGGCCGATCGCGGCGGCGTCGATGTCGGTGACGATCACCTGGTGGCCCCGGGCGACCAGGCGGCGGGCGATCTCGTGGCCGAAGCCGCGCGCGCCGCCGGTGACCACCGCCACACCCGGGTCGACAATCGCTGAGGGTCTGCTCATGCGGCACACCCTGTCACGCACGAGAACGCTCCCGACGGGGGCAGTCAAGGCGTGCGAGCCCGCTGACAGCGGTATCGGACGTCAGGTCCGCAGCCAGCGGCAGCCGTATCCGTCCAGCGCGACGGTGAGCCGCCCGTCGTCGCCGACGTGGGTGGCGGTGCTGCCGGGCGGGTTTGCGGACAGCACGTCCTCCAGGCCGCGTCCCGCCAGGCCGTCCAGCGTCAGCTCGGCCGTGGCGCAGGCCCCGGCGAGGTTGTGCACCGCCAGCACCGTCTCGCCGTCGAGATCGCAGCGGTGCGCGAGCACCGACGGCGCGTCCGGGCCGGGGTCGAGCACCGTGTACGGGCCCCATGCCAGTTCGGGACATTGCCGGCAACGCTCGACGAGCACGCGCATCCACGCCAGTAACGACTCCGGGTCGCGCTCCTGGTCGCGCACGTTCACCGCGTCCGGGCCGAACGCGCCCTCCACGACCGGGCCGGGCAACGACGACGGGTCGGCCGGCGAGAACCCGGCGCCGGGACCGGGCGCCCACTGCATCGGCGTCCGCACGGCCAGCCGCCCCGGGATGTCGAGGTTCTCGCCCATCCCGATCTCCTCGCCGTAGAAGAGGACCGGGGTGCCGGGCAGGGCGAACAGCAGGCTGTACACCAGCCGGATCCGCCGCGGGTCGCCGTCGAGCATCGGCGGCAGTCGCCGGCGCAGGCCGCGACCGTAGAGCTGCATGTCCTCGTCCGGCCCGAACGCGTCGAAGACTTCTTGCGCTGGGCGTCGGTGAGCTTGTCCAGCGTCAGCTGGTCGTGGTTGCGCACGAACGTCGCCCAGCGCCCGTCGCCGGGCGGGTCGGGGCGATCCTTGAGCGCCTCCATGAGCGGCTCGGCGTTCTCCCGGGCCAGCGACAGGAACATCTGCTGCATGGCCACGAAGTCGAAGCACATGGTCAGCTCCGGGGCGTTGCGGCCGTAGAAGTCCATGGTCGCCGCGTACGGCAGGTTCACCTCGCCGATCAGCACCCCGTCGCCGCAGCGGCGGCCGAGGAACGCGCGCAGGTCGGCGAGGTAGTCGTGCGGGTCGGGCAGCGCGGTGGCGTCGTCCTGACCGGCGGTCTCCAGCAGGAACGGCACGGCGTCGACGCGGAACCCCGACAGGCCCAGCTGCAGCCAGAATCCCAGGACCCGGGCGATCTCGTCGCGCACCGCGGGATTGGCGACGTTGAGGTCGGGCTGGTGGCGGTAGAACCCGTGCAGGTAGTACCGGCCGGCCTCCTCGTCGAACTCCCACAGGCTCGTCTCCTGGTCGGGGAACGTCACCCCCTGCGGGCCGTCGGCGGGTGGCTCGTCCTGCCAGACGTACCAGTCGCGGTACGGGGAATCGGGGTCGCTGCGGGCGCTCTGGAACCACGGGTGCTGGCGTCGACGTGTGGTTGACGACGAGGTCGGCGATCACCCGCATGCCGCGGTCGCGAGCGGTGCGCGGGAACTCCGCCACGTCGCCGAGGGTGCCCAGCCGCGGGTCCACCCCGTAGAAGTCGGTGATGTCGTAGCCGTCGTCGCGGTCGGGGGTGGGGTAGAAGGGCATCAACCAGATGCAGGTGACGCCGAGGCGGTGCAGGTGGTCGATGCGCTGCGTGAGGCCGACGAAGTCGCCGCACCCGTCGCCGTCGCCGTCGGCGAAGGTCTCCACGTCGAGGCAGTAGACGACGGCGTTGCGCCACCAGAGGTCCGCGGTGCGGGTGAGCTTCACGCCGAACCCCGCAGCTCGGGGAGCACCTTCGCGCCGAACGCGTCGATGAACGCGTCCTGCTCCTGCCCGACGTGGTGCAGCGCGATCTCGTCGAACCCCAGCGCCGCGTGGTCGTGCAGCAGCGCGGCGTGCCTGGCGAGGTCGGCGGACACGTGCACCGCCTGGCGCACCTGCTCGATCGGGACCTCCTGGGAGATCGCGTCGAACACCTCCACGGAGTCCACGTCCCAGCACACCGGGGGCCGGAAGACGTTGCTGCGCCACTGCTCGTGGGCGATCGCCTCGGCCTGCTCCTCGTCCGGAGCCCAGCTCAGGTGCACCTGCAGGTGCAGCCGGCCGCGCCCGCCGGCGGAGCGGTAGGCGTCGATCATCGCGCGCAGGTGCGCCACCGGCGCGTTGACGGTGCTCAGGCCGTCGGCCCACTGCGCGCACCACCGCGCGGTCGCGACGCTCACCGCCGCCCCGACCAGCGGCGGCGGCTCGTCGGGGCGGCTCCACACCCGGGCACGGTCCACCGTCACGAGCCCGTGGTGGCTCACCTCCGCACCGCGCAGCAGCGCGCGGATGATGTCCACGCACTCCCGCAGCCGGGCGTTGCGCACGTCCTTGCGCGGCCACTCGCCGCCGGTGACGTGCTCGTTGCTGGCCTCGCCGGTGCCCAGCGCCGCCCAGAAGCGGCCGGGTACATCGCCGCGAGCGTGCCGATCGCCTGCGCGATGATCGCCGGTTGGTAGCGCTGCCCGGGGGCGTTGACGACCCCGAACGGCAGCGACGTGGCCTGCAGCGCCGCGCCCAGCCACGACCAGGCGAACGCGGAATGGCCCTGCCGCTCGCTCCACGGTGACAGGTGGTCCGAGCACATCGCGGCATCGAACCCCGCCTCCTCGGCCCGGCGGACCGCGGCGAGCAGGCCCGTCGGGTGCACCTGCTCGTGCGAGGCGTGGATCCCCTAGCGCGCCATGCGCCGGTGTACCCGCCGGCCGGCAGCTCGCACACACCGGCGGTCGCTCGCACGCACCTTGCACGGGTTGTGCCACGCGCCGCCGGTGTGTGGGAGCCGCGTATTCTCCCGAACCGCCTCGTGCCGGGGCGGTGCTGCCCATGCTGGGTACGTGGATCTCGAACCGGGCGCGCTGCGCCACACCGACGAGCTGCGGTCCGCCGGCTTCACTGTCGCCGAGCTGGGCCGGATGCGCCATGACGGAACACTCAGCCGGCTACGCCGCGGGAGCTACGTCGTCGGGCCCTGTCCTGACGATCCAGCCCTCCGGCACGGCCTGCTCGTCCGTGCGACGGCCCAGCGGCTGTCCGACCAGGCCGTGGTGAGCCACGTTTCGGCCGCCGTGCTGCACGGACTGCCGGTGTGGGGCTTGCCGCTCGGGCGCGTGCACGCCACCCGCGGGCGCCGCAGCGGCGCCCGGTCGAGCGACCGTGTCTGCGTCCACACCGCCCCGGTCGGGCGGGACGAGGTGACCGCGATCGACGGCATCACGGTCACCGGCCTTGCCCGCACGGTCGTGGACGTCGCCCGGCGGGTGCCGTTCGAGCAGGCGGTCGTCGTCGCCGACGCGGCGCTGCGCACCGGACTCGCGCACGACGAGCTGGACGGGGCTCTGGCCCGCGCGGCCGGATGGCAGGGGGTACCCACCGCGCGGCGGGCGGTGAGGTTCGCCGACGGGCGCAGCGAGAGCGTCGGGGAGTCGCGAAGCCGGGTGGCCATCGCGCGTGCCGGACTGCCGGCCCCGGTGCTGCAGTGGGAGATCCGAACCGCGCGGGGCGTGCGAAGGACGGACTTCGGCTGGCCCGACCTGCGCACGGTCGGCGAGTTCGACGGCCGCGTGAAGTACGGACGGCTGCTGCGGCCGGGCCAGGACGCCGGCGACGCGGTCTTCGCGGAGAAGCTGCGCGAGGACGAGGTGCGCGACGAGGACATCGCGATGGTCCGCTGGACGTGGGCGGATCTCGCACAGTTCGACGCGGTCGCCGATCGCCTGCGCCGCCGCTTCCGCACTGGCTGACGAACTCGCACACACCCACGGTGGGCCGCACACACGCCGCAGCCTGTGTGTAGCCGGTGGGAGGGGTGTGCGAGCAAGTCTCAGCGGGTCGGGGCCAGCTCGGCGAGTACCGCCAGGCCGCGGTGGAGCTCGGTGAAGGACGTCGAGAGGGGGGCGAGGCCGACGCGGACGCCGTCGGGGTCGCGGAAGTCGGGGATCACGCCGCGCCGCCACAGCTGTGTCACCAGCGCCTGCGCGGCGGGATGGCGCAGCAGCACGTGCCCGCCACGCCGGGCCGGGTCCCGGGGGGAGCCGAGTGCCATGGCCGGCAGCAGGTCGTCGGCCAGCTCGACCGCGAACGACGTCAGCGCCACCGACTTCGCCCGTACGGCGTCGATCCCGGCCTCGGCCAGCAGGTCGAGCCCGGCGAGCAGCGGCACCGTCGCGAGCACCGGGGGCGTGCCGCTCACCATCCCGCGCGGCCCGGCGGCGGCGACGTACCCCGGCGCCATCCCGAACGGGTCCGCCCGCCCCATCCAGCCCTGGACGGGCTGGCGCAGCTCGTCCTGGTGGCGTCGCGCGACGTAGCCGAACGCGGGTGACCCGGGCCCGCCGCAGAGGTACTTGTAGGTGCAGCCCACGGCGAGATCGGCACCCCAGGCGTCCAGCGCGACCGGCACCGACCCGGCCGAGTGGCTCAGGTCCCACAGCACCAGCGCCCCCGCGTCGTGGACCAGCGCGGTGATCGCCGGTCCGTCGGCGATCCACGCCGAGCGGTACGCGACGTGGCTGAGCATCACCAGCGCCGTGTCCGAGCCCACCGCGGCCGCGACCTGCTCGGGCGTCACCCCCGCGGCCGGGTCCGACGCCAGCCGGCGCAGCACCATGCCGCGCTCGCGGGCGATGCCCTCGGCGACGTAGCGGTCGGTGGGGAAGTCGTGGACGTCCACGACGATCTCCCGGCGGTCCGGCCGCGCGTCGACGGCGGCGCGGGCCAGCTTGTAGAGCAGCACGGTCGTGGAGTCGGCGACCACGACCTGCCCGGGCGCGGCCCCCAGCGCGAGCGTGCCGACCCGGTCGCCCACCCGCTCGGGCCAGGCCGTCCACGGGTCCGGCCCCTCGGTCCAGCCGCGGATCAGCTCGACCGCCCACTGCTCGCGGGTGAACCGGTCCAGGGCCTCGGCGGCGGCCGCGAGGGGGCGGCCCAGCGAGTTGCCGTCCAGGTAGGCGACGGCGCCGGGCGCGTCGAGGAAGCGGTTGCGCAGCGCGGCGAGGGGATCCGCGGCGTCGAGGGCGCGGGCGCGCTCGGACCAGGCCGTCACGGCTGAAGATCGCCGATCTCGGAGCGGACGGCGTACAGCTCGGGGAAGAACGTGAGCGCCAGGGCGCGCTGCAGGAACGTCACCCCGCTCGACCCGCCGGTGCCGCGCTTGGCGCCGATCGTCCGCTCCACGGTCTTGAGGTGCCGGAAGCGCCACAGCTGGAAGTTCTCCTCCAGGTCGACGAGCTCCTCGCACGCCTCGTACACGTCCCAGTGCCGGCGCCGGTCCTGGTAGACCGGCCGGAACGTCGCCACCCGCTCGGGGGTGAACCGGTGCGGCTCGCGGACGTCGCGGTGCAGCACCGCGGCGGGCACGTCGTGACCGTGGCGCGCCAGGTACCGGAGGAACTCGTCGTAGAGGCTGGGTCGTTCCAGCAGATCGGCCAGCAGCGCGTGCGCGCGGGGATCGGCGTCGAACATCGCGAGCAGGGACGCGTCCTTGTTGCCGAGCGCGAACTCCACCGCCCGGTACTGGTCGGACTGGAACCCCGAGGACGTCCCCAGGGACCCGCGGAACTCCGCGTACTCCGAGGGCGTCAGGGTTGCGAGCACGGCCCACTGGTCGGTGAGCACCCGCTGCACGTGCTTCACGCGGGCGAGGCTCTTGAGCGCGGGCCGCAGCTCGTCGGCCGCGAGCAGCGCGCAGGCCCGGCGCAGCTCGTGCAGCACCAGCTTGAGCCACAGCTCGGAGGTCTGGTGCGCGACGACGAACAGCAGCTCGTCGGGGTGCTCCGGGACGCTGACCGGCCGTTGCGCGCCGAGCAGCTCGTCGAGGTGCAGGTAGCCGCCGTAGGTCCGCCCGGTCACCCCACCGAGTCTGCCCCACCTGGCCGGCCGGTCCATCATGCGCGGGTGCGACTCGACAGCCTCGACGCCGACCTGCTCGCCCTGCTCGTCGCCGACGCCCGCCGCAGCTACGCCGCGCTCGGCTCGCAGGTGGGGCTGTCGGCGTCGGCGGTGAAGCGGCGGGTGGACCGGTTGCGTGCGGGCGGCGCGATCACCGGGTTCACCGTGCGGCTCGATCCCGGGGCGCTGGGCTGGACGGTGGAGGGCTATGTCGAGCTGTACTGCCGGGTCAGCACCTCGCCCGAGGCGATCCGGGCCGCGGTCTCGCGGTTCCCGGAGGTCGTCGACGCCAGCACGATCTCCGGGGAGGCGGACGCCCTGCTGCGCATCCTTGCGGCCGACATGCGCCACTTCGAACGGGTCCTCGAGCAGATCGGGGGGCAGCCGTTCGTGTCGCGCACGAAGTCGGTGCTGGTGCTCTCGCCGCTGTTGCGCCGCCCGGCTGCTCCCACGCCGCGCAGCGAGTAGCGGCTGTGCGGCCCGGACGCGCAACGATCCGGCGGTCGCGGGCAACACTTCGCGATTGTGGGCCTGACCTCGGCGTTCCTACCGTTGGCGGATGACGCTGCTCGCCGGGTCCGCGACCGAGAGCCACCAGATGCTGCTGGCGCGGCACTCGGCGAACAACTACGACCCGCTGCCCGTCGTCGTCGCGGAGGCGACCGGAGCCTGGGTCGTCGACGTGGAGGGTCACCGGTACCTGGACTGCCTGGCCGGCTACTCCGCACTCAACTTCGGCCACCGGCACCCGGCGCTGGTCGCCGCCGCGCACCGCCAGCTCGACCGGGTGACGCTCACCGGTCGCGCGTTCGGCAACGACCAGCTCGGCCCGTTCTGCGCGGAGCTGGCCGCCCTGGTCGGCAAGGAGCTGGTGCTGCCCATGAACACCGGCGCGGAGGCCGTGGAGAGCGGGGTGAAGGTCGTGCGCAAGTGGGGCTACGAGCGCAAGGGCGTGCCGGCCGGCCGGGCGCGGATCGTGGTGGCGGCGGGCGGTTTCCACGGTCGGACGACCACGGTGGTCGGGTTCTCCACCGATCCCGAGGCACGCGGCGGTTTCGGGCCGTTCACCCCCGGCTTCGACGTGGTGCCCTACGGCGACCCGGCCGCGCTGGCCGCGGCGATCACCCCGGACACGGTGGCGGTGCTGCTGGAGCCGGTGCAGGGCGAGGCAGGCGTGATCGTGCCGCCACCGGGCTACCTGGCGGCCGTGCGGCGGGCCTGCGACGTCACCGGGACGTTGTTCGTCGCCGACGAGGTGCAGTCGGGGCTGGGGCGGACCGGCCACCTGCTCGCGACCCGGGCCGCGGGTGTGGACGCCGACGTGTACCTGCTGGGCAAGGCGCTCGGCGGCGGCGTGCTGCCGGTGTCCGCGGTCGTCGCCGACGCGGACGTGCTGGGTGTGCTGCGCCCGGGGCAGCACGGCAGCACGTTCGGCGGCAACCCGCTGGCGTGCGCGGTCGGCCGCGCCGTGATCGAACTGCTGGGTGACGGTGCGCTGCTCGCGCGGGCCGGGGTGCTCGGCGAGCTGCTGCACGCGCGGTTGGGCGACCTGGTCGGGCGGGGCGTGGTGGCGGTGCGGGGGCTCGGGTTGTGGGCGGGGATCGACGTCGATCCGCGGCTGGGCACGGGCAGGCGCGTCTGCGAGGAGCTGGCGGCGCGGGGGGTGCTCGCCAAGGACACGCACGGCTCGACGCTACGGCTCTCGCCCCCGCTGGTGCTCACGCCCGACGAGGTCGAGCTCGCCGTCGACACCCTCGCCGCCGTGCTGGCCGACCTGGCACGATGACCGACGCTACCGAGCGCTCAGGCCGGACGTGACCGGCCTTCCCCGGTACGCGGGCCTGGGGGGCCGCCCGGGGGAGCTTCGAGGGTGGGACTCAGCGGGTCGACCAGGCGCTCGGGATGCAGCGTCCCGAACAGCACCGACAGCAGCAGCTCGACCGTGGTCTCCGGCGGCTCGTCCGGCGCCTCCACCACCCGCATCAGCAGCAGGCTGGTGATCATCGAGCTGATGTCCTCCGCGGCCGGGAACCGGCGCAGCTCCCCGGTGCCCTGACCGCGGGCGACGAGCAGGCGGATGCCGTCGGACACCGGCGCGAGGGCGCGGGGATCGAGCTCGTCGCCGACGCGCGGCGCGGCGTGCACCCGCGCGGCGTACTCCTGGCACGCGGCGAGGAAGGCGCCTGCCAGGGTCCGGTGCCTGCTCGTCGTGCGCACCAGCGCGCGGACCTGGTCGACGAGCGCCTGGTCGATCGGGCGGCCGGTGGCCAGGTCGCACTCGGCCTGGGCGCACAGCGCCGACACCAGCGGCCGGAACACGTGCCCGATCAGCGCGTGCTTGGTGGGGAAGTGATTGTAGGCCGTCGCCGCGCTGACGGTGGCGGCAGCGGCGATGTCCTCCACCCGGGTGCGCGACCAGCCGTGCAGCCCGAAGGCGGTGTCGGCGGCTTCGAGGAGCGCGGCGCGGGTGCGATCGCGCTTGGTCCGTGCCGCGCGGGCCCGCGAGTCAGCCGGACGTGGCTGGTCGGCCGATGACATCAGCACAGCGTAACGGACATTGGGGCTTGCTCCATCTTGACGTTTCCCCCAAGATAGTGAGCGCAACGGCAGATTGTGACGAAACTCGCGGGGGCACGTGGTTTCGTTACTCGTTCCGGGGGGAACCGCACTCGATCGAGCCACGTGATCTCCGCGTGCGCTCATGCGCCGGCACTCCCCCTGGAACACCCGCACAGGGGGGACACCTATGTCCGAGCCAGTGTCGAACGCTGCGGTGTGGGCGCCACCAGCTGGTCCGCCCGATCCGGTCAGCCCGCTGGAACCGCTCGTCGCCGCGGCCATCGCGGGCGACCGGCGAAGCCGCGACGACCTGCTCGCGACGATCCACCCGCTCGTGCTCCGGTACTGCCGGGCTCGGCTCGGCCGCCAGGAGACCGGCCTCGTGTCGGCCGAGGACGTCGCCCAGGAGGTCTGTGTCGCGGTGGTCAACGCGCTGGCCACCTACCAGCTCTCGGGCCGGTCGTTCCGGGCGTTCGTCTACGGGATCGCCCAGCACAAGGTCGCCGACACCTTCCGGGCCCTGGGCCGCAACCGCACCGAGCCCGTCGCCGAGCTGCCCGACGTCGTCGCGGTCGTGGGCGGCCCGGAGCAGCACGCACTCGACGCCGAGCAGTCCGCGATGGTCGGCCGTCTCGTGCACCTGCTGAGCCCGCGCCAGCGCGAGGTGCTGGTGCTGCGCATCGTCTTCGGGCTCAGCGCGGAGGAGACCGCCGAGATCGTCGGCTCCACGCCGGGCGCGGTGCGGGTCACCCAGCACCGGGCGCTCAACCTGCTGCGCGGCCGGCTCGGCCCCTGCTGAGTCCCCTGCCCGGTCGTGCCGTCCGCGCCGGGGAGTAGCCTGGCGACGATCACGTTCATCGTCGCCTGCGGCACCCGGGGAGGTCTCCGTGACGGCTGGTCAGATCGCGGCCCTGATCGCCGCGGGGGCGTTCGTCGTCCTGGTGGCGCTGCTCGCCGTCCCGCTGCTGAAGCTCGGACGCACGCTCGACGAGGCGACGGTCGCCATCCGCAAGGCCCACGAGGGCAGCGCACCGCTGCTCGACAACGCCCAGGCCACGCTCGCCCAGGTCAACACCCAGCTGGAGCGCGTGGACGGCATCACCTCCAGCGCCCGCACGGTCACCACCAACGTCTCCGTGCTCACCTCGCTGTTCACGGCCACCCTCGGCGGGCCGCTCGTGCGGGCCGCGGCGTTCTCCTACGGCCTCAACAAGGCGATCAAGGCCCGGCGGGCCGGACGGGCGGCGGCCGCCTCGCGGCCGGGCCTGCGGCGCAGGCGGCGGTCGTGAAGCGGTTGTTCTGGCTGGGTGTGGGGCTCGCCGCGGGCGCGTACGCCACCCGCCGCGCGAGCGTCGCGGCCCAGCGGCTCACCCCGGCCGGCATCGGGGCCAACCTCGCGGACGGCCTGCGCGAGCTGGGCGCGGGGCTCGGCGAGTTCGGCGCCGAGGTGCGCCACGCGATGCTCGACCACGAGGAGCGCCTGGCCGCCGACCTCGAGCGGCGCACCGGCGCGGCGCTGCCCACCCTCGCCGGGGCGCTGGCCGAGCCCGCGCCCGCGCCGTCGCACCGCTTCCGTGACCGAGCGCGCCCGGCGCGGCGCTGACCCGGTCCGTCGCCGCGCCCGCCCGGCCCCATCCGTCACGTCGCGAGAGAACCCAGTGCAGACCCACGAGATCGCCCGTCGCTTCACCGACCACTTCCTCGCCACCGGGCACGTCAGCGTGCCCAGCGCGTCGCTCATCCTCGAGGACCCCACGCTGCTGTTCGTCAACGCGGGGATGGTGCAGTTCAAGCCGTACTTCCTCGGCGAGGCGCCCGCGCCGTACCCGCGCGCCACCTCGATCCAGAAGTGCGTGCGCACCGGCGACATCGACGAGGTCGGCCGCACGACCCGGCACAACACGTTCTTCCAGATGGCCGGCAACTTCTCCTTCGGCGACTACTTCAAGGCCGGGGCGATCGAGCACGCCTGGAACGTCGTCACCGGCAGCCAGGGCGCCGGCGGCTACGGGTTCGATCCCGACCGGATCTGGGTCACGGTGTACCTCGACGACGACGAGGCCATCGACCTGTGGAAGCGGATCGCCGGGCTGCCCGAGGAGCGCATCCAGCGCCGCGACGGCAAGGACAACTACTGGGACATGGGCGTGCCCGGCCCGGGCGGGCCGTGCTCGGAGATCTACGTCGACCGCGGGCCGCAGTTCGGCCGCGAGGGCGGCCCGGTCGTGGACGAGGACCGCTACCTGGAGATCTGGAACCTCGTCTTCATGCAGGACGAGCGCGGCGAGCTGAGCCCGAAGCTGGGGCACCCCCCGGTCGGGGAACTGCCCGCCAAGAACATCGACACGGGCATGGGTGTCGAGCGCGTCGCGTACCTGCTCCAGGACGTCGCGAACGTCTACGAGACCGACCTCGTGCGTCCGGTGATCACGCGTGCCGAGGAACTGTCCGGTCGGCGCTACGGCGCCGACGCGACGGACGACGTCCGGTTCCGGGTGATCGCCGACCATGCCCGGTCCGGCGTGATGATCATCGGGGACGGGGTGACCCCGGCCAACGACGGGCGGGGCTACGTCCTGCGCCGGCTGCTGCGTCGCATCGTGCGCTCGGCGCGGCTACTGGGCGTGCACGAGCCGGTGCTGGCGTCGTTCGCCGAGGTCGTGCGCGATGCGATGGCACCGGGCTACCCGGAGCTGATCACCGACTTCGAGCGGATCTCCGCGGTGGTCCGCGCCGAGGAGGAGGCGTTCCTGCAGACCCTCACGGCCGGGTCGCGGATCTTCGACGTCGCGGTGCGCGCCACCAGGGACGCCGGCAGCACGCAGCTCGCCGGGGACAAGGCGTTCCAGCTGCACGACACCTACGGCTTCCCCATCGACCTCACGCTGGAGATGGCGTCCGAGGCCGGGCTCAGCGTCGACGAGGCGGGCTTCCGCACGCTGATGGCGCAGCAGCGCGACCGCGCCAAGGCCGACGCCGCCGCCCGCAGGACCGGGCACGGCGACGGCACCGCCTACCGGGCCGTGCTCGACGCCGCCGGGGGCACCGACTTCCTCGGCTACACCGATCTCGTGGCGGAGTCGCGGGTGGTCGGTCTCGTCGTCGACGGCGCGGGCGTGCCGGCGGCCGGTACGGGCAGCGCGGTGGAGGTGGTGCTCGACCGCACCCCGTTCTACGCCGAGGGTGGCGGGCAGCAGGCCGACACCGGCTGGATCCGCGGGGACGGGTTCGTCGTCGAGGTCGCCGACGTCCAGTCCCCGGTCGCGGGGCTCGTGGCGCACCGGGGCACCGTCACCGAGGGCGAGGTCCGCCTCGACGTGCCCGCGCAGGCGGTCGTGGACACCTCGCGCCGGGCGGCGATCTCGCGATCGCACTCGGCCACCCACCTCGTGCATGCCGGCATGCGCCGCGCGCTGGGTGACGCCGCCGCGCAGGCAGGCTCGATGAACGCGCCCGGTCGGCTGCGGTTCGACTTCACGTCGCCCGCAGGGGCCGTTCCCACGTCGGTGCTCGCCGACGTGGAGGACGAGGTCAACGAGGTGCTGCTGCACGACCACGAGGTGCGCTCGTTCGTCACCACGCCGGACGAGGCCCGGCGGATCGGGGCGCTGGCGCTGTTCGGGGAGCGCTACGGCGACGCGGTGCGCGTCGTGGAGATCGGCGACTACTCCCGAGAGCTGTGCGGCGGCACGCACGTGCGCCGGTCGGGGCAGCTCGGGCTGGTGAAGCTGCTCTCGGAGGCCTCGATCGGGTCGGGCGTGCGCCGGGTGGAGGCGCTCGTCGGGCTCGACGCGTTCCGCTTCCTCGCCCGCGAGCACGTCCTGGTGTCCCAGCTCGCCGAGCAGTTCAAGGCCCGGCCCGAGGAGCTGCCCGAGCGGATCGGCGGGATCGTCGAGCGGCTTCGGCAGGCCGAGCGGGAGCTGGAGAAGGTGCGCGCGGACGCGGTGCTGGCCTCGGCCGGTGCGCTGGCCGCGGAGGCCGAGGACGTCGGTGGGGTCGCGCTCGTCGCGGTCGCGGCGCCGGACGGCGTGGGCGGCAACGACCTGCGCTCGCTCGCCTCCGACGTCCGCGGCCGGCTCGGCGCGCGCCCCGGTGTGGTCGCCCTGTTCAGCGCCGACGGCGACGCGAAGGTGGCGTTCGTCGTGGCGACCACCGCCGCGGCGCGGGAGCTGGGCGTGGCCGCGGGGAAGCTCGTGCCGTCGTTCGCGCCCGCGGTGGGCGGCCGGGGCGGGGGCAAGCCCGATCTCGCCCAGGGCGGTGGCACCGAGCCGGGCGGCGTCCCGGCCGCGGTGGAGGCGCTGCGTGCCGCCCTCGCCGCCCGGTAGGCGTCTCGGCGTCGACGTAGGGTCGGTGCGGGTGGGGGTCGCGGTGTGCGACCCGGACGGCGTGCTCGCCACCCCGCTGGTCACCGTCGCGCGCGATGTCGGGGGCGGTGCGGACCTGCGGGCGATCGCGGCGCTGGTGGCCGAGCACGACGTCGTCGAGGTCGTCGTCGGCCTGCCGCGCACCCTCGCCGGCCACGAGGGGCTCGCGGCCGTGCTCGCCCGCGAGTTCGCCGCGGCCCTGCAGGCCGTGCTCGACGTGCCGGTCGTGCTCACCGACGAGCGGCTCACCACCGTCGTCGCCACCCGGCAGCTTCGCGCGAGCGGGCGGCGCGGGCGCCGGCAGCGCGCGGTCGTCGACCAGGCAGCCGCCGTCGCGATCCTGCAGGGCTGGCTGGACGCCCGGCGCCGGTGAGCTTCCCCCGTCTCCACGGGCCCGGGCCGCGCCGGTTAGCCTCGTGTGTCGTGGACCGCACAGGAGGGCGCGCGTGACGCGCTCCGTGGACGTCGAGCCGGGCGGGCGCACCCCCGCGAACCCCGGGGGGTCGCCGGTGCAGGGGCGGCGACGCCGGGTCCGGGCCCTCGTGCTCGCGGTGGCTCTGGTGCTCGGCGTGGGCGTCGTGGTCGCGGTGCAGCCGCTGTTCGGCCCGCCCGACTTCGACGGGCCCGGCACCGGCTCGGTGGTCGTCGAGGTGCGCGACGGCGCCACCACCACGCAGATCGGTGCCGCGCTCGAACGCGAGGGTGTCGTGCGCAGCACGGCGGCGTTCACCGAGGCGGCGCTCGACGAGCAGCGCATCCGTTCGGTACAGCCGGGCTTCTACCAGATGCGCGCCGAGATGTCGGGGGAGTCCGCGGTGGAGCGGTTGCTCGACCCGGCTGCCCGGATCGGGCGCCTGGAGATCCGCGGTGGTGTGCAGCTCGACGACACCCGGTCCCCGGACGGCACGGTCGCGCCCGGCGTGCTGACGCTGATCTCTCGGGCGAGCTGCACCGACCCGGGAGCCGCCGAGCCGGCGGGAGCCGGACGCTGCGCGGGTGTGGACGAGCTGCGCGCGGCGATGGCCGACACGGCCCCGGAGGAGTTGGGGGTGCCCGAGTGGGCGCTGGCCGACGTGCGTGCCGCCGACCCGCGCCGCCGGCTCGAAGGCCTCCTGCTACCCGGCCTCTACGACGTGCGGCCCGGTGCCCCGGCTGTCGAGGTGCTGCGCGCGCTGGTCACGGCCTCGGCGAACCGGCTGGAGGCATCCGGACTGGTGGCGGGCGCTGCGCAGGGCGTGTACAGCCCGTACGAGGTGCTCGTGGTGGCATCCCTGGCGGAGAAGGAGGGCATCACCGCGGACATGCCGAAGGTGGCCCGCGTGATCTACAACCGGCTGGCGATCGGGCAGCGGCTGGAGCTGGACTCCATGGTCAACTATCCGCTCGACATCCAGGCGCTGCGCACCACGTCCGAGGCCCGCGCGCAGGACGGGCCCTACAACAGCTACCGCCGGGCCGGGCTGCCCCCCACCCCGATCGCCGCACCCGGTCGCGACGCCCTCGCCGCGGCCATCGAGCCGGCACCCGGACCGTGGCTGTTCTTCGTGCGTTGCCAGCCTGACGGCACGTCCTGCTTCGGGGAGACCCTCGCCGAGCACGACGCGAACGTCCGCTCGGCCATCGCGAACGGCGCGTTCTAGGCCCCGGGGGCACGGGCCCTACGGCCTGCCGAAGAAGCCCGACGGGGGCAGCGGCGAGGGATGGGCGGTGCGGTCGGTGGGCGGTGTCGCGCCGCGGGCCAGGTCGCGGGCGGCGGCGTCGTCGAGCAACCGGGCCGGGAACGGGTCGGCCGCGAGCAGCCGGGTCAGCGGCGCGTCCGGTAGCGGGCCGTCGCTGCCGAGGAGCACGAGGTTGCCGAAGCGCGGGCCGTGCAGCACCGCCGGCGCGACGATCACCGCCACCTCGGCGAACACCTCGGCGAACGCGGCCACCTGGCCGCGGGCGAAGGTCAGCGGCACCGCGTCGGCGATGTTCGCGGCGTGCAGCCCGCCCGGGCGCAGCGCGCGGGAGGCATCGCGGACGCACTCCACCGACGTGAGGTGTGCGGGGATGCGGGCACCCGCGAACACGTCCACGACGATCGCGTCGAGACTGCTCGCAGGCGTGCCCGCCAGCGCGGCGCGGGCATCGCGCACCTGTACCTCGATGCCGAGCCCGTCGGCGGGCAGCCGATCCGCGACGAGGCCGGCCAGCGCCTCGTCCAGCTCGACCACCTGCTGCGCCGACGCGGGTCGGGTCGCGGCGACGTAGCGGGCCAGCGTCCACGCCCCGCCGCCGAGGTGCAGCACCCGCAACGGCGCGGGCCCCGCCGGAGCGAGGGCGTCGAGCACGTGGCCCAGTCGGCGCATGTACTCGAACTCCAGGTGGGTCGGGTCGTCGAGGTCGACGTGGGACTGGGCGGTGCCGTCGACCAGCAGCGTCCACGCCCCCGACCGGTCGGGATCGCCGACGAGCTCCGCGACGCCGTGGGCGACCTCGGCGCGCAGCACCCGGGTCGTGCCCGTGCCCGGCGCGGCGCCGGCGGACCGCACGACAGCTCGTCCAGCCGGGCGCGGGCCCGCTCCACGTCGGCGGCCGCGGCGCTCGCCGCGCGGGCCGACTCGCGCAGCGCGGCTGCTGCGGCTCGCTCGTCGTCGGCAGCGTGGCGCTCGTCGCCGCGCGCGGCCTCCAGGTCGGCGGTGAGCCGCGCGACCCGCTCGCGGGCCACGGCGTGCCGGTCGCGGGTGTCGTCGACGGCGGCCGCGTCGCGCTCCCGCCGTTCGTGCGCATCCGCGGCCGCGCGCTCGGCGCCGTCGAGTGCGCGGCGGCGCTCGGCCCGCTCCGCGTCCCGGCGCCGGGGGTCGGCGGGCACCGGGTCGGGCGGCGCCTGCTCGGGCGCGGCGCGCGGCGCGGGCACCGGCACGGCTCCGGGTTCGCTCTGCGGCCCGAACCCGGTGTAGCGCAAGGTGCGGGTCAACCGGCCGGCCTGCAGCTCCCGGGCCACGTCCGGCTGGGCCAGCGCGGCCTCCAGGATCCCGTGCAGCTCGCGGAGCTGCCCGTCGGTGGCGGGCGAGCCCGCCTCCTGGGCGAGCCTGCCCGCCTCGCGCGCCATCGCCGCCACCGCCCGGTTGCGCTGCGTGGACAGCGCCCGCAGCTGTGCCCCGTCCAGGGTCCGCTGGGCCTGCGCCAGGCCGGCCGCCATCGAGACGAACCCGTCGAGCTGGTCGGACCGGTGGCGGGCGAGGAGGTTGGCCAGCCACGCCGGGCGGGTCGGCCGGCGCAGGCGACCGACGGCCCGGGCGAGGTCCCGGTCGCCGCGCTCCCGGGCCGCGGCCACGTGATCGTCGCGGGCGGGGACGAAGTCCTCGGGCGGCAGCGCGTAGAGGGCGTCGGCGATGGCGTCCAGCTCGTCCGGCACGACGACGACCCTAGGCCGTAGCGGCGCACATCGGCCCGCCGGCGACCTCCACGTGGGGATGCCACCTTGTCGGTGCGACGGGCTATCCTGCCGTAGCACATGGTCGGCGGTCCCCCCATCGCCGGGCTGTGCACCCGGCGGCCGCCCACCCACCCCCTCGGTGAGCGGCCGCCGGACCTCGTAACGTCGCTGGTCATGGACGTGTCGCTGCCCGGTCCGGTCGCTCCGATGCTGGCCGTCGCCGGCCCACCGCCCTCCGGCGCCGGATGGGCCGTCGAGTTCAAATGGGACGGTGTCCGTGCGGTGACGGCGGTCGCCGGCGAGCAGGTGCGGGCGCACAGCCGCCTCGGCAACGACGTCACCGCCGGCTACCCGGAGCTGGCCGGGCTGGGCGCGTTGCTCGACGGCCGGGCCGCGCTGCTCGACGGGGAGCTCGTGGCCCTCGACGCCGCGGGCCGCCCCGACTTCGGTCTGCTCCAGCACCGCATGCACGTGCGCAAGCCGCCCGCCGACCTCGTCGCCCGCATCCCGGTGTCGTATCTCGTCTTCGACGTGCTCGCCCTCGACGGTGCCGCGCTGCTCGTGCAGCCCTACGACCGCCGCCGGGAACTGCTCGACGGGCTCGGCCTCGACGGCCCGCGGGTGCGCGTCCCGCCCTCGACCTCCGGCGTGCCCGCCGCGCAGTTGCTCGAGGTGGCTCGCGCCCACGGGCTGGAGGGTGTCGTGGCCAAGCGCCGGGCCGCGCGCTACGAGCCGGGCAGGCGCTCGCCCGCCTGGGTCAAGACCGCCCTGGCGCAGACGCAGGAGGTGGTGGTCGGCGGGTGGACCGTGGGGGAGGGCCGTCGCGCCGGAACCTTCGGCGCCTTGCTGCTCGGCGCGCACGACGAGGTCGGACGGTTGCGCTACCTCGGCCACGTCGGAACCGGGTTCACCGATGCCGCCCTCGACGCGATGGCGGCGCGCCTCGCCCTGCTGGCTGCCGCCTCCTCGCCCTTCGACGACGAGGTGCCCCGACCCGAGGCGCGCCGGGCCCGCTGGGTGCGCCCGGAGCTGGTGGGCGAGGTGACCTACCGCAACCTGACCCACGACCACCGGCTGCGGGCCGCGAGCTGGCGCGGTCTGCGACCGGACCGGGCACCCGGCGACGCCCGGCTGCCCGTCTCCTGACCTGCGCGGCCGTCAGCCACCGACGGCGTCGCGGGGCTCCTCCGCGGGCAGCTCGGGAAGGACCGCCGGATCCGCCCCATCGTCGACGGGCGACTCACCTGAGGTCCGCTCCTCGCGGTTCGACCCGCCGTGGGCCAGCACGTCGCGGACCTGCTCGGCCAGCGCGTCGTCGTCGCGTCGCCCGTGCTTCGTGTTGCCGCGTTCCATCACCGTTGCTCCTCGCTCCGGCGGGCGCGGCGGCGGCGTCGCGCCCGGATCAGCAGGAAGCCGACGACTGCGCCCGCGGTCACGAGCAGTGCCGCCGGCTGCTCGCGCACGGTCTGCCCGGTCTGTGCGGCCCCCTCGCGTACGCGGGTGACCGTCTCGTCCTTCCTGTCCCGCATCCGTGCGGGCACGTCGGCGCGGTGCGCGAGCTCCTCGACGGTGTCGCCGAGTGCGCGTCGGCGCTCGTCCAGCTCGGTGCGCAACACGTCGGGGTCGCGGGTGTCCACCACGGGCCGCTCGGCCACCGGGTTCGGGTGGTCGAGGCGCCGTGGGGTCGGGCGCGGCGTCTCCTGGGGTGCGGTCACCGGTGCAGCCCTCCCTTGACGGCCGCGACGTCGCGGCGCACGCCGGCCGCGGCCTGCTCGGGCACCATCGGGGTGGCCCGGTTGATCCTGCTGCGCGCCACGAGGCCCAGCAGCCCCGCGGCGGCGTGCAGCGCTCCTCCGGTGATCAGCGCGGCTGCCCACACCGGCAGCGCCACCGCGATCGCCGCGACCACCGCCGCCACGAGCGCCCCGCCGGCGTAGGTGGCCAGCACAGCGGACGCGCCGGCGAGGCCCACGCCGACGCCGGCCTGCCTGCCCTTCTCGGACAGCTCCGCCCTGGCGAGCGTGAGCTCGCCGCGGACGAGGTCGGAGAGTTGGGTGGACAGGCGCTGCACCAGCTCGCCGGTGGTGGCGTCGGCCGGGACGGTGCCCGGCGCGGGCCGGGACGCCGCGTTCTGGGTCGTGGTCTGGGACGTCATGCGTACCGGCTACCCGCTCTCCACCGCCATACACCGGCCACCGCCCGGGCGAGCACCGGAGCTCGGTGTCGGCCGAGCGGTCGACCGATTGCGGCGGGTGGGGTTTGCCGGGCCCGCCGAGCGTGGAACCCGATGAGCATGACGCAGGGGGAGCGCATCGAGTTCATCCACCGCAGCTGGCCCGCGGACCCGCGCCAGCTCGTGGTCATCCGCCGCGAGCTGGCCGGGTGGCTGGCGCCGCTGTCGCTCACCGCGGACGAGATCGACGGCATCGTGCTGGCGGTCGACGAGGCCGCGGCCAACGCGGTGTGCCACGCGTACGGGCCGGGGGAGTCGGGGCGGGTCGAGCTGACGCTGTGGACCGAGGGCAACACCCTCTGCGTCGAGGTCGTCGACCACGGGACCTGGCGCCCGCCCGTGGCCGAGCCGGTGTCGGGCGGGCGCGGCATCGGGCTGATGAACGCCATGACCGACGCGATGCTCATCCATTTCGACGACCGTGGCAGCCGGGTGCTGCTGCGTCACGCCGTCCCCGGCCGCGGCGCGGGCTGACGCGTATCGCGCCGCGCTCGTGCGGGTAGCCCCAACCCATGACGGCGCACAACGACCTCCCGCGCAGCGGCCCCGCACCCGACGGCCCTCCACCGGACACCCGCAGCGGGCGCAGCCGCGCGGACTTCGCGCGCGGCCTGCCCGACCACCACGATCCCACCGCCGGTTTCGCCGGCGCTCCGCCTGCCCGCAGCGCCCTCACCCTGCGCGCGGCGCTCGCCGCGTTCGGCCTGGTCTTCTCCGCCGGCGCAGCGTGGTTCGCGTTCGCCGCCGGGCTCACCGCGGTGGGGTGGGTGCTGGTCGTGGTCGCGGTCGTCGCGCTCGCCGACCTGGGCTGGATACAGCACCGCAAGCGTCGCGGCGAGCCCGGCTGACCCGGTCACACCCGCAGCAACGACCGCAGGACGTCGATGTCGTCCCGGGTGGTCGCCACCGACCCGATGGCCACCCGGATGACGTACCGGCCTGCGACGGTGGTGTGCGTCAGGAACGCCGCCCCGGAGGCGTTGACCCGATCCAGCAGGGCGCGGGTCGCGGCGTCGTCGGCGTCCCGGCCGTGCCGGGTCTGCACCCGCAGGCACACCAGCGCGAGCGACGGCGGAGCGGCCAGGACGAGGCCCGGCTCCGCCCGCACCCACGCCGCCAGCTCCGCGGCCAGCGCCACGTGCTCGCGGATGTGGGCGCGCAACCCCTCCAGGCCGAAGGCGTGCACGACGGCCCACAGCTTCAGCGCCCGGAACCGCCTGCCCAGCGGCACCTGCCAGTCGCGGTAGTCGACCACCCGCCCGGACTCCGACGCCGGGTCGCGCAGGTACTCGGGCGTGATCGACAGCGCCGCCGGGAGCGCGGCGGCGTCGCGCACCCACAGCAGGGACGCGTCGAACGCGGTGAGCAGCCACTTGTGGGCGTTGGTGCAGAACGAGTCGGCCGCCGCCACCCCGTCGAGCAGGTCGCGGTGCTCCGGGCACAGCGCCGCGACCCCGGCCCAGGCGGCGTCGACGTGCACCCAGGCGCCGCGGTCCGTCGCGACTCCGGCGATCTCCCGGACCGGATCGACCGCGCCGGTGCCCGTCGTGCCGACCGTGGCGCACACCAGCACCGGCCGCAGCCCCGCGGCGGTGTCGGCGTCCAGCGCCGCCGCCAGCGCCGGGACCGACATCGCCAGCGTGCCCGATGCGGTGTCGACGGTGCGCAGCGCGCGGGCGCCGAGCCCGGCCACCCGCACCGCCTTCGCCAGCGACGAGTGCGTCTCGGCGGTGACGTACACCCGCTCGGTGCCGTCGACGCCGTCCTCGCGCCAGGCTCCTCCCGAGCTGCGGTGCAGCGCCGCGAGCAGCACCACCAGCGCGGCTGACGACGCCGTGTCCTGGATGACGCCGCCCCCGCCGCCGTCGTGGGTGAAGCCCTCGTCGAGGCCCAGCGCGCGGGCGAGCTGATCGGTGATCGACTGCTCTACCTCCGTGCAGGCCGGGGAGGTCGACCACAACATGCCCTGGGCGCCGAGCCCGCCGGAGAGCAGATCACCGAGCAGCGAGGGCAGTGACGCGTTGGCCGGGAAGTAGCCGAAGAACCGCGGGTGCTGCCAGTTCGTTCCGGCCGGGACGACGACGCGGTCGAGCTCGGCGAGCAGTTCCTGCACCGGGCGCGGTCGCTCGGGCAACGGGCCCAGCCGCGCGCGCACCGCGCCGGGCTCGACGTCGGCGCGCACGGGCAGCGCGGGCAGCGCCTCCCGGTGGGCGGCCACCCAGTCGAGCACGGCACGCCCCTGCCGGCGGAACTCCTCGGGTGCGAGATCGGCCACGCCCGCGAGCGTAGGGGCCGCTGCATGCGGGCGGCCCGCCTAGTGTCGGTCGGCGTGCCCGACGACGCCGCACTCGCCCGCCCGGACGCCGATGAGCGCGGCCGGCTGCGCCTGCTCCAGCTCACCGCGCTGACCAGCACGTGCGACCGGTTCGCCATCGCGCCGCTGATCGTGGTGATCGCGCTGGACCTGGACGTGCCGTTCACCGCGGCCGCCGCCGTGGCCAGCGCGTACTTCCTCGCCTACGGCGCGATGCAACCGGTCTGGGGGATGGTGAGCGACCGGGTCGGGCGGGTGCGCGTGATGCGCCTGGCGCTGCTCGGGGCCACCGCGGCCGGCGTGGGCTCCGCGCTCGCCCCGGACCTGCTCGTGCTCGGTGTCACCCGGGTCGTGGCCGGCGGCTGCTTCGCCGCGCTGATCCCCGCGTCGCTGGTCTACGTCGGGGACTCCTGGCCGCCGCAGGTGCGCCAGCGACCGCTCAGCGACGTGCTCGCCGCGTCGTCGCTCGGGGTGGCCGCGGCGACGGCGGGCGCGGGCGTGCTCGCCGACCTCGCCGGCTGGCGGGCGGTGCCGGCGGCGGCCGCGGTGGCCGCCGCCGTGCTGTGGGTGGCGGTGCGGCGCCTGCCCGAACCGGTGCGTGCCCCCCTCAGCGGCAACCCCCAGCGCTCGATCGCGCGGGTGCTCGGGCAGCGCTGGGCGCGGGTGGTGCTGCTGCTCGCGTTCGTCGAAGGTGCCGTCGTGCTCGGCGTGCTCACCTACCTCGCGCCCGCCGCCCAGTCGTTGGGCTCGACTGCCGCGGTGGCGGGGCTCGTCGCCGCGGCCTACGGCGTGGGCGCGGTGCTGTGGTCGCAGGTGGTGCGGCGGCTGGTCGGGCGGCTCCACCCCGCGGCGCTCGCGGCGATCGGCGGCGGCTTCCTGGTGGCTGCGTGGACCGTCCCCGCGGTGACGGTGAGCCTGCCGACGCTCGTCGCGGCGGGGTTGCTCGTCGGGGGCTCGTGGGCGTTCCTGCACAGCACCCTGCAGGCGTGGGCCACCGAGGTGGTGCCGGACGAGCGGGCCACCGCCGTCGCGCTGTTCGCCGCGGCGCTGTTCCTCGGCAGCGGGCTGGGCACCGCGCTGGCCGCCCAGCCCGCCGGCGCGGGGATGTTCACCATGCTGTTCGGGGTCGCGCTCGTCGTGGCGGTGCCGCTGGCGGTGATCGCCGCCGCGAGCCGGGCACGGTTCGCTCAGTGAGCCGCGTGGTAGGCCTCGAGCACGTTGGACGGGATGCGGCCCCGCTCCGAGATCTTCATCCCCTCCGCCTGCGCCCATTCGCGGATGGCCTGGTTCTGCTCGCGGTCCGCGGTCGGGCGCGACGGCGCCGAGCCACTGCCCGCGCTGCGCCGGGTTCCGCCCGCACGCCGAGCCGCGGAAACGAACGGGGCGAGCGCGTCGCGCAATTTCGTGCTGTTCGCCGAGGACAGGTCGATCTCGTAGGACTTGCCGTCCACGGCGAACTCGACCTGCTCGTCGGCGGGGCTGCCGTCGAGGTCGTCGATGAGGGTGACCGTCGTCTGCTTCGCCACGGTGGTGCCTTTCGAGATCGTTCGGACAGGCACGTCGGACCGCCTCGGTGGAAACGCACTGCTGAGAACGGTGCTTCGGCGCTACCCGGGAGCTGCGTCGACCAGGTCGACAATTTCGACGAGGGCGACGATAAACGATGCGATGTGCATTGTCGATCGGGGGGTCGATCAGGGGTCGACGAGCCGCCGGGCCGGTTCCGCCGATAGCGCGAAATCTCCGACGCCGAATGCGCAGCTCACCCGGGGCGAGCGGCTCCGCAACGGGGAACCGGCGGGCGGGCCGGACCGGTGGCCGTCCACCAGTCGGACGGCTCAAGCAGGTTCGCGAGATCGACGCGTTCACCCGGCCGGGGGATCACGAGCCGGACTCCGGTGGCCCGGGCGGCGGCGCGCACCCGGTCCACGGGTTCGGCCCAGGGATGGAACCCGAGGTTGAACGTCGCCCAGTGCACCGGCAGCAGCACCGCGCCGCGCAGGTCGCGGAACGCGCGCACGGTCTCCTCGGGCGTCATGTGCACGTCGGGCCAGTGCTCGCTGTAGGCGCCGACGGGCAGCAGGACGAGGTCGAACGGGCCGAGCGCGGCTCCGGTCGCAGCGAAGGCCCGGGCATAGCCGGTGTCGCCGCCGAAGTACGCCCGGTGCGCCGGGCCCGCGATCGCCCATGACGACCAGAGCGTGGTGTCGCGGACGAGTCCGCGCCCGGAGAAGTGCCGCGCCTCGGTGCAGTGCAGGGTGAGCTCCCCGATCCCCGTCGAGTCGCCCCAGTCCAGTTCGACGACCCGCTCGGCGGGTACCCCCCACCGGCGCAGGTGCGCCCCGATGCCCAGCGGCACGACGAAGGGCGCCTGCGAGAACCGGGCCAGGCTGCGGACCGTCGGCAGGTCGAGGTGGTCGTAGTGGTCGTGGGAGATCAGCACGGCGTCGACGGGCGGCAGCCCGGCCAGCGGCATCGGCGCCGGGTGCATCCGGCGCGGACCGACCCGCCGCGACGGCGACGCGCGCTCACCCCACATCGGGTCGACCAGCACGCGGTGACCGTCGATCTCGATCAGCGCACTGGAGTGCCCGAACCAGGTGACGGCCAGCGGCGCCGGTGTCGCGGCGATCTGCACCGGCGCGAGCGGCACCGCCCCGGCCGGCCGGCCGGTGGCACCGCGCCGCAGCAACGCACCGAGAATCGTCAGGGCGCCGCTGCTGCCCGTTCCGGGCTCCGAGTTGTGGAACGCGCCGTCGCGCCGGTGCGGCGAGGCAGGTAGCCCCGCCGTCGCCGCGTCGCCGCGGGCGCCGATGGCCGCCGGGACGCCGCGGGCTGCGCGTGCGAGCAGCGTGAGCGCCGCGGCGCCGGCCAGCCCCATGATCCGCCCCCTCCGCACCCCACCGACGGTACCGGGGCCCGGCGGCTACCGGTCCAGGCCGCCGCGACGCACCAGCTGGCTGACGATCACGTTGCGCTGGATCTCGTTCGTGCCCTCCCCGACGATCATCAGCGGGGCGTCGCGGAAGTAGCGCTCGACGTCGAACTCGGTGGAGTAACCGTAACCGCCGTGAATGCGCACCGCGTCCAGCGCGATCTGCATCGCGGCCTCGGAGGCGAACAGCTTGGCCATTCCTGCCTCGAGGTCGCAGCGCTGCCCGGCCTCGGCCTTCTCGGCCGCATGCAGGATCAGCTGGCGGGCCGCGGTGAGCTTCGTCGCCATCTCCGCCAGATAGTTGCCGATCGACTGGTGCTGCCAGATCGGCCGGCCGAAGCTCTCCCGTTCCTGCGCATAGCGGAATGCGTCGTCGAACGCGGCCCGCCCCACCCCGAGCGCGCGCGCCGCGACCTGGATCCGGCCGGTCTCCAACCCCGTCATCATCTGCGCGAATCCGCGTCCCTCGACGCCGCCGAGCAGCGCCGTCACGGGCGCGCGGTGCCCGTCGAAGTGCAGTTCGCAGCTTTCGACGCCCTTGTAGCCGAGCTTGGGCAGGTCCCGCGAGACAGTGAACCCCGGCCCGGGCTCGATGAGCAGGATGCTGATGCCACGATGCGGCGGCTCGGCGTGCCGGTCGGTGCGGCACAGCAGCGCGACGAGCTGGGAGTGGCGCGAGTTCGTGATCCAGGTCTTGGCGCCGTCCACGACGTACCCCGCGTCGGCACCCGCGCCGTCGCGGCGCGCGGTGGTGGTCATCGCCTGCAGGTCCGAGCCGCCCCCGGGCTCGGTGAGCGCCATCGTCGCGCGCACCTCGCCGGTGGCCATCCGGGGCAGGTAGCGGTCGCGCTGCTCGTCGGTGCCGAACGCCAGCAGCAGCTTCGCGACGACCGTGTGCCCGCCCATCGCCCCGGCCAGGCTCATCCAGCCCCGCGCCAGCTCGGCGGTGACCAGGGCGTAGCAGGGCATCGACACCGGCGCCTCGCCCCACGGCTCGGGGATCGCCAGCCCGAAGACACCGAGCCGCTTCATCTGCTCGATGAGCTGCTCGGGATAGGTGTCGGTGTGCTCCAGCTCGCGCACGACGGGCCGCACCTCGCGGTCGACGAACTCCCGCACCGTCTCGACGACGGCCTGCTCCTCGGTGCTCAGCGCGCCCACCGGGCCGACCCTAGTTCGCTGTCCCCGGCGAGGTCATGGTCACCGCCCCGACCTTGATCGGCGGAATCGGGACATGACGTGCGCATGTGCAGCTCATGTCCCGATCTCAGCGATCATGGGCGGTCGGGGCGGGGAGCGGCGGGAGGGTCACCGCGATCTCGTCGCCCAGGGTGAAGCCGTCGGTCAGGGCCAGGTGGTCGCCGCTCCAGAAGCGGCCGGGGTCGTACCAGTTGGGGTCGTGGCGGCGGGGGAGACAGGCCCATCTCCTCGTAGGTGACGGCGACGACCTCCGCGCAGTAGGCGGACTCCAGGCTCACCGGGTCACCGCCGGCCGGACCGGGGGTGCCAGGCGGGCCGGGCAGCGGCAGCCGGGACCGCAGCGCCGACAGGCTGGGCAGCCGCCCGCGTGCCCACCGTCCGGCAAGGCGGGCCGTCGACGGGAACGGCGTACCGTCGAGCCGGGCGACCGTGCGGAGCACGGCGTCCTCCATCGCCGCGTCGACCGGGCCGGCGAGCTGGCGCAGCCAGCAGCGCTGGTGGTAGCGCCGGCCCCACTGGAGGACCGCGGCGCGCAGATCGTGCAGCTGCACCCCGCGCTGGTGGGTGCCCGTCCACACGTCGACGAGCGCGCGGCCCAGCTCGGCGTGCCACATCAGCGGCGGCAGGTCGTCGAGCACCACCGCCATGCCGACGTGGTTGACCGGCGCGTTCGTGAGGCCGCGGATCGCCCGGTCGGCGCCGCTCGACCCGCGGAAGATCCACACGTCGCCGGTGCGGGTGAGGTCGGCCGCGGCGTCGAGGGTGATCACGCGCCCGATGCTAGGGCTAGCCTGGGCCGATGACCGGACGGTGGTGGAAGTTGCTCGGCCTCGCCGGGCTGGCGGGGGTCGCGGCCAGGGGGGTGGTGGTCGCGCGGGGCGCGCGGCGGCGCCGGGCGTACACGCCCGACGCGGTCCGCGCGCGGCTGCACGAGCGCGCCGGACGGCGGTCCGCGGAGAGCCCGAACGGCCGCGCCGACTCCAGCACCGTGGCCTGATCGCGTTCCCTGGACGGCAACGACACTGCGCGCCGCGCGATTCGGCGCGATGCTGTGCACCATGCCCGACCTGTCGTTCGAGCCGCTGACCCCCGTGTCGTTCCTCGACCGCGCCGCCGCCGCGCACGGCGACCGCACGGCCGTGGTCGACGGCCCGCACCGCTGGACCTACGCCCAGCTGCGCGACCGGTGCCGCCGCCTCGCCGGGGCGCTGGCGCCGCTCGCGGGCGGCCGTCCGGTCGCGGTGCTGGCGCCCAACACGCACGTGCTGCTGGAGGCCAACTACGGCGTCCCGTGGGCGGGCGTGCCGCTGGTCGCGGTGAACACGCGGCTGTCCGCGGGCGAAGTGGCCTACATCCTCGAGCACTGTCGGGCCGCGGTGCTCGTGCACGACCCGGTGTTCGACGAGCTCGTCGAGCAGGCGTTCGGGAAGCTCGACGATCCACCACGGCGCATCCGTGCCGGTGCGGGATACGGCGGCGCGTACGAGGAGCTGCTCGACGGCGCGACGCCCGGCGCGGTCACCCCTGACGACGAGCGCGCGCTGCTCTCGGTCAACTACACCTCCGGCACGACCGGCCGCCCGAAGGGCGTGATGTACCACCACCGCGGCGCCTACCTACAGGCGCTGGCGATGGTGGGGCACACCCAGCTCTCGCCGTCGTCGGTGCACCTGTGGACGCTGCCGATGTTCCACTGCAACGGCTGGTGCTTCCCGTGGGCGGTGACCGCGGCGGCGGGCACGCACGTGTGCCTGCCCAGGGTCGATCCGGCGCAGGTGTGGCGGCTGATCCGCGAGGAGGGCGTCACGCACCTGGAGGGGGCGCCCACGGTGCTGTCGATGCTCGCCTACGCACCCGAGGCCGCGCCGCTGCCGCGCACCGTGCGGATCGCCACCGGTGGCGCCCCGCCCAGCCCCGCGATCCTGCGCCGGATGGGCGAGCTCGGGTTCGACGTCACGCACCTCTACGGCCTCACCGAGACGTTCGGGCCGGTGATGATCTGCGACTGGCGCCCCGAGTGGAACGACCTCGACCCCGGCGAGCAGGCCCGGCTCAAGGCCCGCCAGGGCGTCGGGAACATGATCTCCTGCACCGCCCGGGTGGTGGCAAAGGACGGCACGGACGTCGCGGCCGACGGCGCGAGTGTCGGGGAGATCGCGCTGCGCGGCAACAACGTGATGCTCGGCTACCTCGACGACCCGGAGGCGACGGCGGCCGCGGCACCCGACGGGTGGTTCCGCACCGGCGACCTCGGCGTCGTGCACCCCGACGGCTACGTGGAGCTGCGCGACCGCAGCAAGGACGTGATCGTGTCGGGTGGGGAGAACATCGCGTCGGTCGAGGTCGAGCAGGCGATCGCCGAGCACCCGGCCGTGCTGGAGGTGGCCGTGATCGCGGTACCGGACGAGCGGTGGGGCGAGGTGCCAGCGGCGTACGTCGCGCTGCACTCCGGAGCGGAGGCGACCGCCGAGGAGATCGTCGCGCACGTCCGGGAACGATTGGCCCGCTTCAAGGCGCCCAAGCACGTCGTGTTCGGGGAACTGCCGAAGACGTCCACGGGCAAGGTCCAGAAGTTCGTGCTGCGCGACCGCGCCTGGGAGGGCACGGAGCGGCGCATCCGGTAGCGGGCACGATGGCCGCGTGCCCCCGACCGCGCGCCTGCACGTCGCACCCCTCGACACCGGTCCCGGCGTCGATTCCGGGGTCGAGCTCGGGGTCGGCGAGGTCGTGCGCCGCCTCGCCACTCGCGAGCGGGTCACGGCGTGGAGCGGCGCGTGGTCGCCGGGCGCGCTGGTCACCTGCGACCCGGTGCGGGTGGCCGATCCGGCGGCCGACCCGTTCGCGGTGCTCGCCGACCAGCCCGTCGTCGAACCGGACCCCGCGCACCCGCAGGCGGTCGGCGGCGGCTGGTTCGGCTACCTGCCGTTCACCGGCCCGGCGGCGCTGGCCTGGTACGCCGACGTGCTGCGCCACGACGGGCGGCGCTGGTGGTACGAGGCGCTGCTCTCGGGCGGGTTCGACGAGGCGGCAGCCGCCGCCCGGCTCGCGGCGCTGCGGGCCGCGCTCGCCGGGCCCGCCGCGGTGCGCCCCGCCCGGCTGGAGCTGCTCGCCGAGCCCGACCCCGTCGCGCACGTCGTGGCCGTCGAGCGGTGCGGGCAGGCGATCCGGCGCGGCGAGATCTACCAGGCCAACATCGCCACCCAGCTGGACATGGCGCTGCACGGCTCCCCGCACGACGCGTGGGCCCGGCTCGTCCGGGCGCACGACCCGGCGCGGGCCGCGTTCGTGGCCGACCCGGCGCTGACGGCGGTGAGTGTGAGCCCCGAGCTGTTCCTGCGGCGGGCCGGCCGGCAGGTGCGGACCGCGCCGATCAAGGGCACGCGGCCGCGGACGGGCGGCGGCGCGGGCTCCGCCGGCGACGCCGCCGAGCGGGCGCGATTGCGCGGCTCGGCGAAGGACGCCGCGGAGAACGTCATGATCGTCGATCTGATGCGCAACGACCTGGGCCGGGTGTGCACCGGCGTGCGGGTGCCCGGGCTGCTCGACGTCGAACCACACGCGGGGGTGTGGCACCTCGTCTCGACCGTCACCGGGGAGCTCGCCCCCGGCCACGACGACGCCGACCTGCTCGCCGCCACCTTCCCGCCCGGCTCGGTGACGGGCGCGCCCAAGGTGGCCGCCGTCGAGGTGATCGAGGAGCTGGAGTCGCGGCCACGGCGGTTGTTCACCGGCGCGATGGGGTGGGCGAGCCCGCTCGCCGGCCTCGAGCTGAACGTCGCGATCCGGACGCTGGAGGTGGCGCCGGGCGGGCGGGCGGTGCTCGGTGTCGGCGGCGGGGTCACGGTCGACTCGACACCGGTCGAGGAATGGGCGGAGTGCCTCACCAAGGCTGCGCCGCTGCTCGGGACCCTCGGTGCGCGGGTGCCCGCGCCCGGGCCGGGGCCGCGGCTGGCCGACCCGGGCGACGGGATCTTCGAGACCCTGCTCGCGGTGGACGGACGGATGCGCCGGGCCGGCGAGCACCTGCGGCGACTGCGCGCCTCGTACCTGGAGTGCTACGGCGTGACCCTCACCGCCGACGTCGCCGCCGCGGTCGCCGCCGCCGTCCCCGGCCGGGGCGTCGCGCGCGTTCGGGTCGATGCGCGGCCGGGGGAGCCGGACCGGGTGCGGGTCGCGGTGACCCCCGCCGATCCACCGCTGCCGCTGGACGCGCAGCCCGGGCTCGCGCTGCGCCGCCACCGGCTCGGGCCGGGCGGGGCCGAGCGCCACAAGTTCGCCGACCGCCGCTGGCTCGACGCCGTCGAGGCGGGCCTGGACCCGGGCGAGGCCGCGCTGCTCGTCGACGACCGCGACGTCGTGCTGGAGAGCACCCGCGCGTGCGTGTTCGTGGTGCGCGGCGGCGTGCCCGCGACGCCGCCGCTGGACGGGCGGGTCCTGCCCGGCACCGGGCGGCGCGCGGTGCTCGATGCGCTCGATGCCCAGGGCGCCCCGTACGAGCTCGCGGCGCCGCGGTTCGCCGAGCTCGCCGTCGCCGACGGTGTGTTCCTCGTCAACGCGGTGCGCGGCGTGCAGTGGGTGCGTTCGGTGCGCGGGGTGGAATGGCGCGGGCCCGACCCGGTCACCCGGTGGGTGGCGAAGCTGCTCGACCACGACGCCGGCTGACCGCCGGGAACCAGGA
This sequence comes from Pseudonocardia sp., assembly GCA_052387455.1. Lineage (GTDB taxonomy): Bacteria > Actinomycetota > Actinomycetes > Mycobacteriales > Pseudonocardiaceae > Pseudonocardia. The sequence goes on from JBQTJE010000099.1 coordinate 37,994, forward strand.
CCGGTCCACCGGCCGGCCTGCACCGCCCGGCCGTCGCCGCCACGACCGGGCCAGCCATAATCCCCGCTCAGCCATCATCACGCGATCAGCACCAGCCGTGCGGGCCTGGCCCGCGGATGCGGAGACCGAGCATGCCAGGGCGCGACGACAGCTCGATGGACGACACCTGGGTGGGCGGGCGGCCCGTCGACACCGGCCCGGTGGTCAACACCGGCCGCCTGTGGGCCGGTGGAGTTGCCACGGCGGTCGTGGCCGCGCTGATCGGGCTGGTCGGCGTGCTCGTCGTGCGCGCCGTGCTCCAGGTCTCGCCGCGGTCGGGGGCGTTCAGCGACGCCGACACGGTGCTGCTGTGCGCGCTCGCGGCGGCGGCCGCCCTGGCGGCCACCGGGCTCGCGCACCTGCTGCTCGTGTCCACCCCGCGCCCGCTGGCCTACGTCGGCTGGATCGTCGGGCTCGTCACCGCCGCCACCGTCGTGCTGCCGTTCACCGGCGGCGGTTCGCTGCCGATCAAGATCGCCACCGCGGTGATCCACCTCGTGATCGGCGTTGCGATCGCCAGCCTCGTCACCGGGGCCGCGTCCGGCGCCGTCCGCCGCCCGCCGCGCTACTGAGTCCGGTACGGCACGTAGGTCGCGGGGACGACGCCGAGCTTGCCCTTCTGGTAGTCCTCGAATGCCTGGAGCACCTCGGCGCGGGTGTTCATCACGAACGGTCCCGCCCACGCCACCGGCTCCCCGATCGGCTGCCCGCCCAGCACGACGACGTCGAGCCCCGCCAGCCGCGACTCCTGAGCGCCGTCTGCTGCGACGGTGACCGTGTCGCCCGGGCCGAACACCGCGAGCTGACCGGTGCGGACCGGCCGGCGTTGCGCGCCCACCGTCCCGGACCCGGCGAGCACGTAGAGCAGGGCGTTGAAGTCGGGCCGCCACGGCAGCCGCACCTGCGCGCCGGGGGAGACGGTGGCGTGAGCCATGGCCATCGGCGTGTGCGTGGCGCCGGGACCGGTGTGCCCGGCCAGTTCGCCCGCGATCAGCCGCACGAGCGCACCGCCGTCCGGGGTGGTGAGCAGCGCCGCCGCCCCGGCCCGCAGGTCCTGGTACTTCGGCTCGATCCACTTGTCCGCGCGCGGGAGGTTGACCCACAGCTGCAGGCCGTGGAACAGGCCGCCACTGACGACGAGCTGCTCAGGCGGGCGCTCGATGTGCAGCAGGCCCGAGCCCGCCGTCATCCACTGGGTGTCGCCGTTGGTGATCTCGCCGCCGCCGCCGTGGGAGTCCTGGTGCTCGAAGGTGCCATCGATGATGTAGGTGACGGTCTCGAAGCCGCGGTGCGGGTGCCAGGACGTGCCCCTCGGCTCGCCCGGGGCGTACTCGACCTCGCCCATCTGGTCCATGTGCAGGAAGGGGTCGAGGTCGCGTATGTCGACCCCCTGGAACGCGCGGCGGACCGGGAAGCCCTCGCCCTCGTACCCCGCAGGGGCGGTGGTGACCGACCGGACCGGCCGGTCGGTGGCGATGGCGTCGGGTTCGGGGATGCGCGGCAGCACGGTGATGTCGGCGACGGTGACCGCGGGCATGGTGACCTCTTCTCCAGCAGGTGGTTGAACGTACAACCATCATGGGCAACGGTGCCGGGCGGCCCGATGTTCCCCCAGGCGCCCCCGCCGGGCGACTGCGCCCGCGGAACGGGGCCGACCTCGGCACGCTGCCGCGCACCTGCGGCGCGATCGGCGCCTGCCTCGCGGTGCGAGGTGAGGTCCTGTTCGTCGGTGGAGACCCGGGCGTAGCCGATCAGCAGCCCTTGATCCCAACCGGCAGCAGCAATTGATCTTGGTGTAGATCGTCAGTGGCCGAGCCGACGAGGAGTACCGGATGGGCGCGCAGCGCGGAAGGCCCATGAGGCACTCACCTCGCTCTCGGCGGTGGTCCAGACCGCTTGCACCACCGCAGGCGTACCGGCACCGATCGGCGGCAGGTAAACGACGACCTCGTCGATGACGACGTGGTACCCGCAGTCGGCCGGGTCCGCGGGCCCGCCACCGGTCGACCAGCGGCACCGAATCACGTCCGGTTCTTCACCGGACCCGAACCGCAGGACGTGCACGTGGACGGGCGGTACAGCCGTGTCGATCCTGAGCGTGGCGGGCGCCGGCACACTCGGCCACATCGTCGTCGACGGCTGTGCCGGAGCGGGCGACTCGACGCCGAACCAATCCGTGCGGACCGCTCGGACGGGATGGCCGGCGAGGACTGCCGCTGGCACCGCTCCGGTGATGTCTCCGTGCGGCACGAGTTCGATTCGGGTGTCGCCTCCGGGAGCACACGCCATCAGACAGCCAAGGATGGCGACGAGCGACGTCGAGGCGAGGCCGCGGCCGCGCATCGACGCGGTTGTCGGAGTCATGCCTTGCAGGCGATCTCGGTGTTGTTCTCCTCGTAGACCCCCGCGGTGTACGTCTCACCGGCGATCACTGCGTGTCCGCGCGCTTCAGTGCGGTAGCGGTAACGCTCGCCCGGCGTGCAGTTCACAGCGACGGTGACGCGCAACTTGTCGGTGGCCCGCGGACCTGCGGATTCTCTGCCGATCTGCTCCAGCCCGTACCAGCGGTAGCGGTAGGTCGTCGCGCTGACACTGTTCGACTGCACAGAGAGCACCTTGCAGAATGACTCGACGCGGGTGTGGATCTGTGCCGATGTGGTGCGTGACGGATGCGGGTCGTCTACGCGGACCCCGCAGAGTTGGTTCGGCTTCGCTGTAGCGAACTCCGGTCGAGCAAGCGCTACGACCAAGACGGCCAGCGTGATCGCCACCGACCGGATCGAGATTCTCATGAGGTGGTCCCTTCGCCTGGGTTGTGGGCGGGACCGTACGGATGGCACCGGCGGTGGCGAGGTAGATCGCAAGGCGATCGTTCGCAATGGATAACGTATTGCTCAGGTGCGGAACTCGAGGCCGGCGGCCCGCATGTCGGACGCCAGCTCGAGGGGCCCGCCGATGAACGTCGACCAGTGGTCGATATCGGTGACGAGCAGCCACCGACGGTCGTCCGGGAACCAGAGGTTCGCCGACTGGTGGTCGACCGCATCGATCGAGTCGGCCAGCGCCGAGACCGGTGATCGGAAGAACAGATGGTCCCGGCCGAACGCCGTGACGACAGGTACGTCCGTACCGCGGTACGGAGCCATCACCGCCCAGCCGCTCCACGCGCCGATATAGGCGCCGGACGCGGACGTGTGTCCGGCGAGCAGGTCATGTATCACCGATGCGAGGTCGGCTGGCAGTGTGCCCTGCTCCGGCGGGTGCGTCCAGCTGCCGGTCGGATCGTCGATCCCGTTCTCGAACTCGTGAACGGGCAGACCGACGACGCTGTCGAACTGTCCACCCCCGACGGGCTCCCCTGGCGCGGCTGCACTGATCGCGCTCCACGGCACGGCGACCCGGCTGCCGTCCGGGGCTTCGCGGTAGGCGGGGTGCAGGATCTCCACCCAGCTCAACTCCGGGAATCCCCGCCGTAGAGCTACGCCGCACAAGCACAGGTCGCCGGCAATCGCCAGCCAGTCGTCTGACCCGTGATCAGCTGCTCGCCACGTGTCGGGTACCACTGGAAGATCGTCCCACATGGCGGCAGGGGGGGACGTACGGTGCCCGCCGGCAGGGTCGCGCGGGCGGGGTAGCGACCGGACGGCATCAGCCCTACGCGGACGAGCACGGCAGCGGCCAGCCGGATACGGCCCGGCTCGGCGACCAGCCGCAGGTACCGTCGTGCGCAACGGTGCCGGGCGGCCGGATGTTCCCGCAGGCGCCCCCGCCGGGCTACCGTGGGTGCCGGCCCGCCGTCGATGGCCCGGGTGCGCCGCGAAGCACCCTTCACCATGATCCTCGTACTGCCCCGGGGGCGCCCGCTCGTCCGATGAGTCCCGCTCGCCCCCGTAGCCGGGCCGAGCTGCGCCACCAGCGCAGGCCGCGTGCCCATTCCTGCTGGGACCACCTGATCCTCGCGCCGCTGTGGCCCCTGCACGGGGCCAACCTCGGCACGCTGCTGCGCACCTGCGACGCGGTCGGTGCCTGCCTCGCGGTACCGCGCGAGCGCTGGGTGGCGGACGCGGTGGCCAGGGGCAACACGCTGCGGCGCCGCAGCTGCGTGCACCGGGTCCCCGATCCGGTGGCATGGCTTGCGGCGCACCGCGCCGCGGGCAGCCGGCTGCTCGCGGTCGAGCTGGCCGACGAGGCGATCCGGCTCGCCGACCTGCCCGCCGCCCACACCCGCACCGTCGTCGTCCTCGGCCACGAGCGCGACGGCGTGCCGCCCGAGGCGCTGGAGCTGTGCGACGCGGCCGTCGAGATCCCGATGATCGGTACCGGCCTGAGCCTCAACGTGGCCGTCGCCGGATCGTTGGTGGCCTACCGGCTGGCGGGGATGCTCTGACGGGCTGCGTCGCGGCCGGTCAACGGCGGACGGCCCGCTCCACGACGTCGAGGACGCCGTCGAGCTCGCCGGCGGGGTGGCCCGACGCGAGGTGGGACACGAGGCCGTCCAGCACCAGTACCAGGTAGCGCGCGAGCACCGCCACCGGCGCGTCGTCGCGCAGCAGGCCCGCCGCGGCCTGGCGCTCCAGGCGGGCGCGGGTCGCCGCGGTGAGCGCGGCGGAGTGCACGGCCCACCGGTCGCGGAACGCCGGGTCGGTGCGGCTGCGCCGGGCCACCTCCAGGAACGTCCCGGTCCAGCCGCGTGCCTCGGGCGAGGCCAGCAATTCGCGCATCACCTGCACGAGACCCTGCTCGGCGACGATGTCGACCATCCGCTGGGCGTCCTGCTCGGCCAGTGCTAGGAACAGCGCGTCCTTGTCACGGAAGTGGTGGAAGATCGCGCCGCGGGACAGCCCGGTGCTCTCCTCCAGCCGCCGCACGGTGGCCCCCTCGTAGCCGTGCCGGGCGAAGCAGGCCCGCGCGCCGTCGATGATCTCCTGACGGCGCGCGGCGAGCTGGTCGGTGCTGACGCGCGGCACCGCCGCAGCCTACCGAGACGTACGTACGGCTTGTGTCGCGTGGCCCCGGCCGGCACGCCCGACGCCGACCGACAGCGCACGGCAGCGCCGGACCCGGTCAGTGTGAGGCTTCGTGGGCGTCTCGCCAGGCCTGCCTGACCTCGGGGCGTAGCCGACCGCGGTCGGGCACGGCGATCCCGTTGGCGCGCGCCCAGGCGCGGACTTCGCTCGTGGCGGGCTCGGGTGCGCTGGGCGCGGTGGACGTCGCCGGGGCGCCGGCGTCCTGGTCGAGGCGTTCGGTGAGGGCGTGTTCGGTGCCGGCCCAGGCGTGGGCGGCGGCGAGATAGCGGTAGGTCCATTCCTCGGCGAGCGGGCGGGTCTCGGCGAACAGGATCGGCACGGTGGGCCACCGGATCTGCAGCTCGGCGATCCCGTCGGCGACCAGTGCGGGTCGGACCCGGTCGAGGGTGAAGACCTGCGAGTAGCGGTCCTCGACGACGACGGCCGCGCGCGGCAGCGCGGCGAGCTCGCCCAGTGCGTAGCGCAGGGTGCCGTTGATCAGGCTGGACACCAGGTCGGCGAGGGACTTGCGTTCCACCGCCGCCACGAGCCGGCCCTCGACGGTGACGCCGTAGTCGCCGCACGTCAGTGCCCGCTTGACGACGCTGACCTGCTGGGTGGCGAAGCGGTAGGCGTAGCGCTCGCGGGTGTCGACGATGATCTGCAGCTCGGCGATGCCGGCGGCGCGGGCGGTGGGGGTCGTGACATTGGGCCGAGCCTGGCGGCGGGTGCGCGGTGACTGCCAGAACACGGCATCGCGCCCGCGAGCGGTGGTGAACACGATCTGGGAGCGGTTCTCCCGGGCCCGGTCCAGGACCAGGTCGATCGCCGCGCCCCGGCGGACGCAGGACCGGATCGGTGCCGACTCGACGATGTCGGGCTCGCCGGGCCACTCGTCGTCGGCGACGGGGTGGCAGTACAGCGCCTTGGTGCGCGGCCACGTGCCAGAGGTGCGAAACACCATCCCGCCGGCGAGTGGCAGCCGCAGCAGGTAGCCCAGCCGCGAGTCCGGGTCGGGATTGCGGGCGATGAGTAGTTCGTCGGTCACGATCCGGCCCGGGCGTAGCCGATCACCAGTTCGCTCACCGCGCGAGTGTCCCAGTCGGCGCCCCGTCCGGTCCCGCCCGGTTTCGCGCGGGAGCCCCGCCTCGACCGCGATGGCCGAGCTACGGCCCTGAGAGAGTGTTGTGAAACCCGCTGATCACTCGGCGTGGCGACGGTGGTAGCGGCACGAGGTCGTTGATCATTCGGTCGGGTGTGCGTGTGTACCTGCAAGCCGCCTTACGACTCGTCGGTGACC
>JBQTJE010000100.1:0-3172 GCA_052387455.1 Pseudonocardia sp.
GGGATGCCGGCCGCCCGGGGGGCGCGGCGCGCCCGGGGCGGGGCCGGTACCGACGTCGCGGGTGGCCCCGACCGCGCGCCGGGCGGCCACGCGCCGGGCGGCCGCGCGCCGGGCGGTGGCGCAGCACCCGGGATCGGCGCGGGTGCGACCCATCCGGGGACCGAACCCGGGCCCGGGCCACCCGGCGTTGCGCCGCCACCGGCCGTGCCCGGCGCCACCGGCACGCCGCCGGACGCGCCGGGTGCCACACCTGCGGGCGCCGTCACGACCCCGGGCGGCATGGATCCGACCCCACCGCCGGGACCGCCCGGCACCGCGCCGGCGTCGACCGCCAGCGCCGGCGGCGCCGGGTACGGCTGGAACGCGGTCGCGTACTGGGTGTTGGTGACGTTCTCGTAGGCGACCGCGGCGTGCTGCACCCGCGCCAGGCGCTCGAAGTACGCGGCCTCCCACGCCGGGCTGAGCCGCGTGCCGGGGGGCACGTCCGCGTCGGCGAACTCGCCGGCCTCGGCGATGGCGTGCCGCGCGGCGCCGACCGCCTCCCCCTCGTCGACTAGGGCGATCATGGCCTCCAGCGCCTGGCTCTGCCCCGACATGCCGTGGGCGCGCAATGAGCCGAGGTGCCCGGCGACCGCGCCGGCCGCCGCGCCGACCTGGCCGGCGTGCAGCGCCGAACCCGCCTCGCGGACCAGCGCCGACGCCATGCCGAACGTGTCGCCGACGTCGCGGTAGACGTGCGCGCCGTCGTGCACGGGGGCCGAGCTCAGCGCCGTCGCCATCTCCGCCAGCGCGGTGCGCTCCCAGCAGGTGAACGGCGTGCTCGTCGTGGGGTAGGACATCGGGACCTCCGGTCAGGGGCGGGCGGCGAGGTTGGCGATGACCATCTCGGCCATCCGTACCGCGGGGCCGCAGGGGTCGGGCAGCACCCGGGCGTCGGCGTAGGCGCTGATCGCGACGAGCTGGGTGTCGGTGACGGCGAGGTAGAGCCGGCACTCGTCGGTGAGGTGGTCGGCGCGCAGGGCGGGGTGCCCGGCGATCTGGCGGATCTCGAACACCACCTTCGCATCCCGCAGGCGGTAGATGTCGGGCAGCTTGGCCAGGCGCGGGTTGGTGACGACGTCGAGCCCGGCGCTGGTGGAGCCGTCGCGGTACTGCCACGTGCACTGCTGGCCGGCCCCGCCGTGGCGGCGGTCGCTGTCCGGGTCGAGCCCGAGCTCGTCGAGCTGGGCGGGGGTGAGCAGCGCGCAGGTGTCGAGGCCGCGGATGTCCTTGGGGTCGCGCACCCGCAGCTCGGGCGGGATGTCGGGGGTGAACCGCTCGTCGATCGTGCGCCCCTGCGGTTGCGGCTCCGCGGAGGGGGCGGGCGCGGCGGGCGGTGGCGGGGCGCCGGTGCAGCCACCGAGCGCGAGCGCCAGGGCCAGAGCGGCGACACCGCGGGCGATCCCGGGGGTGGTCGTCACGTCAGCCGCGCCACGTTGCGCCGCTCGGCGGTCTCGTAGGCGTCGAGCTGGGCCTGCAGCCCGTCGCGGGTCTCGCGGATCTGCTGGGTCCAGGCCCGGGCGTACTCCATGGCGCGCCGGTGCATGTCCTCCATGTTGATCCGCAGCTGCACGCTCACCGGGTCGGTGCCGATCTGGTCGGTCCGATGGTTCCCCCACCGGTGCAGGCCGTCCTCCATCTCGCGCACCGCGAGCGTGAGCTTGTCGATCGCGATCCGGTAGCCGTCCGGGTCGACGGTGAACCCGCCGGACCCCCCGCCCCCGCCTCCACCTCGGATCGCCGCGCCGGCGAGCACGCCCGCGTAGTGCTCGTCGAACATCGCCTGCGTCGGGTTGCCCACCGGCGCCGCCCGCGGCGGCTGCTCGTCATTCATGGCGGTGATCGTTCCACGGCGCCCGACGATCCCGGACCCGAAAACGCGGTCCAGGCCGCGATCGGCACCGAACCCGCTGGTCACGGCCCCGGTCATCGACGACGGCACCGTTCACGATCGCGAACGGCCGCGCGGGCGCCCCGCTACCGGCTTGCCGCGAGCGCGGCGCCCAGCGCCGCCCGCGACCGGGCCCCGAGCTTCACCCTGGCCCGGCCGAGGTGCCCCTCGACGGTGCGCTCGCTGAGCACCAGCGCCGCCCCGATCTGCCGGTTGGTGAGCCCTTCGGCGGCCAGCACGGCGATCTCCCGCTCGCGGGCGGTGAGCTGGTCGGGCCCGGCCCGGCGCAGGCCGAGCGTGCGCATCGCCCGGTCGGCGGCGACGCGCACCGCCGCGGCCCCGGCCGCCGCGGCGCTCGCCTCGGCGGCGCCCAGCAACCGGGCGGCGTCCTCGGCGCGCCCGGTAGCGGCCAGCGCTCGTCCCGCGAGGACCCGGGCCCGCGCGGCCTCGACCGGCGAGCCGATCACCTCGAACAGCTCCACGGCCTCCAGCGCGGCGGCTGCTGCCCGCTCGCCGTCACCCGGCGCGGCCAGCAGCACCGCCGCGTGGGCCCGCCGTGCCGTCGCTGTGCGCCCGGCGAGGCCCAGCCCGGCGGCGCTCGCCTCGGCGCGGCCGGCCCAGCCCCGGGCCGCCGCGACGTCGCCGCTGCCGAGCGCGGCGAGGGTGAGGATCTCGTACATCCGGGGGTGCCACGCCCGCTCGACGTGCGCGAGGTCCGGGCCGCCGCACTCGTCCATCAGGATGGCCCGGGCCGCCGCCGCGTCGCCCGCACCCAGCTCGGCCTCCGCCAGCGCGGGGCTGCACAGCACGCGCGCGGCCCGGTCGCCCGCGTCGATGACGGCCAGCGCTTCGCGGGCGTGTGCGGTGGCGAGGTGGTGCTCCCCGCGCAGCACCGCGACGTCGGCCAGCGTCATCGCGGCCATCGCCAGGGCCAGCCCCGAGCCGGTGAGCTCGGCGGCGTCGCGGGCATCGGCCGCCTCCCGCGCGGCCTCGTCGAGCCGGCCCCGGTGCACGAGCGTGAGCGCCCGCCCGGCGAGCAGCTCGGGCAGCACGTAGCCCAGGCCGCGGCGGCGGGTGACGTCGCGGCCCAGCGTGAACGTCGCCTCCGCCTGCGCGAATCGCTCGACGAACCAGTGCGCCCAGCCCAGCCACGCCACGGCGTCCATCCGGCGGGCCAGCGCCCGCTCGTCCAGGCCGGCCACGAGGCGCTCGGCCTCGTCGCCGGCCGCGCGGGCGGCGACG
>JBQTJE010000101.1:0-11799 GCA_052387455.1 Pseudonocardia sp.
CGGTTGATCGAGCTCGGCGGCCCGCAGGACGTCTCGATCGTGCTGCCGCCGGACGGCTCGCCGTACCAGGTCGGGTCGTTCGCCGCCGTGACCCTGCGATTCGCCGAGGCAGGCACCGTCACCACCCGCGTGCTCGTGGCCGACCCGGCGACCTACCTCGAGCCGATCGCGCCCGGTCAGTAGGCGCCCAGCGAACGTCCAGCTTCGCGGATGTCTGGACCGGCGCCCGCCGGGGCAGTGGCGAAAGATACCCCGCCGCGGCACGAGCCGTGTCGAGCGAAAGGACCCTGCGATGACCACGCCCGCCGGCCGCCCCTCCGGATCGGTGCTCGAGGCACCCCAGCCGCCCGGCGTCCAGGTCGGGGCGTTCCGCTCCTACCGGGACGCGGCCGCGGCCGTGGACCCTCTGGTGGCCGCGGACTTCCCGGTCGAGCGGGTGCGAATCGTCGGCTGCGACCTGCGGATGGTCGAGCAGGTCCTCGGCCGGCGGTCCCGGCTGCGCGCCGTGCTCACCGGCGCCGGCAGCGGTGCCTGGCTCGGGTTGCTGATCGGCCTGCTGTTCGCGATCGTCGCCGAGACGACGACCGGCGCGTTCGCGATGCTCGGCTGGACGCTGCTGCTCGGCGCCGCGTTCGGCGCGGCCTTCGGGCTGGCGGCCGACTCGATGGCCGGCGCGGGCCGCGACTTCGTCGCGCGCGACGCGCTGGTGGCCGGCCGGTTCGAGGTGTTCGTGGACGAGGCGGTCGCCGACCGCGCCCGAACCGCGCTCGGCACTGCCCGCGAGGGCGAGGCCCGCCGGTGAGGCGCACCCTGGCGGCGGTCGCGGTGCTCGCGGTCGTGTGCGGCGGCTGCTCCTCGGTCCGGGACGATGCCGAGAGCAGCGGCACCAGCGCGGTGCCGCCCGCCGTCGCGGCGCCGCCCGCGGCCCAGCCGTCCATCCCCGAGATCGTCGCCAAGGTGGACCCGTCGGTGGTCACCGTCGCCGTCGGCCGCTCGCAGGGCAGCGGCGTGGTGTACCGCGAGGGCGGGCTGGTCGTGACTAACCGTCACGTCGTCGGCAACGCCCGGCAGGTCGAGCTCGAGCTCGCCGACGGCAGCACCACCCCGGCCGAGGTGCTGGCGACGGACGAGGAGACGGATCTCGCGGTCCTGCAGGCCGAGCGCCGGGACCTGCCGCCCGCGACGTTCCAGCGCGAGGTCCCGCCCGTCGGGGCGCTGGTGCTCGCGATCGGCAGCCCGCTCGGCTTCCAGAACAGCGCCACGGCGGGGATCCTCTCCGGCGTCGGGCGCGAGATTCCCGGCGCCGCCGCCGGCGGTGGCCGCGCCCTGGTCGACCTGCTGCAGACCGACGCGGCGATCTCGCCCGGCAACTCCGGCGGGGCGCTGCTGAACGTCATCGGCTGCGTCATCGGGATCAACGAGGCCTACATCCCGCCCGCGGCGGGCGCGGTGTCCATCGGGTTCGCCATCCCCGCCGCGACCGCCGTCGACATCGCCGACCAGCTCCTCGCCGACGGCTCGGCCACGCACCCGTTCCTCGGGTTCTCGCTGGGCCGGCTGACCCCGCAGATCCGCCAGTCACTCGGCGTGGACACCGACGGCGCGCTCGTGCTGGAGGTCTCCCCCGGTGGGCCCGCGGCCGCGGCCGGCGTCCGGCCCGGTGACGTCGTCGTCGGGTTCAACGGCCGCGAGATCGCGAGCTTCGAGGACCTGCTGAGCGCGTTGCGCGACGTCGAACCCGGCCAGCAGGCGCCGATCGCGCTGGTCAGGGCCGGCCAGCGCGTCGACCTCCCACTGACCGTCGGAGCCGTTCCAGGCTGACCACCGCCCCCTCCCGCCGTTCACGCACCTTGTACCCTTGACGCGGTTGCGACGGTGCGAGGGACGGCATCAAGGGTCCAAGGTGCGGTTGTCGTCGTGCAGTCGGCGCGGTCAGCTGCCGGCGGGGTGGGTTTCGTGCTCCAGGCCGCGGGCGATGCAGAAGCCGCTGGCCGTCACGATCACCAGCAGCAGGAACCACGCGGTGCTGCCGGCCACGAGGGCCACCGCGCACAAGCCGATACCGGCAGCCGCGATGCGCGAGGACCAGCGCGGCGGCCGGCGCCGTCCCGGCGGGCGCCACCGGTGCATGGCCTCGGCCAGCTCGGGCTCCTCCCGGGCGAGCCGCTGCTCGATCTGCGCGAGCCGGGCCGCGGCGATGTCGTCGAGCGCCATGGTGACCTCCCTGCGGTGCGCGCCTGCCGCCCCGGCCCGAGGGTGACACATCCGCCGCGCCCCCGGTACTCCCCGGCCCACCCGATCAGACCTTCTCGATCTCCCGGACCTCGCCGGAGCGCAGCTTGTCCCGGTAGGCCACCACCTCGCGCTTGACGAACGGCGCCAGCAGGTACAGCCCGATGATGTTGAACAGCGCCAGCAGGAAGAGCACCGCGTCGGCGAAGGACAGCACGCTGCCCAGCGTCAGCACGGTGCCGATCACGATGAACACGCAGAACAGCACCTGGTAGAGCCGCTCGGTCAGCGTGCTGCGCCCGAACAGGTAGGTCCACGCCTTCTGGCCGTAGTAGCCCCAGGTGATCATCGTCGAGACCGCGAACAGGGCGACGGCCAGCGTGAGCACGTACGGGAACCACGGCAGCACCGTCTCGAAGGCGCTGGAGGTGACGACGACACCGTCGGGCACCGTCTCCCCGCCGCTGGCGAGCGCGACCGCCTGCGCGTCGCGCCAGAACGCCGAACCGGCCACGATGATCGTCAGCGCCGTCATCGTGCAGATGACGACGGTGTCGACGAACGGCTCCAGCAGCGCGACGTAGCCCTCGGTGACGGGGTGGTCGGTCTTCACCGCGGAATGCGCGATCGACGCCGAGCCCAGACCTGCCTCGTTGGAGAACGCGGCCCGCTGGAAGCCGACGATGAGCGCGCCGACGGCACCGCCGAGCACACCCTCCGGGGTGAACGCGCCGCCGAGGATCGCGCCGAACGCCGCGGGCACCTGGTCGATGTTGACGCCGATCACGACGAGACACGCGGTGACGTAGATGATCGCCATCGCCGGAACGAGCCTGCTGGTGACCCGCCCGACGGCCTTGATCCCGCCGAACACGACCCACCCGACGAACAGTGCCAGCAGCACGCCGAACACCAGCGCGGCGCCGTCGCCGCCGAGCGGGCCGGTCTCGCCGCCGGTGACGCTCTCCAGCTGCGCGAAGGTCTGGTTGGCCTGGAACATGTTGCCGCCCGCGAAGCCGAAGAACAGCAGGAAGACCGCCGCGAACCCGGCGAGGACCCGCCCGAGCACGGCACCGAACCGGCCCGGCAGGCGCTCGGCCACACCCTTGCGCAGGTAGTGCATCGGCCCACCGGACACGGTGCCGTCGGCGTGCACCTCGCGATAGCGCACGCCCAGGGTGCACTCCACGAACTTGGTGCACATCCCGAGCAGCCCGGCGAGGATCATCCAGAACGTCGCGCCCGCGCCGCCCAGCGTCATCGCCACGCCGACGCCCGCGATGTTGCCCAGGCCGACCGTGCCCGACACCGCCGACGTCAGCGCCTGGAAGTGGGTGATCTCCCCGGTCTCGTCGGGGCGCGTGTAGCGCCCGCGCACGATCCGCAGCGCGAGCCCGAAGGAGCGGAACTGCACGAAACCGAAGTACACCGTGAAGATCGACGCGGCCAGGATGAGCCACCCGACGATCAGCGGGAAACTCGCCCCGAACACCGTCACCTCGTAGAACACGACCGCGGACAGGCCGTCCGAGATCGGCTGGAAGACGGCGTTGATGGCCTCCTCGATCGCACCGAGGAGTCCCCGGTCCGGTGGCGGCGACGGCTGGGCGGGCGGGGGCGGCGGGCTCGTGGCCCAGGCGCCGGCGGCGATGGGTGACATGAACGGTGAGTCCAGCACGCCGGGTGACGGGACGCACGTCGGAGGCGTGGCGGGGCCCTCGGCGCAGGGGCTCGCCAGGAGCTCGGCCGGCGGGCAGCGGTGTGATCACTGCTTGGGGACCGGCGACCGTGGCACGTACGGTCCCTGGTCCCGGGAGCCCGATCATGAACGTGGTTGGACGGCCGGGCGGCCGGCGTAAGCGTCGTGATCACCGTCTCGGGACCGGCGACGGTGGCCCGTACGGTTCCCGGTCCCCGGACGTCGATCATGGGTGTGACGAGCCTCGTGATCACCGTCTCGGGACCGGCGACGGTGGCCCGTCCGGTTCCCGGTCCCCGGACGTCGATCATGGGTGCGACGAGCCTCGTGATCACCGTCTCGGGACCGGCGACGGTGGCCCGCGCGGCCTCCGTTCCCGAAACGGTGATCATGGCGGGACGGTGGGGCCTCGCACCCCCCGTCATCCCAGCGCCGCGTCGACGACCGCGCGGGCCTCCTCCTGGATCCGGGCCAGGTGTTCGGACCCCCGGAAGCTCTCGGCGTACACCTTGTAGACGTCCTCGGTGCCCGACGGGCGGGCGGCGAACCAGCCCGACTCCGTCGTGACCTTCAGCCCGCCGAGCGGCTCGCCGTTGCCCGGCGCGGCGGTGAGCGTCGCGGTGATCGGTTCGCCGGCGAGCTCGGTGGCGCGCACGTCGTCGCCGGAGAGCCTGCCCAGACGCTTCTTCGCCTCGGGCGTGGTCGCGACGTCGACGCGGGCGTAGGCCGGCTCGCCGAACCGCCGCGTGAGGCCCCGGTAGCGCTCGCTGGGCGTCTCGCCGGTCACCGCCACGATCTCCGCGGCAAGCAGCGCGAGGATGATGCCGTCCTTGTCGGTGGTCCACACGCCGCCGTCGGCGCGCAGGAACGACGCGCCCGCGCTCTCCTCGCCGCCGAACGCGATCTCGCCCGAGAGTAGACCGGGCACGAACCACTTGAACCCGACGGGCGTCTCCACCAGCTGCCGTCCAAGATCGGCGACCACCCGGTCGATCATCGACGAGCTGACGGCCGTCTTCCCGATCCCCGCACCCGCCGGCCACCCGGGACGGTTCGCCGCCAGGTGCCCGATCGCGACGGCGAGGAAGTGGTTGGGGTTCATCAGACCATCGGCGGTGACGATGCCGTGCCGGTCGGCGTCGGCGTCGTTGCCGGTGGCGATCGTGAACTCGGCGCGCCGCGCCACGAGCGAGGCCATCGCGTGCGGCGAGGAGCAGTCCATCCGGATCTTGCCGTCCCAGTCCAGCGTCATGAAGCCGAACTGCGGGTCGACGCTCGGGTTGACGACGGTGAGGTCGAGCTTGTGCCGCTCGGCGATCGCGGCCCAGTACGCGACGCTCGCCCCACCGAGCGGGTCGGCGCCGATCCGCACGCCCGCAGCGCGGATCGCGTCGAGGTCGACCACGGCGGGCAGGTCGGCGACGTACTCGCCCAGGAAGTCGTAGCGGCCCAGCGCGCCCGCGTCGACCCGGCGGCGGCGCACCCCGCGCAGCCCGGCGGCGAGCAGCTCGTTGGCCCGGGCGGCGATCGTGCCGGTCGCGCCGGTCCCGGCGGGACCGCCGTCGGGCGGGTTGTACTTGAAGCCGCCGTCCGCGGGCGGGTTGAGCGACGGGGTGACCACCACGCCGTCCACCCGCCCGCTCACCCGGCCGCGGTTGTGCTGCAGGATCGCGTGGCTCACCGCGGGGGTCGGGGTGTAGCCGTCGCCGGCGTCGACGAGCACGTGCACGTCGTTGGCGAGGAACACCTCCACCGCGGTGCGGTGCGCCGGCTCGGAGAGCACGTGCGTGTCGCGCCCGACGAACAGCGGCCCCGTGACTCCCTGGGCCCCGCGGTACTCGCAGATCGCCTGGCTGATGGCGGCGATGTGGTCGTCGTTGAAGGTCGTACGCAACGCCGAGCCGCGGTGCCCGGAGGTGCCGAACGCGACGGCGTGATCCGGGTCGTCCGGGTCGGGGTGGCGGTCGTGGTAGGCGGCGAGCAGGGCGGCGACGTCGACGAGGTCCTCGGGTCGCGCGGAGGTGCCGGCGCGGGGGTGGATCGAGGGGGTGGGCGTCGGCGGGCTGGGCGTCGGCACGGCTGCTCCCGGGCGGCAGGGCGGGCGGGGTCGACGCCCACCCTGGCACGCTCAGGCGGACAGCGGGCGGCGCTGCTGGGGGATGCGCTCGTGCAGGGTGCGCGTGGCGAGGGCGGCACCGTCGCTGGCGAGATGGAAGTGCCCGCTGCGCGAGCGCCCGCACAGGTAGGAGCGCAGCGGCCGAGCACCCAGTGCCTCCAGCTCGCGGGCGGCTGCCTCGGCGGCCTCGCGCGTCGGGTAGATCACCTTGCCGTCGGTGCCGCGGCCCTGGCGGGGGATCACCGCTCCACGGATCTCGGCCTGGCTGGGCGCGCAGAACACCGGGCGGCCGTTGCGGGTGAGCCGGGCGTGGCGGTGCAGGACCTCGCTGCGCGCGATGTCGCGCACGTAGCTCGGCAGCTCGGTCCTCGGCAGCTCGGTCCTCGGCAGCTCGGTCGCCGGCCGGTTCGATCCGTGGCCCTCGCTCATGTCGGTCCTCCGCTTCCGTACCGGTCGCCCGCGGCCACCGTGCTGGTAACTGGGGATCGTGTTCGTCGTACCCAACCGTTAGCCGCCGGTATGCGGGATCGCACGATCGTGTGGTCCTCAGGCTCATGTGACGTTGAGTGACGTCCGTGCCGCCGGACGGGATGCCGGGGACACGGTCGGTAGCCGTTCACGTGAGTGAACGCCATGATCGCCGGTTCGGGACGCGGAACCGCGCCAGGTGCGGCCGGACGTCCCCAACCGGCGATCATGCGGGTTTCGGGTCCGGGGCGGGCGGCCCGCTGTCGGTCCCGGCCTCTACGTTGCCGGGCATGGTCGACGGATCGGGGGCGCTGCAGGTGGGGGCGCTGCAGGTGGGGGCGCTGCACGTCCACCACGCCGAGCGGGCCGATGCGCTCGCCGAGGCGCTGGGCGAGCTGCTGGCGTGCCCGCCCGCCGACCCGTTCACCCCGGAGGTCGTCGCCGTCTCGGCGCGCGGGATGGAGCGCTGGCTCGCGCAGCGGCTCTCGCACCGGCTCGGCGCGGGCGCTGCGGAGGACGGCGTCTGCGCGCATGTGCGGTTCCCCGCGCCGGCGGCGGTGGTCGCGCAGGCCGTGCAGGCCGCCACCGGGCTGGATCCGCGCACCGACCCGTGGCACCCGCACCGCACGGTGTGGCCGCTGCTGGAACTGGTCGACGAGGCCGCCACCCTGCCCTGGGGCGCCACGCTCGCCGCGCACCTCGGCCTGGGCCGCCCCGACGCTCGCGGCTCGGGTGAACCCGGCGCCGGTGGCCCCGGCGCGCGTGATCCGGGCGCCGGTGGCGGCGGTTCCGGCCCCGGCCCCGGGCCCGGCCCCGGCCCCGGCGGATCGGGCAACGGAGGCCCTGCTGCCGGCGGTCCCGACGCTGGTGGCCCGGCCCCCGATCCGGCGCGGCGAGGCCGGCGCTTCGGCACCGCACGCCGCCTCGCCGCCCTGTTCGCCGGGTACGCCGAGCACCGCCCCGAGCTGCTCGACACCTGGCGCGCAGGCGCCGACGGGGACGTGCCGGCGGACCTGCGCTGGCAGGCCGAGCTGTGGCGGCGGCTGCGCGCGCGGCTCGGCGCGCCCGACCCGGCGCAGCGGCTGCACGAAGCGTGCGCGGCGCTCTCGGCCGGGGAGGTCGACGCCGGGTTGCCGGCGCGGCTGTCGGTGTTCGGGCCCACCCGGCTGCCCGCGTCGCACCTCGCGGTGCTCGTCGCGCTGGCCCACCACCGCGAGGTGCACCTGTGGCTGCCGCATCCCTCACCCGCGCTGTGGCGGCGGGTGGCCCGCGCGGTGGCGCCCGGAGGGCAGGGGCCCACCGACGGCGATCCGGGCGACACGCGGGCGCGGCACCCGCTGCTCGCGTCGCTGGGCCGCGACGTCCACGAGATGCAGCTGCGGCTGGCGGCCGCGGCGGGCGCGGCCACCGCCGTCACCGAGCACCACCACCCGCTGCCGGACCCACCCCCGACCCTGCTCGGCCTGCTCCGGCGCGGCCTGCGCGACGACGCTGCGCCGACCGTGCCGCCCCCGCTTCGCGAGGGCGACCGCAGCGTCGCGGTGCACGCCTGTCACGGCGCCCACCGCCAGGTCGAGGTGCTGCGCGAGGCCGTGCTGGGGCTGCTCGCCGCCGATCCCACCCTCGAACCGCGCGACGTCCTCGTCATGTGCCCGGACCTCGAGGCGTTCGCGCCGCTGGTGTCGGCGGCGGTCGGGGTCGGCGCCGCGCCGGACGGCGCGCACCCCGGGCAGCGCCTGCAGGTGCGCCTCGCCGACCGCGCGCTGCGGCAGGTCAACCCGCTGCTCGACACCGTGGCGCAGCTGCTGGACCTGGCGCACGCCCGGCTCACCGCGTCCCAGTTGCTCGACCTCGCGGCGTCCGCACCGGGGCGGCGGCGCTTCCGGCTCGGCGAGGACGACCTCGACCGGCTGCGCGATCTCGTCGCGGACGCCGGGGTGCGCTGGGGGCTCGACGCCGCGCACCGCACCCCGTTCGGGCTCGGACGGTTCGCCCAGAACACCTGGTCGGCGGGGCTCGACCGGTTGCTCCTCGGGGTGGCGATGGACCCGGGCGACTGGCTGGACACCGCCCTGCCGCTGGAGGTCGAGTCCGCCGACGTCGACCGCGTCGGGCGGTTGGCCGAGCTGGTCGAGCGGCTGGGTGCGGTGCTGGCGTCGTTGCGCCCCGAGCAGCCGCTCCCGGCCTGGACGGCCGCGCTCACCGGCGCGCTCGACGCGCTCACCGACACCTCCCCCGCCGACGCCTGGCAGGCTGCCCAGGCCCGCACGGAGCTTGCCGATGTGCTCACGCAGGCGGGGCCCGCGGCCGCGGACGTGCCGCTGTCGGCCGCCGACGTGGGTAGTCTGCTCGCCCAGCGCCTGCGCGGGCGACCCACCCGCGCCAACTTCCGCACCGGATCGCTCACCGTCGCCACGCTGGTGCCGATGCGCGCCGTGCCGCACCGGGTGGTGTGCCTGCTCGGGCTCGACGACGGCGTGTATCCCCGCGCGGGCCTGCCCGACGGCGACGACGTGCTCGCCCGCGATCCGCGCCCCGGCGAGCGCGACGTGCGCAGCGAGGACCGCCAGCTCCTGCTCGACGCGGTCTGCGCCGCCACCGAGCACCTCGTCGTGCTCTACTCCGGGGCCGACGAGCGCACCGGCGCGCGGCGCCCGCCCGCAGTGCCGCTCGGGGAGTTGCTCGACGCGCTCGACGCCACCGCGCGCACCGCCGACGGTCGCCCGGTCCGCGAGCACGTCGTCGTCCGGCACCCGCTGCAACCCTTCGACCCGCGCAACTTCACCGCCGGCGAGCTGGGCACGCCCGGTCCGTTCAGCTTCGACCGCGTCGAGCTCGCAGGCGCGCAGGCCGCCGGCGAGCCGAAGAGATCGCCGGCAGCGCCCCTGGGCGGCCCGCTACCCGACGACCCCGACGCCGACGCCGTTGCGCTCGCCGACCTGCTGGCCTTCGCCCGCCACCCGGTGCGCGCGTTCCTGCGCCGGCGGGTGGGCCTGTCGTTCGCCGAACCCGACGACGGCCCCGGCGACACCCTGCCCGTGGAGCCCGACGGGCTACGCCGCTGGGCGATCGGCGACCGGTTGCTGCGCGACCGGCTCGCCGGGCACGACCTCGCCCGCTGCCAGGAGGCGGAGTGGCGGCGCGGCGACCTGCCCCCCGGCGCCCTCGGGCGGCGGTTGCTCGACGCGGTGATCGAGGACGTCGAGCCGCTGGTGGCGCTGGCCACGCAGGCGCGCACCGGGCCGGCGCGCGCGGTCGACGTGGACGTGGCGGCCGGTGGGCGGCGCGTGGTCGGCACGGTCGGCGGCGTGCACGGCGAGGATCCCGGCGTGCTCGTGCGCGTCGAGTACTCGCGGATCGCGCCGAAGCACCGGTTGCGGGCGTGGGTCGAGCTGCTCGCGGTGGCCGCGGCGTGGCCGGGCCGGCCGTGGCGCGCGGTCACCATCGGGCGGGGCACGCATTCCGGGGCGCTGCGCGCCACGCTGGAGCCGGTCGGCGCCGAGCGGGCCGCGGAACTGCTCGCCGAGATCGTCGCGCTGCACCGGCGCGGCCACCGCGAGCCGCTGCCACTGGCCACCGCCACCTCGCACGCCTACGCGGTGGGCCGCTGCGGCGGCGGGTCGGCCGCCGACGCACGGGCCCGCGCCGCCCAGGAATGGCCGCGCGACCGGGCCGGGCGCGACGACCCGGCCCACCGGCTCGTGTGGGGGGCCGGCGCGCCGTTCACCGCGCTGCTCGACGCGCCGTCGTGCCCCGACGAGCCGGGGGCGCCCGGCGAGCCCACCCGCTTCGGCGCGCTCGCGATGGGCCTGTGGCAGCCGCTGCTCGCCGCCGAGACCCTGGAGCACCGGTGAACGCGCCGACCGGCGGCGCACCCGCGGCGTTCGACGTCCACGGCGCGCTGCCCACCGGCACCACCGTGCTGGAGGCCAGCGCGGGCACCGGGAAGACGTACACGATCGCCGCGCTCAGCACCCGCTACGTCGCCGAGGGCCGCGCGGAATTGCCGGAGCTGCTGCTCGTGACGTTCGGCCGCGAGGCCACCCAGGAGCTGCGCGAGCGGGTGCGGGAGCGGCTCGTCGGGGCCGAGCGGGCGTTGCGCCACCCGGGCGCCGCGCGCGCGCACGACGATCCCCTGGTGCGGCTGCTCGCCGGCGTGCCCGACGCCGAGGTGGCGCGGCGCCGGCGGCGGTTGGCCCTCGCGCTCACCCGGTTCGACGCCGCGACGATCGCCACCGTCCACCAGTTCTGCCGCCAGGTGCTCGCCGGGCTCGGCACCACCGCCGACGCCGACCCGGACGCGGAGTTCGTCGAGCGGCTCGACGACCTGCTTGCCGAGGTCGTCGACGACTTCTACGTGCGCAAGTACGGGCTTACCGGCGCCGAACCGCCCGCCTTCTCCCGCCGGACCGCGCTGGACCTGGCCCGCCACGCCGTGTTCGACCCGCACGCCCGTCTCGAACCGGCGGGCGCGGCCCCCGGCAGCACCGCCGCGGTGCGGCACAGCTTCGCCACGGCGGCGCGTACGGCGGTCACGCGGCGCGCACGTGCGCGGCGCTGGTTCACCTACGACGACCTGCTCACCCGGTTGCGCGACACCCTCGACGACCCGGTCACGGGTCCGGCGGCGTGCGCGCGGCTGCGGGAGCGCTACCGCGTGGTGCTCGTCGACGAGTTCCAGGACACCGACCCGGTGCAGTGGCAGATCGTCGAGCGCGCCTTCCACGGCCACACGACGCTGGTCCTGATCGGCGACCCGAAACAGGCCATCTACGCGTTCCGCGGCGCGGACGTCACCAGCTACCTCGGTGCGGCCGCCCGGGCCGCGACGCACGCCACGCTCGACCGCAACCACCGCAGCGACGCCCCGCTGCTCGCCGCGCTGCACACGGTGTTCGGCGGCGCCGCCCTGGGCGACGAGCGGATCGTCGCGCGCCCGATCGGCGCGGCCCACGAGGGGGCGCGCCTGATCGGCGCGCCGTCGAGCACCCCGCTGCGGCTGCGGGTGCTGCGCCACGATCAGCTGCCGATCCCCGACGGCAAGCACGTCGCGCCCGTCGCACCGGTGCGCGGGCTGGTCACCCGTGATCTCGCCACCGACGTCGCAGCGCTGCTGGGGAGCGCCGCACGCCTGCTCGACGCCGGCGTCCGCCCCGGCGACCCGGCAGGCGGCGGTGCCGGTCGCCCGGTGCGGCCGGGGGACGTGGCGGTGCTGGTGCGCACCAAGGCCCAGGGCGCCGCCGTCCGCGACGCGCTCGCCGGGGCGGGCGTGCCCGCCGTGCTC
>JBQTJE010000102.1:0-24434 GCA_052387455.1 Pseudonocardia sp.
GTTGCTCACCCCCGGCGGGCCGGGGGCCTGGTCCCGCGGGCCGCCCACGGCCCGTCGCACTCGGCGCGGTGGCCGGTTGTGCCGGAGATCACGTCGTGGGATCGGCCATTGGCCGGTGGTCTGCACCGCGACCGGCGGTTTTGATGAACGGATGCGCAGCGCGGGGGAAACGCAGCACGCCGATGTCTCGGCCGATGTCGTCACCGAGGTCGTCGACACCGCCCGCCATCCCCTCGCCGACCCGTCGACCGCCGGATACCGCGAGCTCGTGGACCGGGTCCGGGCCCAGCTGCGCGAGCGCGGCTGCTGCGTGCTGCGCGACCTCGTCCGCCCGGCGTTGCAGGAGCGGTTGCGCCGGGAGGGTGCTGCGGTGGCGCCGCGCGCCTACTACGACGTGGAGACGGTCAACGTCTACAACACCGCGCCCGATCCCACGGTGGCGCCCGACCACCCGGCGCGCACGACGATGCAGCGCGGCAACGCCTTCGTCGCCCGCGACGACATCCCGGCCACCGCGCTGGTGCACCGCCTCTACACCAGCGCGGCGTTCGGCCGGTTCGTCGCCGACTGCTTCGCGCTCGACCGGGTGTTCCCGCTGGCCGACCCGCTGTCCGGCCTGACGCTCAACGTCGTCACCCCCGGCCGCGAGCACCCGTGGCACTTCGACACCAACGAGTTCACCGTCAGCATGCTCACCCAGAGCCCCGACGGCGGCGGCGTGTTCGAGTACTGCCCCGACATCCGCTCGGCGGCGGCGGAGAACCTGCGCGCGGTGCGCGCGGTGCTCGACGGGCGCGGCGAGCGGTTCGTGCGGCGGTTGACGCTGCGCCCGGGCGACCTGCAGCTGTTCACCGGCCGGTACTCGCTGCACCGGGTCACCACCGTCACCGGCGCCGTCCCCCGGCACACCGCGATCTTCGCCTACAGCGAGCGGCCGGACGTCATGGGCACGGTGGCCCGCACGCGGCAGCTCTTCGGTCGCGTCACGTCCGCGCACCTGGCCGCGCAGGACCGCGTTGCACCGGTCGACGGCCTGCTCATCTAGTCTTCCCCCGAAACAGTCAGAACTGACCGGAGTGCACCTCATGGCGACCGACCTGTCCCCCCGCACGTTCGGAAACGAGGACGCCCTCCCGCGGGTGCCACTGCCCACCCTGGAGGACAGCTGCGCGCGGTTCCTGCGCTGGTGCGCGCCGCTGCTCACCGCCGACGAGCGCACCGCCACCGAGACCGCCGTGGCCGAGTTCCTCACCCCGGACGGCCCCGCCCGCACGCTGCACGCAGCACTCGCCGAGTTCGACGCGGGCGCGCACAGCTGGCTCGACGTGTTCTGGCCCTACCGCTACCTCGGCCGGCGCGACCGGATCGCGCTCAATGCCAACTTCTTCTTCCTGTTCCAGGACACCGGGCAGTCGCAGCTGGACCGGGCGGCCGGGCTGGTCGCGGGCGCGCTGGCGTTCAAGGGCCTCGTCGACCGCGAGGAGCTGGCGCCGGAGCTGCTGCGCGGGCAGCCGCTGTCGATGGAGCAGAACCGCTACCTGTTCTCGGCTACGCGCATCCCGGGTGCGGAGATGGACACCGTCCGCACCCCCTACAGCGACGAGCACCCGGGACCGTCGCCCGAGCGGCACATCCTGGTGCTGCGCCGCGGCCGGATCTTCCGGCTCGACGTCCTGGGCCCCGACGGCGACCCGCACACCCTCGACGAGCTGCGCGCGGGACTGGCGGCCGTGCTCGACGCCGCCACCGCGCCCGGCCCGGGCGTCGGGCACCTCACGACGAAGGCCCGCGCGCAGTGGGCCGCGAACCGGGCCACGCTGCGCGAATTGCCGGGCAACGCCGAGCTGCTCGACGCCGTCGAGTCCGCGCTGTTCTGCGTGAGCCTGGAGGACGTGGCGCCGGCGAGCGCGCACGCGGCGTGCGACCAGCTCCTGCACGGCGAGAGCGCCAACCGCTGGTTCGACAAGGCCGTCACGCTCGTCGTGTTCGCCGACGGGTCGGCCGGGATCAACGGCGAGCACTGCAAGCTCGACGGCACCACGATCGTCGGGTTCATCGACGCGCTGCTCGCCATCTCCGGCGAGGAGCACTCCGCCCGCTCGGGCGCCCGCGCCCAGGGCGTGCCGGTGCCGGTGGAGCTGGAGTTCGTCCTCGACGACGCGCTGCGCGCCGACGTCGCCGCCGCCGGGAAGGCCTTCGCCGACTACGCCGCCGACACCGCCACCATGACCGTGTCGGTCGAGGACTTCACCGCGCAGACCGCCAAGGAGCTGCGCTGCTCGCCCGACGCGTTCGCCCAGCTCGCGTTCCAGCTCGCCCACCAGCGGGCCAAGGGCCACCTCGGCGCCACCTACGAGTCCATCGCCACCCGCCGCTACCACCACGGTCGCACCGAGGCGATGCGCGTGGTGACCCCGGAGGTCGTCGCGTTCGTCGCCGCGATGGACGACCCGGCCGTCGACGATGCCGCCCGTGTCGCGGCGTTGCGCGCCGCGGCCGACGCGCACGTCGCGCGGGCCCGCGAGTGCCAGGTGGGCGACGCCCCCGAGCAGCACCTGTGGGAGCTGCAGCTGATTCAGCGCCGCCGGGGCGCCGAGCTGGGCGTCACCGAGCCGCTCGCGCTCTACGACAGCCCCGGCTGGACGGTCCTGCGCGACGACTACCTGAGCACGAGCGCGGTGCCCTCACCGGCGGTGCAGTTCTTCGGTTTCGGGTCGACGAGCGCGAAGTGCATCGGTGTCGGGTACGCCCTGATGCCCACCCGGTTCGATCTCTACCTGAGCACTCCGCGGGCGGTGAGCGCGCAGATGTCGACCTTCGCCGAGCGGCTGCGCGAGGCCGTCGGCGAGCTCCACGAGTTGCTGAGCAGGGCAGAGCGGGGATGATCGGGTGGTCAACCACCCGGGGGCACCGACCCGAAGGGGGTCTCGATGCTCGACGACGGGGCTTTGATCGGTACGCGCAAGGCCGACTTCACCGAGATCTACCACCAGCCGGATCCGCGCGCCTACTACCGGGCGCTGCTGCCGCTGGACTACCAGATCCCGCAGCGCGCACTGCCCGTCGTGGAGGCGACCGTGGCTGCGCGCCGCCCGCGAGCGGTCCTCGACGTCTGCTGTTCCTATGGCATCAACGCCGCCCTGCTGCGCCACGACGTGAACCTCGACGATCTCGGGGATCGCTACGCCGACCTCGACGACCTCACCTCCGCCGACCTCGTCGCGGCCGACCGGGCGTACTTCTCCGCGCGCAGGCGCCGCCCGAGCCTGCGCGTGCTCGGCCTGGACGCCGCCGCCCCCGCGATCGACTACGCGGTCCGTGCCGGGCTGCTGGCCGGCGGCTTCGGCGAGGACCTGGAGGCGGCCGAGCCGTCGGCGGCGCTGGTCGCGGGCCTGGCCGCGGTCGGGCTGGTGATCTGCACCGGCGGGGTGGGCTACATTGGCCCGCGGACGTTCGACCGGCTGCTGCGGGCGATCCCCGCCGCGAACGCGCCGTGGCTGGCTGTCTTCGTGCTGCGCGTCTTCGACTACGCCGAGGTCGCCGCCGTGCTCGCCGAGCACGGCCTGGTCACCGAGCGGCTGCCCGGGACGTTGCGCCAGCGCCGCTTCGCCGACCACGACGAGTACCGGGCCGCGAACGCCGACGTCGCCCGCCGCGGCCTGGACCCGGCGGGCAAGGAGGCCGACGGCTGGTACCACGCCGAGTGCTACCTGAGCCGCCCCGCGGCCGACGCGGCGCGCACACCCGCGGCCGAACTGCTGGCCGTCGCCCTGGACCAGGACTGATCCCGCAGCTCAGGGGGCCGCGACGACCCGGACGTCGAAGAACACCGGGCGGGCCAGCGGGAACCACGCCCGGCCCTGCTCGTCGACCATCTTCCAGTGCACGACGCAGGCCCCCGCGACGGGCGGCGCCTGGACGGGCACGCTCACCCGCACGGTGGCGCCGGGTGCGGTGTCGGGCACCGGCACCCGTTCGGGGGTGGCGCACCCCGCGCCCGCGGCCCCGGGCAGGCGCTGGAGCAAACGCCCCGTCCAGCGCACCGTTCCCACGTTGCGCAGCTCCCAGGTCTTGACGAACCGGCTGCCCACCTCGACCGCCGTGCCGTCGGGGTAGGTGACGTCGCCCGCGAACGCCGCGACGTCCCCGGCGAGCGGCGGCGGATCCGGCTCGGCGGCAGCGACCAGCAGCCACAGCAGCCCGCCGACCGTCGCCCCGACGAGCAGCCCGAGCAGCACCAGCCGCCGCTCCCGGAGACGGCGCGGCGGCCCCGCGCCCACCGCCGGCCCCGCGCCCGCGCCCGCCGGCCCCGCGCTCGCCGGCCCCGCGCCCGCGCCCGCTGGCCCCGTGCTCGCCGCGACCACCGGGCCCACCGCTGCCGGGACGCTCGCCGCGGCCGCCGCGGCCCGGTCCCGGCGGGCTCGCCAGTCCGCCCGCAGCGCGTCGAGGTCGGCGCCGGGCGGGGCGAGGCAGCGGACGAACTCCCACGTCGTCTCCCACGACGGCAGGTCGCGCCCGCGCGCCGCGGCCGACAGCGCCGACCGGGAGGCGATCGCGCCCAGCTCGGTGCGCATGCGCTCGTAGGACGGGTCGCCCGCGGCGAGCTTGAGCGTCACCAGCGCGTGCGCGAACGCCGCGACCGGGCCCCCGGCGGGATCGGGGAACTGCTGGCGGCGGCCGCGCTTGCCCGGACCCGTGACGTCCGGACCGGCGGTGACGCCCACCGCGCCGTTCTAACACGCCCGCTCGGCCGGGGGCGGCGAACTCACCCGGGCAGGCGACACCCGCGCTTCCCGAACCCGCGTGTCTCGAACTGAGACGGGCCGCGCCCCGCCAGCATCTACCGTGCGGTCACCGGCGGGAGGGAGGGTCGATGGACCTGCGCGACCGGCTGGCGGCCACCCCCGGCGACGAGCCGATGGTGGCCCGCTGGGGCACGACGCACCCGTCGGCGCCGCTGGTGGTGGCGCTGCACGGCAACGGGACCAGCGAGCACTCGATGATCGAGATCTCACCGTGGTTGCCGCACGGCCCGGTGGCGTACACCGCGGTGCGCGCCCCGGTGCAGCACGGCACCGGCTACCGCTGGTACCGCGAGGGCGAGCGCCCGGAGCCCGACGACCTCGCCGCCACCTGCCGGTGGTTCCTCGACTGGCTCGACGGCGAGGGCGACCCCGAGCGTCCGGTGCTCCTGCTCGGCTTCCGCGACGGCGTGACGGTCGCCGGCGCGCTGCTGCTGGGCGCGCCGCACCGGTTCGCGGGCGGCGTGCTGCTCTACGGGGCGCTGCCCGTCGACACGGGGGTGCCGATGGCGCGCGGGGCGCTCGCCGGGATGCCGGTGTTCCTCGCCCACGCCGACGCCGACCCGCGCACCCCGGCGCCATTGCTCGCCCGCACCTGGGACTGGCTCGCGCAGGAGAGCGGTGCGCCGCTGTGGGCGGTGCGCGCGGAGGGCGGGGAGCAGCTCGCCGGCAAGGTCGTCGGCGACGTGGGGACGTGGCTGGCCGGGCGGCTCGACTTCCTGCGCGAGCACGGCGAGAACCCGCTGCCCGACGGCGACGAGCCGCGCTGGCCCGCGCTGCGGGGCCCGCTGCCGGTGCGCGCGGGCCCGCCGGTCGCGGTGACCGCGACGGTCCCGCAGCACCAGGCCCCGCCGCACCCCCCGGCCGCGCTGCGTACCGAGCTGTGGGCGCGGCTCGCCGCGTTCGACGGCGTGACGACCGGGCCCACCGGCGTCGGCGTCGAGGGCACCCGCGCGCTGCTGCTGGACCGCGCGACCGCCACGGGCCCCGACGCGGCGTTCGTGCTGCCGGGCACCGGGGAGTTCGCCCACCAGCACCCCGAGCCCGACGCGAGCCTGCACCTCGTGCTGCCCGACGACCTGGCCTACGACGCCCTGGCCAAGGGGTGGGCGGTCGCGCACCCGCTGGCCGGGTTGCGCGTGAGCCGCGGGATGGTGCTGGTCCCCGGCCCGCGCGACGCCGCCGAGCTGGAGATCGTCGCCGCGGTCACCGCGGCGGCGCACCGGTACGCGCTGGCCGGCTGAGCCCCGGCCGGCGCGGGCCCGCGCGAGATAGACCTGGCGCACGCCGCGGCGACGGTCCGCGTACGTGAGGTCTATCTCGACCGGGGTCCGGGGCCGAACGCGGTGAGGAACCGGTCCCGGAAGGCGTCCATCGGCCACACCGGGGCGTCCGGGGCGGGGCGCATGCTCGGCGTCCAGCCCCAGCCGGCGATGCTGTCGAGAACGGCGGGGTCGCGGGCCACGACCGTCACCGGCACGTCGCGGCTCGCGCCCTCGCCCGTGACCACCGGCGCGGGCTGGTGGTCGCCGAGCAGGACGAGCACGAGGTCGTCGTCGCCGTGGGTCTGCACGTAGGAGACCAGCGTCGACAGCGAGTACTCGACGGCGGCGCGGTAGTCGGCTCGCACGCGGACGGGGTCGCGGGTGAGGATGACGTCGGTGTCGTCGCCGGGGGCGGCCATCGTGTCGAACACGGAGCCGTCGCCGACCTGGTCCCAGCCGACCAGACGGGGCCGCGGCGCCCACGGGGCGTGGCTGGACACGAGCGCGATCTCGGCCATCACCGGGCCGTCCGCGGCGCGCTCGAACCGCTCGAACGCCGCGAGGGTGTACTGGTCGGGCATCGCCGACCAGCTGAAGCTGGGGCCGCGGTAGCCCAGGCCGGCGAAGTCGTAGAGCCGGTCGTAGCCGTAGAAGGCCTGCCCCTGCGGCCACGGCATCGTCGTGTTGGGCATGACGCCGACGGTGCGCCAGCCCGCCTTCGCGAACGCGCGCGGCAGGTTGAGGCGCTCGCCGGCGAGCAACGTGTCGTAGCGCTGCTGGTTGTCGACCCAGGTCCCGGACAGCAGGGTCGCGTGGGCCAGCCAGCTCGCCCCGCCCGCGGTGGACGAGGTGAGGTAGCCGCTGCGGGCGGCGAACCCGGCCGCGGCGAGCGTGCGGTCGCCGTCGGCGAGCGTGGTGGCGACGCTCAGCTCCGGGTCCTGCACCGCGTCGCGGCCGTAGCTCTCGACGAACGCGACCACGACGTCCTTGCCGCGCAGCCCGGTGAGCAGCTGCTCGCCGGGGGTGTCGCGGAAGGCGTCGGCGGCGAGCTGCGCGGCGAACACCTCACCGTCGCGCAGCCGGTCGCCGACGAGCACGGCGCGGTCGGCCAGCAGGGTCGAGGAGCCCCGGTCGGCGACCGGCAGGCCGGGGACGAGCGCGGCGCCGAGCAGCGCGCACACCACCCAGACCACCGCGCCCGCCGCGAGCAGCACCGCGGATCGACGGGGGTGCGCGGTGGTCGCGCGGCCGAGCGCCCGCACCGCGAGCACCCCGGCCGCGAGCACGCCCAGCACCGCGACCACGACGGCCACCACCGCGCCGGCGGCCGCGAGCGCCCCGGCGGAGCCCTCCACGAACGCCGCGGCGTCGTCGAGCAGGCGCCAGTCCAGCACCGGGTCGAACGGGCGGGCGAGCGCGGCGCGGAACCCGGCGTCGAGCAGCTTCAGCACCACGAGCAGGCCGACGGCCACCCCGCCGAGCACCGCTGCGACCCGCCGGGCCCGCCCGCGCAGCACCAGCAGCAGCGCGAGCCCGGCGAGCAGCTCGACCGGCACCCGCGCGAACGCCGCGGGCGTCACCAGCGCCAGGTCGGCGGGCAGCAGCAGCGCCGCGAGCACGACGACGCTCGCGAGTGCGGTGCCCAGCGGTCGCAGGATCACGGCCCGACCGCGTCCAGATGCGGGAGGTCGTGGCCGAACCGGTCGCGCTTGGCGGTGAGGTAGCGAACGTTGTGCGCGTTCACCGGCTCCAGCAGCGGCACCCGCCCGACGACGTCGATGCCGTGCTCGACCAGGGCGTGCACCTTGTCGGGGTTGTTCGACAGCAGCCGCACCGAGTCGATCCCGAGGTGCGCGAGCACCCGGGCGGCCGCGCCGAAATCGCGGACGTCCACCGGCAGGCCGAGCGCGGTCGCGGAGTCGATCGTGTCCAGGCCCTGGGTGTCCTGGAGGATGTGGGTCCGGGTCTTCGCGACCAGCCCGATGCCGCGTCCCTCGTGCCCGCGCAGGTACACCAGCACCCCGCAGCCCTCGGCGACGATCGCGTGCAGCGCCGAGCGCAGCTGCGCCCCGCACTCGCAGCGCAGCGCGCCGAAGACGTCGCCGGTGAGGCACTCCGAGTGCATCCGCACGAGCACCCCCGGCACGCCCCGCGGGTCGCCGCGCACCAGGGCGAGGTGCTCGTGGCCCCCGTCGCGGAACGCCACCGCGCGGAACCGGCCGCTGGCCGTCACCAGCTCCGACTCCGCTATCTCGGCCATCATCACGTCCTGCATCAGCTGCCCCTGTCCGTCGATCCGTGAGAACCTCGCCCGCGATGGACGTGCTGCCCGCCGACACCACCCTCGACGATCCCGGCCGCGCGCTGGTCGCGCTGCTGCCGATCGGCAGCCACGAGCAGCACGGCCCGCACCTGCCGCTGAACACCGACACCCTCGTCGCGACGGCGCTGGCGCGCGAGATCGCCGCCGCGTACCCGGTGCGGTTGCTCCCGCCGCTGACGATCTCCTGCTCCCAGGAGCACGCCGCGTGGGCCGGGACGGTGAGCATCTCCGCGGCCACCCTCGCCGCGGTGGTGCGCGACGTCGCGGCCTGCGTGCACCGTGCGGGCGTCGAGCTCCTGGTGCTCGTCAACGCCCACGGCGGCAACTACGTGCTCGGCCACGTGGTGCAGGAGGTGTCGCCGCCGCGGCTGGCGCTGTTCCCGCACGAGCTGGACTGGGCCGACGCCCGCGCCGCCGCCGGCTGCGAGACGTCCGTGCTCGCCGACATGCACGCCGGGGAACTGGAGACCTCGATCCTGCTGCACGCGCACCCCCATCTCGTCAGACCGCCACTGCGCGACGAGCTCGCCGACGACCGCCGCCACCTGCTGAGCCGCGGAATGCAGGCGTACACGACATCGGGGGTGGTGGGACGGCCAACGCTGGCGACCGCGGCGAAGGGAGCGGCGGTGCTGGCGAATCTGGTGCGGTCGTTCGCCGGGTACCTCTGAGCGCCAGCACTGCCGCGCCCGGCAGCACCGCGACCAGCCCGAGCACCCCGTAGACGACGGCGGTGGCCAGCCCCTGGGCCGCGCCGAGACCGACCACGCCGAACGCACCGGCCGCGGCGGCCTCCCGCGGCCCCCAGCCCCCGACGGTGAGCGGCAGCCCCATCGCGAGCAGCGCCACCACGAGCAGCGGCAGCAGCGCGGCGATCGGCGCGGTGGCGCCCGCGACCCGCGCGGCGAGGACGAACGTGGCGAGGTGGCACGCGAGCGCCGCCGCCGAGAGCGCCAGCACCCCGGGCGCGAGGGCCGGGCGCACGCCGGCGAGCGCCGGGGGCGTTCGGGTGCGTCGCCGCCACGCCACCGCCAGCGCCACCGCGGCGAGCACCGCCGCGCCGAGCGCCCAGCCGGGCACGGGCAGCACCCGCAGCAACGACGGCTCGGCGACCAGCACCCCGACGGCGACGGCGCCGAGCACGACCTGGCCCGCCAGCCGTTCCAGCACCACCGCGCGCACCCCGCGGCCGACGTCGCCCGCCCGGCGGCCGTGCCCGACGGCGCGGCCGACGTCGCCGAGCACGCCCGCGGGCAGCACCGAGTTGAGCAGCTGCGCCTGGTAGCAGTCGGCGACCGCGGTGCCCAGCGGCAGGCGCAGGCCCAGGCCGCGCGCGACCAGGCACCACCGCCAGGCGCCGCACACCGTGGCGAGCAGGCCGAGCGCCAGCGCCGCGGCGACCGTCGCGGTGTCGAGCGCGCGCAGGGCGTCGAGCACCGGGTCCGCGCCGAGCACGGCGACCAGCACGAGCACGCCCACCCCGCCGAGCACCCGCAGCGCCGGGGCCGTCACGCGAGCACCTCCGCCAGTCGCCGGGCCGTCCTGTCCCAGCCCGGCAGGCCCGGGCGGCGGCGGGCGGCCGCGGCTCGGGCGGCACGGCGCAGCTCGCCGTCGTCGAGCCAGCGGCGCAGCGCCGCGGCCAGCGCGCCCGGCTCGGGGGCGACGAGCAGCCCGGGCACGACGGCCTCCCCCAGCGTCTCCGGCACCCCGCCGACCGCGGCCGCCAGCACCGGGACGCCGCGGGCCAGCGCCTCGGTGGCGACCATGCCGTAGGTCTCGCGCCGCGAGGGCAGCACGAGCAGGTCGGCCCGGGCGTAGGCCGCGTCGAGGTCGGCACCGGTGAGGGGCCCGGTGAGCTCCACCCGGTCATCGAGCTGGTGCGCGCGCACCAGCGCCGCCACCGCGGCGGCGTGCGCCCGGTCGCGGGTCAGCGGGCCGACGAATCGGCACGTCCAGTCCCGGTCGGCGACCCGGGCCAGCGCCTCGACCAGCAGGTCCTGCCCCTTCGTCGGGGTGATCGAGCCGACGCACAGCAACCGCGTGCCGCCCGCCTCGGCCGGCGCGACCGGGGCCGGGTCCACCCCCGGCGCGACGACGTGCGCGGCGCGCCCGTGCAGCGCCGCGATCCGCCGGGCCGCCCACGCGCTGGTCGCCACGACCGTCGCGGCAGCGCGCAGCGTGTACCCCTCGCGGGCGGCCAGGTCCGCGGCCGACGCCGGGTCGAGCCCCGCCTCGTCGCCGAGCGGTAGGTGCACGAGCACCGCCAGCCGCAACCGGGCGGCGTGCGGGCCGACGACGTCGGGCACCCCACACGCGACGAGCCCGTCGAGCACCACCGTCTCCCCCGCCGGGACCGCGGCCAGCACCGCCGCCAACTCCCGGCGGGCGCCCGCACCGGGGCGCGGCCACGGGCCCGCGACGGCGTGCTCGCGCACCGCCCGGCCCGCGGCGGCAAGGCCGCGGCACACCCGCCGGTCGTAGACGTTGCCGCCGCTGGGCCGCGCCGGGTCGTCGACGTCGCCGGGCAGCACCACGTGCACGACCCTCCCCGGCCTGGTCACAGGGCCCGCTCGTAGCTCGCCCACGCGACGTGCGACTCGTGCAGCGTCACCGCGATCGCCGTCAGCCCCCGCGCGCCCTCGCCGAGCGCCCCGGCGTGCACCCGCGCCGCGAGCCGGTCGGCGATCAGGCGGGCGAGGAACTCGGTGGAGGTGTTGACGCCGGCGAACTCGGGCTCGTCGTCGAGGTTGCGGTAGTTCAGGTCGGCCAGCACCTCGCCGAGCTGCGCGGTGGCCAGGCCGATGTCGACGACGATGTTGTCGGCATCGAGGTCGGGGCGCCGCAACGTCGCGTCCACGACGAAGGTGGCGCCGTGCAGCCGCTGGGCCGGACCGAAGACCTCGCCGCGGAAGCTGTGGGCGACCATGACGTGGTCGCGGACCGTGATGCTGAACAACGGGTGCCCCTGTCGTCTACGTGCCGTTATAGGTGACACGGACGCAGAGCGCCGCCAGTTCACCGCTCGTCAACCGGGGCAGCACCGCGGGCAGGTCGGCGAACGCGCACTCGCCGCTGACCAGCGCGTCGAAGCGCGGGTCGGCGAGCAACCGCAGCGCCAGCGCCATCCGCCCGGCGAACCCGCGCCGCGCCCGCCGCGGCGACACCGTGCCGACCTGGCTGGCGCGGACCGTGAGCCGCCGGGCGTGGAACCCCTCGCCCAGCGGCACCGTCACGGGCCGGTCGCCGTACCAGCTCAGCTCCAGCACCTCGCCCTCGACGGCGAGCAGCTCCAGCGACCGGGCCAGTCCCGCGGAGGTGGCGCTGGCGTGCACGACGAGGTCGCAGTCCCCCGCCGCCCCGTCCGGCGTGGCGAACCCGACCCCCAGCGCCGCGGCGACCTGGGCGCGCGCCGGGTCGACGTCCACCAGCTCCACCCGCGCGCCCGGCACGCCCGCAAGCAGCGCCGCCACCGCGCACCCGACCATCCCCGCCCCCACCACGGCGATCCGGTCCCCGACCAGCGGCGCGGCGTCCCACAACGCGTTCACCGCGGTCTCGACGGTGCCCGCCAGCACCGCCCGCGCTGCCGGCACGTCGCCGGGCACCGGGGTCAGTGCCGCCGCCGGGACGACGAACCGGGTCTGGTGCGGGTGCAGGCAGAACACCGTGCGCCCGGCGAGCGGCCCGGTCTCGGCGACGCCCACGGCGAGGTAGCCGTACTTCACCGGCCCCGGGAAATCGCCCTCCTGGAACGGCGCCCGCATCGCCGCGTGCTGGTTCGGCGGCACGCCGCCGCGGAAGACGAGCGTCTCGGTGCCGCGGCTCACCCCCGTGTACAGCGTGCGCACCACGACGTCGTCGGGTCCCGGGTCGGGCAGCGCCACGTCGCGGATCTCGCCCACGCCCGGGGTCCGCACCCAGAACGCGCGGGCCGGGCCGCTCACGCCGCAACCGGTGTCGAACCGTCCGCGTCGCGGGTACGTGTTGACGGCATGGGGCACACGACGACCCGGAACACGGGCAGGGGCGCGGGCAGGGACACCACCGGCACACTAGCGCCGGCGGCCGCGCCGCATCAGGTGCTCGCGGTGGTCGCCGCGGCCGTCCTGCTGGCCGCGCTCGCGGCCGGCGCCGGGCTCGGCCCGGCCGGGATGCTCGCCGGGCTCGTCTACGTCGCCGCGCTCCTGTGGCTGCTGACCCGGGCGCTGCGCGGCGCCACCCCCGGCCCGGCCGACCACGTCACGCTCGGGCGGGCGGTGCTCGTCGGCGGGGTCACGGCACTGGTCGTCGACGGGCTGGTCACCGGCGCGACCGCGGTGCCCGCGCTGGTCGGCCTCGCCGCGGTGGCACTCGCCCTCGACGCCGTCGACGGCCGGGTCGCCCGGCGCACCGGCACCGCCTCGGCCACCGGCGCCCGCTTCGACATGGAGGTCGACGCGTTCCTCGTCGCCGTGCTCAGCGTGCACGTCGCCCCTGTGCTCGGGGCGTGGGTGCTCGCGATCGGCGCCATGCGCTACGTGTTCGTGCTGGCCGGGTACGCGTGGCCGTGGCTGCGCGCGACGCTGCCGCCCAGCTACGCCGCCAAGACCGTCGCCGCCGTCCAGGGCGTGGTGCTCGTCGTCGCCGCGGCGGGCGTGCTGGCCCCGGAGATCACCACCGCCCTCGTCGCGGTCGCGCTCGCGTCGCTGTGCTGGTCGTTCGGCCGCGACCTGCCGCGCCTGCACCGCCGCACCCGCGTCTGACCCCGCCCCGACGAGGAGCCCCGCCCAGGGGCCTCGCCGGTGCCGGTCAGGCCGGGGGGCGGCGCATCTGCCAGGCGTCGGTGACGAGCTCCGCGAGCCGCGCCACCCCGAGCCCGTCGAGCCGCACCATCACCAGCGGCAGACCGTCGTAGGACGGCGTGGTGAAGAACAGCTCCGGCTCGCCGAGCAGCAACGCCTGCTTCTCCGCCTCGTCCCCGACGTACAGCACCGCGACGTCGGTGCGGATGACCCGCCGCCGCCCCGCCCCGCGCTCGGGATAGGACCACACGAAACCCCTGCCGCCCACGCGGAAGTCGAAGCCGTCGCTCTCGATCTCCTCGACGCCCCCGAGCCCGAGCGCCACCCGCCGGACGTCGTCGGCGTCAGCCATCCGGGCCTCGCATGGCGCGAGCGTAGCCAGCCGGCGCCGGCCCGGCTTCGCCGTGTCGACGTCCGCCAGTCCCCGCAGCCGCCCCATCACCCGTACGCGCAGCCCTACCCGCCGCAGGCGCACCTGCTTTCGCCGCCGAGGCGGAAGGTGTGGCCGTGGGTGCTGCTGGCCTTCGTGCTCGTCCCCGTGCTCGGCTTCGTCGGCTGCGTGGCACTGGTCGGGGTCGGCGTGAATGCGGTGGACCAGGCTCGTGAGGGCGGCACGGTCGCGATCGGCGAGACGTTCACCTACGCCTCAGGGCTGGCGATCAGCGTGTCGGCTCCGCAGCCGTACGAGCCGTCCAACGAGTTCGTGGTGTCCCGCGGGAACACGGCCTACGAGGTGACAGTGACGATCACGAACAACACCTCGGCCCCGGTGGGCGCGGTGCTGATCAGCACGAACGCGACGGTCGCCGGCGCGCCGGCGCAGCAGGTGTTCGACGACAGCTTCTTGCCGACGCAGGACGTCGCGGTCGGGCAGCAACTGGCGGTGCCGTTCCGGTTCCAGGTCAGGGACGGCACGACGGGGCCGTTGCAGGTCGCGGTGACCGACACGTTCAACGAGCCGGTCTTCTTCACCGGGACGCTGTAGCGCCCACGGGCGAGGGCCGGACCTACCCGCACCACAACCTGTACTTCGTCACCTCCAGCGGCTGGGACCTGCGGGTGCTCGGCGGGCTGCTGCTGTCCCGGGTCGCCACGGCGTTCGTCGAGGCCTACTGCGTGAAGATGCGCGGCGGCACCCTGCGGTTCCAGGCGCAGTACCTGCGACGCATCCGGATCCCCCGGATCGGCGACGTCCCGGCCGAGGACGCGGCGGCGCTGGCCGCGGCGTTCGACCGTCGCGACGTGGATGCGGCAACCGCTGTCGCCCTGCGCCTCTACGGCCTCGACTCGCTCCCGGAGTAGACGATCGCACTCCCGCCCGACGCCTTCGACCAGGCCGTCCGCAGCTACTGGACCGTCCGCGACACCCAGGCCGCCACACAGCTCGCCGGCGGCCGCACCGATGCGGGCAGCCGTGGCTCGGTGACCGGCGGCGGGCACCTCGACCAGTGCCGTCGGCGAGCCCATGATCACCGGTTGCGGATCCCCGACCGCGTCCTCCACGGCTCGCCGTCCCCAATGGACGATCATGAACGCCCGGCCGCCGCTCAGCGCGGCCGACGTGCCCAGACGCGAGACCGACGCGTTCAACGAGTGGGCGGTCGTCACCAGACGCCGTGGCGCCCCGCCACCCGACCTGGAGCCGGCGGTCGGGATCGAACCGACGACCTGCTGTTTACAAGACAGCTGCTCTACCACTGAGCTACACCGGCGTCGTCGCGATCCTAGTCGGCGACGGGCAGGGGCTCGGTGTCCTGCACCTGCGCCGGGGCGGGCCGCCGCAGCCCGACGGTCGCGAGCAGCACCAGCGCGGCCGCGTAGCCCAGCGCGCCGGCGGCGAACGGCGGGGTGTCGCCCACGGACTGCGACGCGGCGAGCCACCACTGCGTGGACGGCGGGAGCTGGGCCCAGTCCGGGCGGGTGGCGGCGCCGGCGGCGAGGTTGGTGGCCAGGTGCATGTACACCCCGAAGCCCGACGCGCCCAGGACGAGCACACCGATGACGCGCACGAGCGCGGCCGCGCGGCGGCGCAGCAACCCGAGCAGCACGAGCGCGAGCGCCAGCAGCGCGAGCGACACCCACGGCACGAACTGCACGGGCAGCCCCCAGTGCCGCGCGGCGGCGAGCTCGGCCGCCGTGCCGGCGATCCCGACCACGGCCAGCACCACGACACCGGTTCGCATCAGACGCATGCGGTGCAGGGTAGGCCCCGCGGCGATCCGGGTCAGGGCGCGCCGGTTTCGCCATCGTCCAGATCTACGCCCTGCGGATCCGCTGAGCCGGGCACGGGTGTCGCGGCGGCAGTAGGCTCCGAGCCCGGGTGAGCGGCATCCCGCCCACCCGGGCGAGGAGGTAGAGCGTGACTCTCGGTACCGCCGAGTTCGTCGTCGTGGCCAACCGCCTGCCCGTCGACCTGGAGAAGCTTCCCGACGGCTCGCAGCGCTGGAAGCGCAGCCCCGGTGGCCTGGTCACGGCGCTGGAGCCGATGCTGCGCAGCCGCGAGGGCGCCTGGGTGGGCTGGCCGGGCCTCGCGGACGCCCAGGTCGAGCCACTGGTCGAGGACGGCCTGCAGCTGCACCCGGTGGCGCTGAGCGCGCAGGAGGTGGCGGAGTACTACGAGGGTTTCTCCAACAGCACGCTCTGGCCGCTCTACCACGACGTCGTGGCCACGCCCGCGTACCACCGGCACTGGTGGCAGGCCTACGTGCGGGTCAACCAGCGCTTCGCCGAGGCCGTCGCCGAGGTGGCCGCGCCGGGCGCGACCGTCTGGATCCAGGACTACCAGCTCCAGCTCGTGCCCTCGGCACTGCGGGCGCTGCGTCCGGACCTGCGGATCGGCTTCTTCCTGCACATCCCGTTCCCGCCCACCGAGCTGTTCCTGCAGCTGCCGTGGCGCCGCGCGATCACCGAGGGCCTGCTGGGCGCGGACCTCGTCGGATTCCACACCCCCGGCGGCGCGCGCAACTTCCGCAGCCTCGCCATCCGCCTCTGCGGCGCCACCGCCGGCGCACGCAACGAGGTCGTCACGGGCGGGCGCACCGTCAAGCTCGGGGCGTTCCCCATCTCCATCGACTCCGCGCACCTCGACGAGCTGTCCCGCGACCCCGACGTCATCGAGCGCGCCAAGCAGATCAAGGTCGACCTGGGCAACCCGGGGCGCATCGTGCTGGGCGTCGACCGTCTCGACTACACCAAGGGCATCGACGTGCGGCTGCGCGCGTTCGAGGAGCTCCTCGTCGAGGGCCGCATCGACGCCGACGACGCCGTGATGATCCAGCTCGCCACGCCCAGCCGGGAGCGGGTGGAGCACTACCAGAAGATGCGCAACGACATCGAGCAGTCGGTCGGCCGGATCAACGGGGAGTACGCCCGGGTCGGGCACCCGGCGGTGCACTACCTGCACCAGTCGCTGCCGCGCGACGAGCTGGTGGCGTTCTTCCTCGCCGCCGACGTCATGCTGGTCACGCCGCTGCGCGACGGGATGAACCTGGTCGCGAAGGAGTACGTCGCCTGCCGGTCCGACGAGGGCGGCGTGCTGGTGCTCTCGGAGTTCGCCGGCGCGGCGATCGAGCTACGCGAGGCGCTGCTGGTCAACCCGCACGACACCGACGGCGTCAAGGACGCCCTGTACGCCGCGCTCACGATGCCGCAGGCGCAGGCCCGCCGGCGGATGCGGGCGCTGCGCCGGCAGGTGCTGACCCACGACGTCGACCGCTGGGCCCGGTCGTTCCTCGGCGCGCGGGGCCTGCCCGCGCCCGAGCACCCCGCCCCGGAGCCCGCCCCCGAGAAACAGGAGGCCGGGCGTGGCTGAGCCGACCCCGCCGACCCCGCCGACCCCGCCGAACCCGCCGACCCTGCACGACGCGATCGACGCGCTGGCCGCGGTGCCGCGACTGCTCGTCGCCCTGGACTTCGACGGGGTGCTCGCCCCGATCGTCGAGGTCCCGTCGGCGGCGCGACCGCTGCCCGCCGCCGCGGCCGCGGTCGGCAAGCTGGCGACGCTGCCGGACGTCACCGTCGCGCTGGTGTCCGGGCGCGGGCTCGCCGATCTCGCCGCGGTGTCCGGGTTCGGCGCGCCGATCCGGCTGGTCGGCAGCCACGGCGGGGAGTTCGACGACGGGGCCGCCGTGCTCGACGACGCGCAGGCCGCGCTGAAGGAAACGCTGCTTGCCGCCCTCGACGCCCTGGTCGACGGCGCCCCCGGGGTGCTGCTGGAGGACAAGCCGGCGGGCGTCGCGGTGCACGTGCGCAACGCCGACCCGGCCGTCGGGCGCCGCGTGCTCGACGCCGTGCGGGCGGGGCCCGCGTCGTGGCCGGGGGTGGCCGCGACCGCGGGCAAGGCCGTGCTCGACCTCGCCGTGGTCGCGGTGAGCAAGGGCGCCGCGGTGGACGTGCTGCGCGAGCGGGTGGACGCGGGCGCGGTGCTGTTCGTCGGGGACGACGTCACCGACGAGACGGCGTTCGTGCGCCTGCGGGCCGGCGACGTCGGCGTGAAGGTCGGCGACGGCGCAACCGCCGCCCCCCACCGAATCCCCGCCCCCCGAGCCGTAGCCGCCCTGCTCGAACACCTGATCGCCGCCCGCAGCTGACTCCAGCCCCCGCCGCACCCGCACCGCCCACGCGCCCCGGCCACCCGCCCCGCGCGCCGCACCCGGGCGGCGCGCCGCCCGGGATGCGGTACCTGTGCCGCCCAAGTGCGCCCGGCGGCCGCGGGTGCGCCCGGCGGCCGCGGGTGCGCCCGGCGGCGCCGGGTGCGGTCACCAGCCGGGGAACCAGCGGTTCGCCGACGACGGTTCGGCGCTGGTGGCGCCGACTAGCAGCTCGGTGGGCAGTACCACCCGGCGGGGGCGGCTGCGGTCGCCCCGTTCGAGCAGCAGCTCCCCGGCCACCCGCCCCTTCTCCCGCATCGGCTGGCGCACGGTGGTGAGCCCGGCGCGGACCGCCTCGGGGACGCCGTCGAAGCCGGTGACGGTGAGGTCGCCGGGCACCGACAGCTCCTGCTCGGCGGCGTAGCGCAGCACGCCGAGGGCGAGGATGTCGGAGGTGCACGCGACGGCCGTGACGTCGGGGCGCATGCCGAGCAGCTCGGCGGCGGCGCCCGCGCCCGCGTCGACGCTGTGCTCGTAGCGCTCGACGACGGGCACCTCGGCCCAGTCGACGCCCACCTCGGCCATGCCCTCGCGCAGCCCGGCGAGCCGGTCGCGCTGCACGGGGTAGGTGGTGCGGGCCTGGCGGTCGACGTCGGCCGGCCCGTCCTCGCGGTGCGGGCCCAGGCGCATGCAGACCACGCCGATGCGGCGGTGCCCCAGCCCGGCGAGGTGGCGGCCGAGGGCGAGCATGGCGGCCCGGTCGTCGACGCCGACCCGGTCCACCCCCTCGACGCTCATCGGCTGGTCGCACACGACCGTGGGCACGGGCCGCTCCAGCACGGCGAGGAAGTGCGGGTCGTCCTCGCGCACGGAGTAGACGACGAACCCGTCGACGCCCGCCTGGTGCACGGCGGCGACGTCGGTCTGGTCGGGGCTGACGGGCACCAGCAGCAACCCCTGCCCGGCGTGCTCGCAGGCGAGCGCGAGCCCTTCCAGGAAGCCGGTGGCGGCCGGGTCGCGGAAGGCGTAGGACAGCGCCTCGGTGAGCAGCAGCCCGACGGCGCCGGCGCGGCGGGTGCGCAGGGAGCGGGCGACGGGGTCGGGACCGGGGTAGCCGAGGCGCCGGGCGGCTTCCAGGACGCGGGCGCGCAGCGGAGCAGAGAGCTGGTCGGGCCGGTTGTAGGCGTTCGACACGGTGGTCCGGGACACCCCCAGCTCCGCGGCCAGCGAGGCCAACGTGGCTGGTCGGCGGACGTGCGGGGGCCTGGACACGCTCGAACCGTAACGGTTCAGTGCCGATGGGGAAAAGTGCGCGATCCGTGACGGGCGGCGACCCGCTAGAGTGAACTGACAACGGTTTTCATGATCCTATCTCGAGGAGCCCCCGCCGATGCGCCTCCGCCGCGCCCTCGCCCCGGCCGCCGTCCTCACCGCCGGGATCCTCGCCGCCGCGTGCGGCGCGCCGGCGCAACCCGCCGACCAGACCGCCCCGGCGGCACCCGCCGGGCCTGCGGTCGTCGCCTCGACCAACGTCTACGGCGCCATCGCCGCGGCCGTCGGCGGCGACCGGGCGACCGTCACGTCGCTGATCACCGACCCGGCCGCCGACCCGCACTCCTACGAGAGCACCCCCGCCGACGCGCTCACCGTCGGCGGCGCCCGGATCGTCGTGCTCAACGGCGGCGGCTACGACGCCTTCATGCCGGGGCTGGTCGAGACCGCGGCCACGCAGCCCACCGTGATCGACGTCAGCGAGCTGTCCGGGCTGGAGCCGGCCGAGGAGGCAGGCGCCGAGAAGGAGCACGCGGAGGACGAGCACGGGCACGGCGAGGACGAGCACGGGCACGGCGCGTTCAACGAGCACGTCTGGTACAGCCTGCCGACCGTGCAGAAGCTCGCCACCCGCCTCGCCGCCGACCTCGGCACGGCCGACGCCGCGGGCGCGGCCGCCTACACCGCGGACGCCGAGGCGTTCAACGCGGAGGTCACCGAACTGTCCGCGAAGGTGCAGGCCCTCGCGACGGCCAGCCCGGGCGCCCGGGTGGCGCTCACCGAGCCGCTGCCGGTCTACCTCGTCGAGCAGGCGGGCCTGCGCAACGCCACGCCCGAGGAGTTCGCCGAGGCCGTCGAGGAGGACACCGACCCGCCCGCGGCCGTCGTCCGGCAGACGCTGGCGCTGTTCGAGGGCCC
This sequence comes from Pseudonocardia sp., assembly GCA_052387455.1. Classification (GTDB taxonomy): domain Bacteria; phylum Actinomycetota; class Actinomycetes; order Mycobacteriales; family Pseudonocardiaceae; genus Pseudonocardia. Next base: position 19,951 of record JBQTJE010000102.1, read on the forward strand.
GCAGAAGGTGCGCGCGCTGATCCTCAACTCGCAGACCCAGACCCCGGTCACCGACCAGGTCCGCCAGGCCGCGGAGGCCGCGGGCGTGCCGGTCGTCGAGATGAGCGAGACCCTGCCGGCGGGCACCACCGACTACGTCACCTGGATGGGCGGCCAGATCGACGCCCTGACCGCGGCCCTGGCCCGGGGCACCGCGCCGTGACCTCCGTGCTCCCGGCCCGCACCGCGGCCGGCACCGCGACGGGCGCGGTGTCGCTGCGCGACGCCGCGGTGCGGTTCGGCGCCCGCACGCTGTGGACGGGCCTCGATCTCGACGTCGCGCCGGGCGAGTTCGTCGCCGTCCTCGGCCCGAACGGGTCGGGCAAGACGACGCTGGTCAAGGTGCTGCTCGGGCTGCTGCCGCTGTCGGCGGGCGAGGTGCGGGTCGCAGGCCGGGCGCCGCGGCGGGGCAGCCCGTCGATCGGCTACGTCCCCCAGCAGCGGTCCTTCGACACCGAGCTCACGTTGCGGGGCCGCGATCTCGTCGGGCTCGGCCTCGACGGTCACCGGCTCGGGATCGGCCTGCGCGGGCGCCGGGAGCGCCGGGCCCGGGTGGATGCCGCGCTGGCGGCGGTGGGCGGCACGGGCTACGCGCAGGCCCCGGTCGGGCGGTTGTCGGGCGGCGAGCAGCAGCGGTTGCGGGTGGCGCAGGCCGTCGTCGGCGAGCCCGACGTGCTGCTGTGCGACGAGCCGCTGCTCTCCCTCGACCTCGCCCACCAGCGCGCCGTCACCGCGCTCATCGACCGGCGCCGCCACGAGGCGGGCTGCGCGGTGCTGTTCGTCACCCACGAGATCAACCCGGTGCTGTCGATGGTCGACCGGGTGCTCTACCTCGTCGACGGCAGGTTCCGGGTCGGCACCGTCGACGAGGTGCTGACCTCGGCCGTGCTCTCCGAGCTCTACCGCACCGACGTCGACGTGCTGCGGCTGCGCGACCGCCTCGTCGTCGTCGGCGCCGACGGCGGCTGTCACGGGGAGGAACCGGCCTGATGGAGCTGTTCGAACGGCTCTTCTCCTTCGACGTCACCGGCGAGCTGCTGGCCGAGCCGTTCGTGCAGAGCGCGTTGCTGGCGTGTGCGGTGCTCGGGATCGTCGCGGGCCTGCTCGCACCGCTGATCGTCGCCCGGGGGATGGCCTTCGCCGTGCACGGCACCGCGGAACTGGCGTTCACCGGCGGCGCGGCCGCGCTGCTGATCGGGATCGGCGTGGGCGTGGGGGCGCTGGCCGGGGCGGTCGTCGCCGGCCTGGTGTTCGGGCTGCTGGGGTTACGCCAGCGCGAGCGCGACTCCGTGATCGGCGTCGTGCTGGCGTTCGGTCTCGGGCTCGGCGTGCTGATGCTGGCGCTCTACAGCGGGCGGGCGTCGAACAAGTTCGGGCTGCTCACCGGCTCGATCGTCTCGGTCGACTCCACCAACCTCGCGGTGCTCGCGGTCGTCGGCACGCTGGTGATCGGCACGCTGGCCGTGCTCTACCGGCCGTTGCTGTTCACCAGCGCCGACCCGGGTGTGGCGCTGGCCCGTGGGGTGCCGACGCGGTTGCTGTCGGTGGTGTTCGCGGTGCTCGTCGGGCTCACCACGGCGCTGGCGGTGCCGATCGTCGGGGCCATCCTCGTGCTGTCGGTGATGATCGCGCCCGGCGCCGCCGCCGCGCGGGTCACCGCCAACCCGCTGCTCGCCACGGTGCTGGCGGTGCTGTTCGCCGAGGTGGCGCTGCTGGGCGGGGTGCTGCTGTCGCTCTCCCCCGGGCTGCCGATCTCCGGCTACGTGGCCACGCTCGCGTTCCTCATCTACCTCGGCTGCCGGATCGTGGCCCGCCTGCGTGGCAACGCCGCGGTCGCGGCGTGAGCGGCGCGCGCCCGCGCCGAGCGGCGCCCGGGCCCGCGACGCGGCCGGTAGCCTTCCCGCCATGACCAGTGCCGGGGGGATGGCCCGCAAGGTTCAGCAGCTCGACAACGACGTCCAGGCGATCTACGAGATGCTCGCGACCATCCAGGCCACCCAGACCCGCCAGCACAACCGGCTCAATGAGATCGCCGGCGCCCAGGTCGAGCACACGGCCACCCTCGCCGAGCACACGGCCACCCTCGCCGAGCACACGGTCACGCTCGCCGAGCACGGTGTGAAGCTCGACCGGATCATCGCGCTGCTCGACTCCCGCTGAGCGGCTGCCGCAACGCTCATCCCGGCCCGGGGGCCTGATCAGGGAGATGGATACCTCGACCGGCGGCAGGCTGGTGTTGCCCGGCCCGCCCTCCAACCGCGGCGGCCCGCAACGGGTAGGACGACTGCAGGATGCATCACGATTCGTGATACTTTGCTCGTGTGGCGGAGGCGATCTCGGTGCGGCTCGATGGCGGGGCGGAACGCGCGCTGCACGAGCTCGAGGCGACTGGCCTGTCCCGCTCTGACGCGGTACGCATGGCGTTGATCGCTGCGGCGAGGCGGCTGCGTGATCGCCATCGGCTGAGCGCGGAGGTCGCGGAACTAGAGGCCGACGGCGACGACCGGGCTTCCATGCGCGCGGTCGCCGACCTCATGGAGGACCTCCGTGCGCCGTGGTGAGGTGTACCGGCTGCGACTGCGTGAGCGTCGCGGCCATGAACAGGCAGGCGTGCGGTTCGGGGTGATCGTGCAGTCGGACGCATTCCTGCCGCGTTCGACCGTTCTCGTCGCGCCGACATCCCGATCGGCTCGAGCGGCCTCGTTCCGGCCCGAGGTCGAGGTCCAGGGGGAGTTGACTCGGGTGCTGGTCGAGCAACTCGGCGCAGTCGACGGCACCCGACTCGGCGAACTTGCCGGGCAGCTCAGCCCCGCCGAGATGTGGGGGGTCGACATGGCGCTCGAGACCGTTCTCGACCTTGCCTGAACGCTGTTCGCGCCACGCACGGGCGCAGCAGGCCGCGACACCGGCGATCGATGAGGACGTGCTGGTAGGGCTCGCGGTCGAATCGTGCGCAACAGGGGAGCGCAGGTGGCTGTCGGCTCGACCTCGCAACGGGCTGTAGAGCGCAGGTCGACCACGAGATCGAGCCGGTTGCGCTCGACAGCCAGGGGCGCATCTCGCTCGCCCGTCAGCCGTCGATGCCGGTGATCGTCGGGCGGGCGCGATCGAGCACCGTCATGACTGCCTCGGTGGCAGTGAGCAGCCAGGTCGGACAGGGCCGGAGGGCGCCGCTTCGCCAGCGCCGCCACGACCCAGGATCAATACCCGCTCCGTGCGAACGATCGTGCCATCGGATCAGTAGCCGCGGGCGACGTACTCGTCCATCCGGGCCGCCTCGGCCCCGATCGTCGTGGTGGCGCCGTGGCCCGGGCACACGAGCGTGTCATCCGGAAGCCGCAGCAGCTTCGTCCGGATCGAGGAGATGATCGTGGCGAAGTCGGAGTGCGGCAGGCTGGTGTTGCCCGGCCCGCCCTCGAACAGGGTGTCTCCGCCGAACACCGTGCCCAGCGCCGGGGCGTGCAGGCTGATCCCGCCCGGCGAGTGCCCCGGGGTGAGCAGAGCGTGCAGCTCGACCCCGGCCACGGTCAGCACGTCGCCCTCGTCGAGCCCCCGGTCGGGCTTGCGGTCGGTGTACATCAGCTCCCACCACACCATCTCCGCCTCGTTGAGCAGGACGGGAGCGTCGAAACGGTCGGCCAGCACCGCCGCCTGGTCGATGTGGTCGCTGTGCGCGTGCGTGCACGCGATCGCCACCACGCGCCGCCCGCCGACCACCTCGACGATCTTGTCGGCTTCGTGCGAGGCGTCGATGACCAGCACCTCCTGCTCGTCGCCGACGAACCACATGTTGTTGTCGACCGGGTACGCCTCGCCGTCGAGCAGGAAGTGCCCGGACGTGACGACATGCTGGATCAACGGGTGGTGGGACATGCACACTCCTGGCGTTCGGACGGTGACGGACCCTGCCATCGTGCCCGATCCGGCAGCCGCCCGAGCTGGTGCGCCACCCGGCGGGTCGAGACGGTGTTGATCACCGCTTCAGCGCCGATCGCGTCCATGATCATCAAATGCGGACGATGAACCGGCTATCCGCAGCTCATGGTCCCAAGACGACGATCAAGCAACGGATCACACGGTCACCGGCCCCGAAACGACGATCACGGCGGGTCGACGGCGGTGGGCTCACCGGCGGCGGTGGGCTCCACCGGCGGCGGTGGGCTCCACCGGCGACGTTGCGCAGCAGCCTCCTACGAGTACGGAAGCGCGCCAGGCGGCCCCGACCGGCCGCGGCACCCGCACGCATACCGACGGCGCTCGTCGTCCACGCCGCCGAGGGCGACCAGCTCCGCACCCCCGGCCGAGACCCTGCTGCCCGGCGCCGTCCGGCCGGCCGGACCCCTGCCGGCCGGCCGGCCGGCCGGGGCCCAGCCGCGCGGCCGGTCGCTACCACCTCGACGTGCGCCCCCCCGGCCGGCCCCCCGCGGGGGCGGACGCCCGCCCGC
>JBQTJE010000103.1:0-59554 GCA_052387455.1 Pseudonocardia sp.
CCGTCGGCGGCCAGCAGCCCGGCGGCCCGGCACGCGTCGTGCACCGGGTCGTTGCCCGGCCGGGCCGCGACCGTCGCGCGGCCGTCGGTGAGCAGCACGAGCAGGGGACGCCGCAACGGGTCGCGCAGCCGCTCGGTGACCAGCAGCCGCCGCGCGCGGAGCAGACCCTCGGCCAGCGGCGTGCGCCCGCCGGTGCGGAGCTCGGCCAGCCGGGCCTGCGCGGCGGGGACGCTCGACGTTGGCGGCAGGGCCACCTCGGCGCCACCGGCCCGGAACGTGACGAGCCCGACCTTGTCGCGGCGCTGGTAGGCGTCGCGCAGCAGCGACAGCACCGCTCCGGTGACCGCCGACATCCGCGATCGCGCCGCCATCGAGCCGGACGCGTCGACGGCGAACAGCACGAGGTTGCCCTCGCGGCCCTCCCGGAGCGCGCCGCGCAGGTCGGCGGGGCGGACGAGCAACCGGCCGGTACGGCCGCGGCCGCGCTGGTGGGGCGCGGCCGCCGTGACCGTCGCCGCCAGGTGCAGGTCCGCCATGCGCCGGGGCGCGGTGCCGCTGGCACGCACCGTGCGACCGGTGTCGGTGCGGGCGCGGGAACGGCGGCCGGGGGCGCCCTCGCCGAGCCCGGGAACGTCGAGCAACCGGGCGCGGAAGGGAGCCGACGGCGCCGGGACCGGCTGCCCGGCCCCGTCGTCAGCGGCGGGTGCGGGTGCGGATGCGGGCGGATCGCCGCTTCCTGAACGCGCGAGCGGCCCGTTCGCCCGACCGGGTCCTGCGGAAGTGCCGTTCGTCGGGAGGGGATGCCGGGCGCCGCCGCCGTCGGGCCCGCCACCGCCGTCGTCGCCGGGACCGTCACCGCCGGGACCGTCACCGCCGTCGTCGGGATCCCCGTCGGGGGGCGCGCCGGGGACCGCGTCGGGCGCGCCGTCGCGCAGGGCGTCGTCGAGGTCCCGCTCGTCGATCCCCGGCTCGTCGAACGGGTCGCGGCGCCGCCGGTGCGGCAACGCCAGCCGGGCGCCCACCCGTACGTCCTCCTCCTCCACCTCGACGGCGCCGCGCCACGCCGCGTGCGCCACCGCGGCCCGGGCGATGACGAGGTCGGCTCGCATCCCGTCGACGTCGAACGCGGCGCACACCCCGGCGATCCGCCGCAGTTCGCGGTCCGGCAGCACGACCCGCGGCAGCCGCTCGCGCGCCGCCGCGATCCGCGCCGCGACGTCCTCCTCGGCGCGCACGCACGCAGCGGCGAAGCTCACCGGATCCGCCTCGAACGCCAGCCGCCGGCGCACGACCTCGACCCGTTCCTCGACCACCCGCGACGCCCGCACCTCCACGGTGAGCCCGAACCGATCGAGCAGTTGCGGGCGCAGCTCCCCCTCCTCCGGGTTCATCGTCCCGACCAGCAGAAACGACGCCGCGTGCGAGACGGAGACCCCGTCGCGCTCGACGTGCGCGCGGCCCATCGCGGCGGCGGCGAGCAGCAGGTCGACGAGATGGTCGGGCAGCAGGTTGACCTCGTCGACGTAGAGCACCCCGCGGTGGGCCTCGGCGAGCAGCCCCGGCTGGTAGGCGCGCACCCCTTCGGCGAGCGCGCGCTCGAGGTCCAGCGAACCGACAAGCCGGTCCTCGGTGGCGCCCACCGGCAGCTCGACCAGCCGCACGGACCGGGTCGATCGGGCGCCGGAGTGCGGGCCGTCCGGGCAGCCCGCGTCGGGCGCGTCCGGGTCGCAGCCGAACCGGCACCCGCCGGCGACGGCGAGCGCCGGGAGCAGCGCCGCCAGCGCGCGCACGGCGGTCGACTTCGCCGTGCCCTTCTCCCCCCGCACCAGCACGCCCCCGATCCGCGGCTGCACGGCGTTGAGCAGCAGGGCCAACCGCAGGTCGGCGTGCCCGACGAGCGCGGTGAACGGGTAGGGGGTCACGCCGCCGAGCCTCCCACGTGCCACCGCCCCCTGCCCCTGTGACGATCGCCGGCGAGATCGTCGTCACGGCCGCTGCCGGCCCGAGCGATCCACCCCTCAGCGCCGCTCACTCCGCCACCCGCACGAGATCCCACACCCCCGGCCCGGCCCGCATCCGCAGCACGAACTCGCTCTCGGGCCCGTCGAGATCCTCTGCCGAGCGCGCCGTGACCCGCCAGCAACGCAGGCGATCGCCGCCGACGGGCATCGGCGACGGGAACGGCCACGCCGACTCCTCGATCCACCGCTCCCGCACGTCGATCACCAGGAACCGCGCCCCCCGGCGGACGGGGCGACGCTGAAACTCGACCGGTTCACCGTCCTGGTAACGCACCTGGATCGGGGTGGGCCGGCGTGAACCGAAGACCCGGCTGAACGTGCCCACTGGCGTACGCTCCTCCTGCACCGCACGGACCGGCCGGCGGCGGGACGCTTCCCCGCCCGCCCCCGGCCGTCGGATCGAACGCCTGTTCGATCCGATCCAGTACAGCGCGTCCGCGGCACGACGTCAAGTCGGAACTCGGCCACCGGCGCTCCGGCGTGGTCTCATTGACCGGTGACGGCCGCCCCGCCCCGCAACCGGCTCGTCGAGCTCGGCGCCGGCGCCTTCGCCGACCGGCTCGGCGAGGCCCTCGACATCTACGTCGCCGCCATGGGCTACGCACCGAGCACCGCCCGGGCCCGCCGCACGCTCTGGCTCGACCATGCCCGCCGGCCCGGCTGGCGGGCGGTGGGCTGGGTCGGCCCGGCGGGCGAGCTGCTCGCCGTCGCCTACGGGTACCACGGTGGCCCGGGTCAGTGGTGGTTCGAGGAGGTGCGCCGCGGCCTGCGCCTCAGCGCCCCCGACCGGGAGGGCTGGCTCAGCGGCTACTTCGAGCTCACGGAGCTGCACGTGCGGCCGGACGCGCAGGGCGGCGGCCTGGGCGAGGGGCTGCTCAGAACGCTGCTCGCCGGCGCCGACCAGGACCGCGTGCTGCTGTCCACCCCGGAGCACCGGCCACGTCCACCCAGCCGCGCGTGGCGGCTCTACCGGCGTCTCGGGTTCGTCGACGTCCTGCGCCAGCACCGCTTCACCGGTGACTCCCGGCCGTTCGCGGTCCTCGGCCGTTCCCTTCCGCTCGACGCCCCGGCGATCCCCGTCCCGGTCGCGGTTCCGCGCCCGCCGGGGATGCCCTGACCGGGAAGTCCCGCTGCTGGCACGATGTCGCCGTGCCGTCCCCGCCCGCCCCGACCCGCCGGGGCGTCGCGCTGCTGCTGGTGCTGCTCGCCGCCGTGGCGCTGCTCAGCGGCTGATCGCGGGTCCGCGCCGCGCTCGCGGTGCAGCCCGACGACACGGTGCGCGGCGAGATCGTCCTTGCCACGCCCACGCGCGGACCGGACGACCCGGGCCCGCCGGTCACCGTTCCCGCCGACCTCGACGTGGACGTCACGCCGTACCGCGAGGAGGACTACGTCGGGTCCCGGCTCACGTTCTCCGGGCTGAGCTTCGCCGACGTCGCACGGCTGGCCACTGCGGCGAGCGGGGCCGACGGCCGGGTCCAGTTCGCGATGCGCCGGGTGGGCAACCGGGTCCTCGCCGAGGGCGCGGCGGACCTCGCCACCGTCTCGGCGGACCGCGCGGACTTCCAACTCAAGATCACCTTTCCCGGGGACGTGCTGGAGACCGACGGCGACCTCGAAGCCGGCACCGTGACGTGGCTGTTCGAGCCCGGCGAGAAGGGCGAGATCCTGGCCGTTGCCGGCTTCGTGGACCCGGACGGCCCGTCCACGCTGGTCTGGACGCTGGCCCTGACCGCGCTCGTCGGCTCGGCGGCGGCGACCGTGGTGTGGCTCGCGCGCCGCGACCGCAACCCGCCCGTGGCCCGCACCTACCGGTAGCTCCCGGCCGGACGGCGCCGCAGACCGCCGCGGCACCGCTGACTACCCTTCGCGCATGCAGGGTGCCCCCTCCGACGTCGCCGTCCGCGACGGCGTCGAGCCCGAGGTCTCCGGGACGATCCCCGACACCGTCCCCGAGCGGACTCCCGACGTGATCGCCGAGGACCGGTTGCCGGCCGCCGTCGAGGCCGCGCTCGCCGAGTTCCTCGACCGCCGCGCGATCGACTGCACGGCGGTCGACCCGGCCGTCGGCGAGGTGGCGCGCGCGCTGGCCGAGTTCGTGCAGTGCGGCGGCAAGCGGGTGCGCCCGACGTTCGCCTGGTGGGGGTGGCGAGGTGCGGGCGGGGACCCGCGCGACCCGCAGGCCGCCGCCGTGCTGCGGGCGATCAGCGCCCTGGAGCTGGTGCAGGCCTGCGCGCTGATCCACGACGACCTGATGGACGACTCGGCCACCCGCCGCGGCCGCCCGACCGTGCACGTGCGCTTCGCCGCGCTGCACGCGGGCGCCGGCTGGCGCGGGCGGGGCGACAGGTTCGGCGCCGCGACGGCGATCCTGCTCGGCGACCTCGCCCTGGTCTGGGCCGACGACATGCTCCGCGGTGCCGGGCTCGACCCCGCCACCTCGGCCCGCGCCGCGGCGCCCTGGGAGGCGATGCGCACCGAGGTGCTCGGCGGGCAGTACCTCGACGTGCTGCACCAGGCCACCGGCGACTCCTCCGTCGCGGGCGCGCTGCGGGTCGACCGGTTCAAGACCGCCGCCTACACCGTCGAGCGGCCGCTGCACCTCGGCGCCGCGATCGCCGACGCCCACCCCGAGCTGGTGGCGTGCTACCGCACCTTCGGCGCCGACATCGGGGTCGCGTTCCAGCTGCGTGACGACCTGCTGGGGGTGTTCGGCGACCCGTCGGTGACCGGCAAGCCCGCGGGCGACGACCTGCGCGAGGGCAAGCGCACCCTGCTCCTCGCGCTGGGCATGCAGCGGGCCGACGAGCGCGGCGCGGGCGCGGCACGGGCCGTCCTCGATGCGGCGGTCGGCGATCCGGGGCTCGATCCGGAAACCCTCGACCGGGTGCGCGGGCTGCTCGTCGAGCTGGGCGCGGTCGCCGCGGTGGAGCAGCGCATCGAGGAGCTCACCAGGTCGGCCCTGCGGGCGCTCGACGCCGCCGACGTGGCCGAGCCGGCCGCGACCCGGCTCGCCGAGCTGGCCGTTGCCGCCACCCGGCGACTGCGGTGACCCGCACGGTCATCGGGCCCACCGACCACGTCGTCGTCATCGGAGCCGGGCTCTCGGGGCTCAGCGCCGCGCTGCACCTGCTCGGCGCGGGCAGGCGCGTGACGATCGTCGAGCGGGCCGACCACCCCGGCGGGCGGGCCGGCGCGCTGGACCTGGAGACGACGCGCGGCACCTACCGGGTCGACACCGGCCCCACGGTCCTGACGATGCCCGAGCTGCTCGACGAGGCGCTGGCCGCCGTCGGGGAGCGCCTCGCCGACCGGCTCGACCTCGTCGAGCTGGACCCGGGCTACCGCGCGCACTTCGCCGACGGTTCCACGATCGACGTGCACACCGGCGCCGACGCGATGGCCGACGAGGTACGCCGCGTGTGCGGGCCTGCGGCCGCGGCCGGCTACCTGCGGATGCGCGACTGGCTCACCCGGCTCTACGCGGCCGAGATCGACACGTTCATCGGCCGCAACTTCGACTCACCCGTCGATCTCGTCGGGCCCGACCTGCTGCGGCTGGCGATGCTCGGCGGGTTCGGACGGCTCGGGCCGAAGGTGGCCTCGTTCCTCCCGGACGAGCGGCTCCAGCGGATCTTCTCGTTCCAGGCGCTCTACGCGGGCGTGCCGCCGCAGAAGGCACTGGGCGCCTACGGCGTGATCGCCTACATGGACACCGTCGGCGGCGTGTTCTTCCCGCGCGGGGGGATGCGCCAGGTCGGCCGCGGGCTCGCCGGCGCCGCCGTCGACGCCGGAGCGCAGTTGCTCACCGGGCGCGAGGTCACCGGGCTGGAACGCCGCGCCGGGCGGATCACCGCTCTGCGCCACCGCGACGCGGACGACCCGGGCGGCTCGACCGAGCGACTGACCTGCGACGCCGTGGTGCTCACCCCGGACCTGCCCATCACCCACCGGCTGCTCGGCCGCGCACCGCGCCGGCTGGTCCCGCTGCGCTACTCGCCCAGCGCGGTCGTGCTGCATGCCGGCGTGACCCGCGCGCGCCCGGAGCTCGCCCACCACACGATCTCGTTCGGCGCGGCCTGGCGGCAGACGTTCCGGGAGATCATCGACCAGGGCCGGCTGATGAGCGATCCGTCACTGCTGATCACCCGCCCGACGGCCACCGATCCCGCGATGGCGCCCACCGGGTCCGATCTGATGTTCATCCTGGCGCCCTGCCCGAACACCGTGACGGGGCCGGTGGACTGGGCCCGCGTCGGGCCCGCGTACCGCGAGGAGCTGTTGCGGGTGCTCGCGGCGCGGCACCCGGAGCTGGCCGGTCTCGACGCCGACATCGAGGTGTCCCGGCTGGTCACCCCGGCCGACTGGGCCGCGCAGGGCATGGCCGCGGGCACGCCGTTCTCCGCGGCGCACACCTTCGTCCAGACCGGCCCGTTCCGCACCGGCAACCTGGTGCGCGGCCTCGACAACGCCGTGCTCGCGGGCTGCGGCACCACGCCGGGGGTCGGGATCCCGCCGGTGCTCATCTCGGGGCGGCTCGCCGCGCAGCGCGTGACGGGTGTGTCGACGGCCGGGCGCGTCGGCAGGGTCCGGTCGGCCCGCTGACCGACCCCGTGCCACGATGAGGGCCGACATGACCACCCAGGCCAGCCCTTCCCCCGCGTCCCCGGTCCCGACGCGCCCCGAGCCCACCGTGCTCGGCCGCCTCGGCGGGCCGCCGCGCACCCCGCTGCTGCTGGGGCTCGCCGCGTCGGTCCTGCTGGTCGTGGGCGGGTTCGGTGCGGGCGGGGTGCTCGTCCACGACCCGGTGCTGACGAACTCCGCGCTGGGCTTCTGGCGCTACGGCCACGGTCGCGAGATCGCCACCGGCCTGATGTACCTCGGGCTGGCGCTGATGGCCTACGCGTGGGTGCGGCTCGGCCGCGGGGTGCTGGCCGGCGAGGTGGGCGGGCGCGCGGTGCTCACCACGGCGGCGTTCTGGACCGCGCCGATGCTCTGCGGGCCGCCGCTGCTCACCCGCGACATGTTCAGCTACCTCGCGCAGGGCGCCATCCCGCTGGCCGGGCTCGACCCGTACGCCGTGGGTCCGGAAGCCCTTCCCGGGCCGCTGCACGACAACGTCCACTTCTTCTGGCAGGACACCCCGGCGCCCTACGGGCCACTGTTCATCCTGCTGGCCAAGGGCGTCGCCGCGCTGGTGGGCGACGACATGATCCTCGGCGTGCTCGTCATGCGGCTGGCGCTGCTGCCCGGCCTGGTGCTGCTGGTGTGGGCGTTGCCCGAGCTCACCCGGCGGATGGGTGGTCGGATCCCGGTGGCGCTGTGGATCGCCGTCGCCAACCCGGTGATGGTCGTGCACATGATCGGCGGCGGGCACAACGACCTGCTGGTCGTCGGGCTGCTCGCGATGGCGGCCCTGCTCACCCTGCGCGGCCGGCACGTGGGCGGGATCGCCCTGGCCACCTGCGCGATGGCCGTGAAGGCCAGCGCCGGGCTCGCCCTGCCGTTCCTCGTGCTCGTGTGGGCCGCGCGCCTGCCCGGATCGCGCACCGCCCGCACGGTGCGCGCCACGCTCTGCGGCATCACTGTCTTCGCAGTGGTCTTCACCGGGTGCAGCGTCGCCGCGGGTGTCGGGCTGGGCTGGCTGCCGGCGCTCAGCGCCCCGTCGATGATCGTCAACTGGCTCTCGCTGCCGACCGGTGTCGGCCAGTTGCTGCACGCGCTGGTCGCCGTCGTCGTGGACGTCTCGGCGCAGCCGTTCATCACCGTGCTGCGGATGATCGGCGGCGCCGCGCTGCTGTACCTGGCCGCCCGGCTGTGGTGGGCCTCGCTCGACGGCGGGCCGGACGCCGTGCGCCGCGCCGGGCTCGTGCTGCTGGCCGCCGCCGTCCTCGGGCCCGCGATGCTCCCGTGGTACCCGTCCTGGGGCATGGCGCTGCTGGCTATGGCGGCGTGGAGCGCCCGCGGTTTGTCGGCCGTGGTGTTCGGCTCGCTGATGCTGATGATCGTCTTCTATCCCAACGGCGAGGCGGCGGTGTACAACGTGCCGTTCCTCGTGGCGGGAGGCCTGCTCTGCGGGCTGGCGGCCGCGTCGCTGCACCGGCCCGACCCGCTGCGCCTGCGGACGCGCTGGTCCGTCCCGCGAGACCTGGTGAGTGCCGGTGCCGAGTCCCGGCGCCGCTGAGCTGGACGCGGCCGGCGTCACCGATCCCGACCTGCGCGCCGCGTACGCCGTCTGTCGCGAGCTGAACGCCGCGCACGGCCGCACCTACTTCCTCGCCACGCGGTTGCTGCCGGCCGCCCGGCGACCGGCGGTGCACGCGCTCTACGGGTTCGCGCGCTACGCCGACGAGATCGTCGACGACCTCGACGACGACCGCCCGACGGCGGAGAAGTCGGCCGAGCTGGACCGGCTGACCACCGGGATGACGACGGTGCTGGCCGGCGGGCACACCACCGAGCCCGTGCTCGCCGCCCTCGCCGACACCGCCCGGCGCTACCGGATCGACCACCGCCACTTCACCGACTTCATGGTGTCCATGCGGATGGACACCCACGTCACCGACTACCCGACCTACGACGACCTGGCCGTCTACGTGCACGGCTCCGCCGCGGTGATCGGCCTGCAGATGCTGCCGATCCTCGGCACCGTGGTGCCCCGCGCCGAGGCGGAGCCGCCCGCGGCGGCCCTGGGCGTCGCGTTCCAGATCACGAACTTCCTGCGCGACGTCGGCGAGGACCTCGACCGCGGGCGCGTCTACCTGCCCGCCGACGAGCTCGCCGCGTTCGGCGTCGACCGCGGTGTGCTCACGTGGTGCCGGCGCCATCGGCGCACCGATCCACGAGTGCGTCGCGCGCTCGCGCACCTGGTCGCCCGCACCCGGGCGATCTACCGCCGCGCCGAGCCCGGCATCGCGATGCTGGAGCCCGTCTCACGGGCGTGCGTGCGCTGCGCGTTCACGCTCTACCAGGGGATCCTCGACGAGATCGAGGCCGCCGAGTTCCACGTCCTGCACCGGCGGGTGGCGGTGTCGAACCGACGCCGCATCGCCGTGGCCGTCCCCGGGCTGGCCCGGGCGGTCGCGGCCCGGGTCGCCGGCGGGAAGGCCTGACTCGATCGACTAGAACGCCATCGCCTGGGCGCGGCGCTTGACCTCGCGGTGCCGCCCGGCCCGCAGCGACGCGATCGGCACGCCGGGCAGCGAGTCGTCCTCGGCGAAGAGCCAGCGCAGGATGTCGGGGTCGTGGTAGCCGCCGTCGCGCAGCACGGTGATGGTGCCGGGCAGGCCCTTCACCACGGCCGAGCCGTCCAGGAAGTCCGCGGGGACGACCACGTCGCCGTCACGGCGCAGCGACAGCAGATGACCGTCCCGGACCAGCTGGTGGATCCGCGACACCGGCAGCGACAGCCGCTGCGCGACCTCTGCGACCGGCAGCACGGCCACCTCGGGCGAGAGCGCCCACACGTCGTTCACGGTGCGACACCCTGCCACAGCGGTCGGGTGCACGGCAGGGGTCGGGTGCCGCGGCGGTACCGTCGCTCCCGTGAACGCCCCCGGAGGCACCGGCACGTTGCTCGACGGGCGGTACCGGGTCGGACCGATGATCGCGCGCGGCGGCATGTCCACCGTCCACCGCGGCACCGACACGAGGCTCGACCGGCCGGTGGCCATCAAGGTGATGGACCCGCGACTGGCGGGCGACCCGGCGTTCCGGGCCCGCTTCGAGCGGGAGGCTCGGTCGGCGGCGCGGATCGACCACCCCGCGGTCGTCGACGTCCACGACCAGGGGGCCGATCCACACCCCGGCCCCGATCCGGTTCTGTTCCTCGTCATGGAGCTGGTGGAGGGCGGCACGTTGCGCGACGTGCTGCGGGCCCGCGGTGCCGGGCCCGGCAGCGACCCCGCCACCGAGCCGGGCGCGATCGGGGTGCCCGCGGCGTTCGCGGTGCTGGAGCCGGTCCTCGCGGGACTGGCGCAGGCGCACCGGCTCGGTATGGTGCACCGCGACGTCAAGCCGGAGAACGTGCTGATCAGCCACGCCGGTGAGGTCAAGATCGCCGACTTCGGGCTGGTCACCGCTGCCGCGCAGGCCGGGACGAGCCACGTCGGAATGATCATGGGAACGGTCGCGTACCTGTCGCCGGAGCAGGTCACCACCGGTGCGGCCGACGCTCGCAGCGACGTCTACGCGGCCGGGATCCTGCTCTACGAGCTGCTCACCGGCACCCCGCCCTTCGCCGGCGACACCCCGATCTCGGTGGCCTACCGGCACGTGAACTCCGCCGTACCGGCCCCGTCGCTGGTGGCGGGCGACGTGCCGCCCGAGCTGGACGCCCTGGTCCTGCGCGCCACCGACCGCGACCCTGCGGCCCGCTTCGCCGACGCCGACGCGTTGCTGGCAGAGCTGCGGGCGCTGCGCAGTCAGCTCGCCGTACCGGCCGTGCCGGCGCCGGTCCCGCCCCGGCCGGCGGGCACCACCGCGGCGGTGTCCGCCGGCCCCACCGGCACTGCCGCGTACGCCGGCCCGGGCGGTACCGCCGCGTTCCCCGGCCCGGGCAGCACCGCTGCCGGCCCGGCGCTGCCGGGCCCGGGCGGCACCGCCGTGTGGTCCCGGCAGCGGGCCGGGACGCTCCCGGGTCACGCAGGCCCGGCTCGGCGCGGCACCCGCAGGCGCGGATTCGCGGCGTGGGTCGCGGTCGCGACGGTGCTCGCCCTGGTCGTGGTACTGGCCGGGTGGTGGCTCGGCACCGGGCGCTGGACGGCGATGCCGTCGGTGGTCGGCCTGGAACGGGCGGCCGCCGAGCGATTGCTCGGCGACGCCGACCTGCTCGTCGTGGTCACACCGGCGTTCTCCGACGACGTCGCTGCGGGGATCGTCGCGGCCGCCGACGCGGAGCCCGACGCCGAGCTGCTGCGCGGCAGCGAGGTGGCGCTCACGGTGTCGAACGGGCGCCCCGCCGTCCCGGAGATCCCGCGCGGCACCGCGCTGGAGGTCGCCGAGCGGCTGGTCCGCGACGCCGGGCTCACCCCCGTTCAGGACGCGGGCGCGGGCGAGCGCCGCGGGCGCGGCGACGGCCGGGACGGCGACGAGGGCCGGGACGAGGACGAGGAACGCGACGACGAGGAACGCGAGGACGAGGAACGCGACCGGCGCGGCCCCGACCGCGACCGCTTCGACGACGACCACCCCGTCGGCTCCGTGCTGCGCACCGATCCCGCCGCCGGCACGGTGCTGGCCGTCGGCGCCCCGGTGGCACTGGTGCTGAACGTCGAGGACGAGCAGGTCACGGTGCCGTTCCTGATCGGCCGCAGCGCCGCCGAGGCCCGCGCGGCGCTGCGCAGGCTCGACCTGCGGCCCGACGTCCGCTCCCAGCTGCCCTTCGGCCTGGGCGGCGGCACGGTGGTGGGGCAGGACCCGGGGCCGGGCACTCCGGTCGAGCCGGGCTCGGTCGTGGTGCTGACCACCCTGTAGTGGCACGTCGTGGTCGAGCCCGCGGTCAGAACGGGGTGTCCAGCTGCAGGCGCGTGACCTCGGGCAGGTGGTCGTCGAGCTCCCCGATCTCGAACCGGCGCATGCCCACGACGTGCCAGAACGCCTCGCCGACGTCACCGCCGAGCTTGTAGCGCCCGTCGGGGGCCACCGCCGCCCACCCCTCCGGCAGCCCGAGGAGTGTGACGCGATGCGCGGGATGCGCGCCCACGGTCCACAGGCGGGTCGTCCCGTCGGCGCTGCCGCTGGCGAGCTGGGCGCCGTCCGGGCTGAAGTCCAGGGACCGGACGCTGCCCGTGTGCCCGACCAGGCCCGGCGGGTCCACGGTGGGGTCGCGGACGTCCCACAGCCGGACCACGAGGTCGTCGCCCGCCGTGGCGAGGGTTCGGCCGTCGGGGGCGAAGGCGGCGGTCCACAACCGCGCGCCGTGCCCGGCGAGCACCCGGCCGGACCCGTCGACGACCCCACCCCGCAGGTCCCAGACCCGGGCGGTGGTGTCCCAGGAGGCCGACGCGAGACAGCCGTCGCCGAACGCCACGGCGTGCACGCGGTCACCGTGGCCGTCCAGGTGCGCGACCTGGGTTCCCTTCCGGGCGTTCCACAGCCGCACCACCCGGTCGTCGCAGCCGGTCGCGACCAGCGCCCCGTCGGCGCTGAACGCGATCGATCGCACCCGGCCACGATGCTCGCGCAGGACGTGCAGCAGCCGGCCCGTGGGCCCCCACCACAGTCGCACGGTGTCGTCGTCGTCGGCGGTGGCCACGATCTGCCCGGACGGGCTGAAGGCGATGGCCCAGACCGGCGCGGACTCGACGTCGATGTTGCGCTCCACCTTTCCGGTGGCGAGGTCCCACAGATTGAGCCTGCGGTCGTTGGTGACCGTGACCAGGCGCTCCCCCGCCGGGGCGAAGCTCGCCCAGGCGAGCCGTTCCAGCACGCCGCCCGCGCTGCCCAGCCGCCCGCGCAGGCGGCCGCTCGCGGGATCGACGGGCAGCATCACGAGCCCCCCACCGGTGCCGCCGAGCAGTGCCTTCATCCGGCCGGCGACGGGGTCCCAGATCCGGACCATGCCGTCGTTGCGGCTGATGGCGAGCGAGGCCCCGTCCGGGCTGAACCTGACCGAGGTCACCTCGCGGGCGTGCCCGGTGAGCTCGCTGCGGCACAGTCCGGTGTCGATGTCCCACAACCGGAGGGTGAACTGGTCGTCGCCGACGGCGATCTGGTCGCCGTCGGGGTGGAACGCGAAGGGCCACACCGAGCCGGTGTGGCCGGTGAGGGTGCGGCGCACGAGACCGGTGGCGCCGTCGCGAACCAGCAGCGTGCCGGCCCGGTCGCCGGTGACGAGGTCGCCGCGGTTGCCGAAGGCCATGGAGTAGACCGTCGAGCCGTGGGTGACGCAGCGGTGCACGACCCGACCGTCGTCGGTGTCCCAGAGCAGGACCGCGCCCGCGGTGTCACCGGAGGCCAGCCGGGGCAGCGTCGGGTGGAAGGCGAGGGCGAACACCCGGCGACCGGGGTCGTGACCGGCCAGGTCCCACCGCCGCCCCGTCGACGGCTCCCACATCGTGACCGTCCCGTCGTCGCCGGCCGCGGCGAGCAGGTTCCCGGCGGGAGACGCCGCGAGCCGGTAGATCGGCCCGGGCTGCACGGGGAGCTCGCCCGCGCGCTCGCCGCTGCGCATGTCCCACAGGACCACGCCACCGCCGCGGTAGGCGACGGCCACCAGTTCGCCGCAGTGGACGGCGCTGAACGCGACCCCGCGCCCGGCGTCGAGCGCGTGCCGTTGCGCGCCGGTGCCGAGGTCCCAGACCCGCAGCACACCGGTGCGGTCGCCGGTGACCACCTGGTCGTTCGCGGTGTCGAGCAGCACCGGCCAGGTGAACTGCGCGTGCCCGTCGAGGACGTGCAGCGCTCGCCCGGAGTGCACGTCCCACACCCGCAGCGTGCCGTCGCGGGAGCCGCTGACCAGCACGTCGTCGGCGTAGGCGACCGCGAACACCCGGGCCCGGTGTCCGGTCAGCGTGCGGACCGGCGTGCCGGTGGCGCTGTCGCAGACGAGCACGCCGCCGTCCTGGTTGCCGACGGCGACGAGATCGCCGTCGGCGCTGTAGGCCACGCACATCGGCAACCGGCCGTACTCGCCGTTGAAGCCGTACCGCACCCCGACGGTTGCGGGAGCGAGCTCGGTGTGCACGTGCATGCCCGGCGCGACAGCCGCCCCCCGCAGCTCCGCGGCGTCCTCGGGGACGCCCTTGCCGTGCACGATCGCGGCGCGCCGCCAGCGACTGCCGTCCAGGCGCGCGCCGGTGAGATCGGTACCGACCAGGCTCGCGAGGCCGAGATCGGCGCCGGTGAGGTCGGCCGCGGCCAGCACCGCGTCGTCCAGCCGCGCCCCCCGCAGGCGCGCCCCCCGCAACGTCGCCCCACGCAGGTTCGCCCCGACCAACCGGGAACCCCGCAGGTCTGCGCCGGTGAGGTCGACGCCGTCGAGGCGGCGGTAGGACAGTTCCTCGCCTGCCAGCGCGGCCCCGCGCAGGTCGGCACCGGGCGGCGTGCGCAGTCGCCCGCTCACCGCCTCCGCGTTGTGGCGGATCACCGCGGGCACGTCGCCGCCGGCCTCCACCTCCGCGGCCCAGGCCAGGCACGCCTCGGCGGGCGCGAGGTCGCACAGGAAGTCCACCGCGGGCTCGGCGAGCGTCTGAAGCGCCAGCAGCTCCGGGCGCCGCCCCGCCGCCAGGTCGCGGGCGATCACCCGGGCGACCAGCCAGTCGCCGACCGAGCGGTGGATGAACCCGAACAGGTCCTCCTCGGTGCGCACCAGCAGGCTGCCCGAACCCATCGCGTGCACGGCCTGCTCGGGGGCGAGCCGCCCGCCCGCGAGACCGGTGAGCGCGCGGGCCACCTCGTCGAGCTCGGCCAGGCGCATCTGCCGCGCACCGGTGCGCCACAGCCGCACCGCCAGCGCCTCCACCGCACGCCACAGATCGGGCAACGGCAGCGACTCCGGCGCGCCGGGCTGGCCCGAGATGCGCTCCACCTCGTGCTCCAGCCAGGCCGTGAGCACCCGCTCGAACACCCGCGCGGCGCTGACCAGCTTCGTCTCGGTGGCCGCGGCGCGCAGGTGCGCCGGATCGAGATCGGCGACGAAGCCGAGCATCCGCGGGTTCTGCCCCAGCTCGGCCAGCTCCCCACCCCCGACCCGGCGCATCAGCTCCAACCGCTCGTCCGCGCGCTCCTCGTCGCCGTAGCGGTTGACCAGGTAGCGGCGCACGTCGTCGGGGGTGAACGGCTGGATCTCCAGCACGCACCACGGGACCCGCTCCCCGTGCTCGGCGAGCGCGTCGAGAACCTGCTGGTGGGAGCTGAAGTGCTGGGTCCGGCACGCGACGACGATCTTGGCCCGGTCGTGCGCGGCGGCGGCGAGCATGCGCAGGTGCGCGACCGCACGGTCGTAGGTCAGGCGGGCGACCAGCTCGTCGAAGCCGTCGAACAGCAGCACCACCCGGCCCTCGCGCAGCATGTACTCGAACGCCTTCGGGTTGATCACGCCCTCGCCGTGCGTGGCCAGGTGGGCGGCGAGCAATCCGCGCAGGTCCGACGCCTTGTCCACGGCGCGCAGGTCCACCAGCACGGGGACGAGGTGACGCTCCTGCTCGCCGAGGCGGCGGGCCACCTCGCGCAGCACGAACGACTTGCCCCGGCCGAAGTCGCCCAGGACCAGGGCGAGGCAACCCTCGTCCGCGGTGAGCAGCCGGATCAGCTCCTCGTCGAGGCCCGCCAACGGCTCGCTGACGTGGCCGTTGCGCAACCGGTAGCGCTGCCGCACGTACAGCCCCGGCGGGTAGCGCGCGTCGGCGCGCAGCCGGGCGGTCTGCCGGGCGACGTAGCCGCTGAGGTCGACCATGCCCTGGAACTCGACGAAGCTCTTGAGCACCACGTCGTGGCGGCGGGCGTGCTCGCGCAGGGCCCGCGGCGGCGGGTCGCCGCCCTGGTAGACCAGTTCCCCGCCACCGGGCCGGACGTGCGCCACGAACGCCTCGACGATCCCCTCGGTCAGTTCCCCCGCGTGCGCACCGACCGCGCTCGCCCGCGTGACGACCTGTCCCTGCTGGGGTGCGGTGACCAGCAGGTGCGGCGGGTCGGTGGGGATCAGGTGCACGCGGGCGCCCTCGTGCCGGGTGCGCACCACCTCCTCGATCCGGCGCAACAACCGCCGCTGGTCGTCGAGCAGCGGCTCGAGGATCTCCATCGCCTGCGGCCGGTCCCGCGGCGCCGGGGCGACCGGGGTGAACGTCGCCGAGGCCCCCGGCCAGTCCACGGCCGTGTCGTAGGGCTGCGGGTCGTCGGGCGAACAGCGGCTCAGCCCGTCCGCGGTGAGCGCCACCAGCTCGAACGCCCCCGGCGCGGCCGCGGGCAGCACCCGCATCGACGCCCCGAGCCGCGCCAGCGAGTCGCCGCCGGTGCCGGGGCCGTGCAGCAGCAGGTTGAGCCGCCCGCCCAGGACGTCGGCGAGGACGTCGGCGTCCCGCAGCGTCGACGGCCCGGGCGGGCGACCGCGGGCCGGCACCGGGTCGTGCCGCACGACGCCGAGGCGAAACCACCCGAGTTCCTCGTAGGGGCGCAACCGGCGGGCGAAGTAGCTGGCCTGCGCCTCGCCGAGCAGGCCGTGGTCGTCCTCGGGCCGGTGGCTGACCGCCATCGTCGAGTTCAGCCCGGCGACGACGAGGCGCAGGTCGGGCAGCGCGAACAGCGTCCACGGGTGCGCCCCGACGAACGGCGGGTCGGGCAGGTCGCCGTAGAGCCGGCCGAACAGCTCCGCGTAGTAGCGCAGCTTGTCGAAGTACGGCCGCTGCGGCACGCGCTCCTCGGCGAGGCACGAGTCGATGTAGGCGCGGCACAGCTCCGGGGACACGTCGCCGGGGCCCGGCACCACGACCAACCGGTCCGGCGGCAGTTCCAGCAGGACCCGCAGGCCGGTCAGGAACGTCTCGGCCATCCGCATCTGGGTCGGCTTGCCCGACGACATCAGGTCGCCGCTGACCACGATCAGGTCCGGTCGCGCGGCCCGGCCGCCCGCGCTCAACGCGTCCACCCGGGCCGCGACGCGGTCGCGCAGCTCGTCGGGATCCGGCGATCCACCGGGTCCCGCCGCGCCGAAGCGCGGCCCGGCGACGTGCAGCAGCGTCACCGCGGTGGACCGCGCCTGCGCCACCGCGAGCGCGGGCGGGAATGCGGGCACCGGCACCGGAAAGCGCCGGACGGCGCCGTCCGGCGCAGCCCATCGCGGGCGTGGCGCCACGGGCCCCGCCCCGACCCGGGCCAGCAGCGCGGATCGTGCCGCGTCGGCGTCGTCGCTGCCGTAGGGCAGCAGGTCCAGCTCGGCGACGCCGAGCCCCGCGGCGTCGGCAGGGGTGTCGTCCACCCGCACCAGGACCAGCCCGGCCGGGCGGTGCCGACCCGCCGCCAGCCAGGCGGTGCCCGCCCGCGACCGGGCGAAGGTGCGCGACCACACGACGACCGTGAGCGCCGCCTGCGCCGCGCGGCGCACGAACACCTCGACGTCCTCGCCCGGCCCACGGTCCCACGCCTCCAGCAGGACCCGGAAACGCGCGGTCTCCAGCTGCGCGGCGATCCACGTGGCCCACCGCTCGTCGGCGGGCGAGTAGCCGACGAAGACCTCCTCCCCCGGCCCATCGGCTGCTACGGCCGGCAGCGCCATGCCCGTCCCCCCATCCGCCGACCCGGCTTGTCGGTCGCCGACATTCTTCGGGACGATGACGATCGTGACGAGCCCAGCCGCGGATCCGGCGCAGAAACCCGCGGGCGGGTTCGGGACGCTCGACCGGATCCGCCTCGGCCTGCTGCTCCTCGGGGTGATCTTCGTCGGGACCGGCCTGCTCCCCCGCGCGGAGGCCGCCGCGAACGTCGCCCGGATCGCGCCGCTGCTGCTGTTCCTCGGCAGCGTGATCGTTCTGGCGAAGCTCGCGCGCGAGGCGCAGGTCTTCGACGTCCTGGCCGTGCGGATGGCGATCGCCGGCCGCGGGCACTACCTCACGCTGTTCCTGGGCTGCGTGGCGTTCGCCTCGCTCACCACGATTTTCCTCAACCTCGACACCACAGCGGTGCTACTCACCCCGGTCATGCTGGCCCTGGCGGCACGATGCGGCATCGCGGCGCTGCCCCTGGCAATGACCACGATCTGGCTCGCCAACACCGCGAGCCTGCTGCTCCCGGTGTCCAACCTGACGAACCTGCTCGCAGCCGACCGGGTCGCGCTCGCCGCGCCCGCGTTCGCCGGCCGGATGTGGCTGCCGCAGCTGGCCTCCATCGCGGCCACGATGGCGTTCCTCTGGGTGTTCTTCTGGCGCCGCGGCGCGCGCGGCGCCGATTCCTACGTCCCGCCGCAGCCGCTGCGGCTCGAGCGGCCACGCGACCGTACGCTGTTCGCAGTCGCCGCGCTGGCCTGCCTGGGATTCATCGCGGCGATCCCCTTCATCGAGGACGCGATCGGGCTGGCGGCGTTCGGCGCGGCGCTCGTCGTCGTCGTCGCGTTCGCCGCGCTCGACCGCGCGAAGCTCGCCTGGAGCCTCGTCCCCTGGCAGTTGCTGATCTTCGTGACGGGGCTGTTCCTCGTGGTCCCGACCCTGAGCCGGTTCGGGCTGGCCGAGGTGATGACGGCCCTGATCGGCACCGACCCGGGGGTCGTCGGGTCCTACCGTGCCGTCGCGGCGGGCGCCGGGCTGTCCAACGTGCTCAACAACCTGCCCGCCTACACCGCCGGCGAGGCCGTCATCCCCGTGGCCAACGACGAGCAGCTGCTCGCGCTGCTGATCGGCACCAACGTCGGCCCGCTGGTGACGCCCTGGGCGTCGCTGGCCACCCTGCTGTGCCTGGAGTCCTGCCGCGACCACGGCCTGCGGGTGCCGATGCGCACCTTCGTGCTCACCGGGCTGGGCCTCGCCGTCGTCGCCTGCACCGTGTCGGTGGCGGCGCTGTTCGTCACGGGCTGAGCCCCGTCCGCCGAGCCCCGTCAGCGCAACCGGACCTCGTCGCCCCCGACGGTGCGCGACCGCAGCCGCGACCGGAACGACTCGTTCTCGGCCAGCGCGAGACGCGCGATCTCGACCAGGCCACGCTCGTCCAGGTCCTCGACGTCCAGGCCCAGCCGCGCGAACACCGCTGCGACGTGCTCGCCGCGCAGCCGCTGCGGCAGGGCGAGATCGGCCGTGTCGCCCACCGGCAGCTCCCGGGCACGGCGGAAACTGGTCGTCATGTCGCTGGTGAACGCGTCGTAGTACGGCTTGGACTCCTCGATCACCAGCGCATAGCCCGACTTGCCCTCCTCGCTGACGATCAGGACGTCGTCCGCAGCCTCCCACCGCAGGGTGTGCAGCACCGAGGACAGCCCGATCCGGATGTCGAGCGACAGGTGCTGCTGGCGGTACCAGCACGCCGCGAAGATCGTGGCGAGCAGTTCCTCGCGGACCCGCTGCGCCGTCCACTCGGTGTCTTTCGCGGCGACACCCCGGCCCGCGGCGAGCAGCGCCCGGTGCCGGGCGTAGGCCGCGCAGAGCGCGCCGTCGCCCGGGTCGAGGATCTCCGCGCGCAGGTCCAGGCGCGCCGCCGCGTTCGCCTCGACGTAGGCAGGCAGCGTGGCAGCCCGCAGGACGTCGCCGATCCCGCCACGGAACTCCCAGCTCTTCGTCGACAGGCAGGCGTTGAACCGCTGCTGGTCGGCGTCGTAGCTGTCCACCTGCAGCACGGCCGCCCCCTGCGCGACCAGCTCCTTGGCGCTGCGCCGGTCGCGCAGCAGGGTGGCGGCGAGCAGGGCGAGGACGAACAGGATCGCGGCACTGAGCACGTCCTGCCCGACGACGTCGTCGCCCACGATGTCCAGCACCGCCAGCACGAACGCGCCGAACCCGACCAGCAGCGCGAGCAGGCCGTCGCCGTCCTTCGTGATCCGTCGCCCGAGCCGTGTGACGAGGCTCTCGGTCGTGCGCGCGCGCCGTGCCATCGCATCCCCCAGCGTCAGAGTGATCCGCGCTGCGCGAGCCACAGCACGGGTTGACCGGTGATCGCGGCGATGCGGTCGAAGTCCTCGTCGTAGTGCCACAGCGTGTAGGCGGCCAGCTCCGCGCTCGCGGCGATCAGGAGGTCGGGGATCTTGACCGAGCGGTGGTGCAGGGCCGCCCGCTCACCGAGCAGGTGCTGCACCTCGCGTGCCCGACGGAAGACGCGCTCGTCACCGGGGGCCTGGTGCAGGCTGTCGAAGTCGCGGTCCCGGTCGGCGTACTCGGCAGCGCTGCGGGCACTCCGCAGCACCTCCAGACGCACCATGTCGCACACGGCGACCCGATCGGCGACGATCGCCTCGAACCAGGCGTCCCGGACATCGGGGTGTGCCGACCGGTGCCATGCGCTCGTGTCCGCCAGCAGCACGTTCACGACGCCTGCCAGTGGTCCTCACGATCGAGCGCGGCCCCGTCGAAGTCGAACGCGGTACCGGCCCGCACGGCGGCCGCGAAGCGGTGACGACGATGGGTGCGGATCACTTCGCGCAGCGCTCGCTCGACGGTGTCCTGGATGCCGGACGTACCGAGTGCTATCTGCGCCTCACGGATCTCCGCATCATCAATGGTGACCGTGGTACGTCGCTGCATGGGTGGCAATGATAGCAGTCCTACCCGCTCAGCCCTCAGCCGCGCAGCATCTCGGCGACGAGGAACGCCAGTTCCAGCGACTGCTGGGTGTTGAGCCGCGGGTCGCAGGCCGTCTCGTAGCGGCCGTGCAGGTCGGCGTCGGAGATCTCCTGCGCGCCGCCGAGGCACTCGGTGACGTCCTCGCCCGTGACCTCGACGTGGATGCCGCCCGGATGGGTGCCCAGCGCGGCGTGCACCTCGAAGAAGCCCTGCACCTCGTCGACGATCCGGTCGAAGTGGCGGGTCTTGTAGCCGGTGGTCGACTCGACGGTGTTGCCGTGCATGGGGTCGCACTGCCAGATGACCTTGTGCCCGGACGCCTCCACCTTCTCCACGATCCCCGGCAGAACCTCACGCACGCGCCCGTTGCCCATACGGCTGATCAGGGTGAGCCGCCCGGGAACGCCCTTCGGGTCGAGCCGCTCGACGTACTCGACCGCGAGCTCCGGGCTCGTCGTCGGGCCGATCTTCACCCCGATCGGGTTGGTCAGCAGTTCCGCGAGCGCGATGTGCGCGCCGTCGAGCTGGCGGGTGCGCTCGCCGACCCACAGGAAGTGCGCGCCGACGCTGTAGAGCCTCGGCTCGTCGGTGCGGGTGTCCAGCCGCAACATCGCGCGCTCGTAGTCCATCAGCAGCGCCTCGTGAGAGGCGTAGAACTCCGTGGTGTGCATGCGGTAGTCCTCGACGCCGCACGCGTCCATGAACCGCAGCGCCCGGTCGATCTCCGCGGCCAGCGCCTCGTAACGCTCCCCCGCCCGGGACTCACGGACGAAGTCCTTGTTCCAGTCGTGCACCATCGACAGGTCGGCCATGCCGGTCGCCGTCAGCGCCCGGACGAGGTTCATGGCCGCACCGGCGTTGGCGTAGGCACGCACCATCCGGGACGGGTCGGGAACGCGCGCCGCAGCATCCGGCGCGATGGCGTTGACGATGTCCCCGCGGTAGGACGGCAGGCCCAGCGCGTCGACCGGGGAGCTGCGCGGCTTGGCGTACTGGCCGGCGATCCGGCCGACCTTCACCACCGGCAGCGACGCGCCGTAGGTGAGGACCACCGCCATCTGCAGCAGCGTGCGGATGGTCGCGCGGATGTGCGGCTCGGTGTTGTCGACGAACGTCTCGGCGCAGTCGCCGCCCTGCAACAGGAACGCGCGGCCGTGCGCCACGTCCGCGAGGCGCTCCGCGAGCCGGTCGACCTCCGGCGGCAGCGTGACCGGCGGCACGCTCTCCAGCACGGTGCGGACGTGGGCGACCTCGACCTCGTCGGGCCAGTCGGGCTGCTGCGCGGCCGGGCGCAGCAGCGCGCCGTCGAGCCGCCTGCGCAGGTCGGGGGGCAGTGGGGGCAGCTCGGGCAGCACGTCGACCGGCGCGTCGATGGTCCAGTTCACGGTGTCAGAGCGTACTGGGCAGGGTCGCCGGGGTGAGCATCGCTGCGTGCTGCGGGCGACGCCGCCGCCGGGGTCGTGCGGCGGCCGGTGCTGCGCCGAAAGGCCCAGTCCCGGCCGACAACGTCACCCGAACGGCCCGATTCCACATCGGACCGCCCGGCTACTCCGCGGCATGGGAACAATCCTCTGGATCATCGCCGTCGTCCTCGTCGTCTTCGGCATCGTGTCGCTCGTGCGCGGCCAGGTGCTCGCCGGCATCGCACTGATCATCGTCGGCCTGCTGGTCGGCCCGGGCGGGGTGAGCATCTTCACGTGACGCTCATCGCGCGGCCACGGCCGACTCGATCGCGAACCAGCGACGGAGGTTGAGCCGCGCGTCGGCCAGGGCGTCGTGGGCGTCGGCGCCGTGCTGCGGCAGCGTCGGGCGCCCCGCGTCCTCCCAGCGCTGCCGCAGTTCGCGGGTGAACCGCGGCAGCGCGCGCGGGAGCGCGGTCATCGGCCCCCACAGCTGGCACAACGCCACATGGTCGTAGGCCGCGATCCACGCCCACAGCTCGATCCCGCCCGGCGCTGCGGTGAGGAACCCCAGCAGCTCGGACCGCATCCGCTCGCGCGAGCGCCAGGCGGGATGGGCGGGCGACGGGAGCTGGGGCAGCACGTTCGCCCGCACCCACGGCCCGGCCTTCGCCGGGTCGAACGCCGTGGAGACCGCGTAGAACTCGCGGCCGTCCTCGCCGACCACGCCGATCGAGACGAGATCGATCGTCGTCCCGTCCTCGATGAACTCGCAGTCGTAGAAGAAGCGCACGTAGCAAGGCTAATGACGGTGGGCGCGCCGGCGTCGCAGGGGCTGGACCTCAGCTCGCCCGGGTGTCCGGCACGCGCGCGGGCTCGCGGGCGTCGGCCGCCTCGGCGATCGCGGCCCGCTCCTTCACCGACGCCGCGTACATGTCGACATAGGTCTGCCCCGACAGCTCCATCAGCGCGTACATCAGCTCGTCGGTCATCGAGCGCTCGATGAAGCGGTCGCCCGCCATGCCGCCGTAGCGGGAGAAGTCCAGCGGTTCGCCGATCTTGATGTGCACGTGCCGCGGGCGCCACACCTTCGAGCCGATCGGGTTGACCCGGTCGGTGCCGATCATCGCCACCGGGACCACCGCGACGTCGGCCTCGAGCGCCATCCGCGCGACGCCGGTCTTGCCCTTGTAGAGCTTCCCGTCGGGCGAGCGGGTGCCCTCGGGGTAGATGCCGAGCAGGTGCCCCTCCCGCAGCAACCGGATCGACGTCGCCATCGCCGCCATCGCCGCCGATCCGCCGGAGCGGTCCACCGGCACCTGGCCCATCCCGGTGAAGAACATCTTCTTGAGCCGCCCGAGCAGGCCGGGGGCGGTGAAGTACTCGCGCTTGGCGAGGAACGTGACCTTGCGCGGCAGCAGCAGCGGGAGGAAGAACGAGTCGGCGACGGCCAGGTGGTTGCTCGCCAGGATCGCGCCGCCGTCGGCCGGGACGTGCTCGGCGCCCTCGATGGTGGGCCGGCACAGCAACCGCATGAACGGACCCATCAGGACGTGCTTGCACCACCACCACAGCACCGCGCGCTGCCCCCTCACCTCGTCGCGGTCCAGCGTAGGGGGGCCTTCCCCAGGCCGACAACGGGCACGAGCCGCTGTTCTCGTCACGTACATGCCAGGATGGCGCCGCTGTCACACGGCCCGACGGCCCGACCCACGAGGAGGCGACGTGCAGCGCGAACCCGGCGAGCCGGAGCCTGCCGACGAGTTCGACCGGATCGTCTCGGGGTGGCGCCGGGAACAGTCGGTCCCGGCGTGGCCCCACGACGCGGAGGTCGACGACCCGCCCGGCGACGAGCCCGAACCCGCCCCGCCCGCGCAACCACCACCGGTCGACGAGGGCCACTTCGCCCCGCCCGACCCGCCGCCGCTGCCGCCCGTCGGCCCGCCCGCCCTGGTCGGGCTCGCGCTGCTGGTCCTGGGGGTGGTGCTCCTCGGCGCGCCCTGGTGGATCGGGATTCCCGACGCCTACGGCCTGCCGCTGGGGCTGGTGACGCTGGCGGCGGGGCTGGGCTGGCTGGTGCTGCGGCTGTGGCCGGACCCGCCCCGGACCGGCGACGGGGACGGCGAGGACGACGGCGCGGTGCTGTGACGCTGCGCGGTGCTGTGACCCTGCGCGGTGCTGTGACCCTGCGGGACGCCACCGGCGAGCCGCCACTCGCGCGGGCTCAGCCCGTGCACCCGCTTGAACGCGCTGCTGAGCGCGAACGGTGTGGCGTATCCGACCTGGCGGGCCACGGCGCCGACGGTCACGCCGGGCTCGCGCAGCAGGTCAGCTGCCAGGGCGAGGCGCCACCCGGTGAGGAACGTCATCGGCGGCTCGCCGACCAGCTCGCCGAACCGGCGGGCGAGCGCGGCGCGTGACGCGCCCGACGCGGCGGCCAGCTCGGCGACCGTCCACGGATGGGCCGGGTTGTGGTGCAGCAGCCGCAACGCCCGGCCGACCACCGGGTCGGCGTCCCCGCGGTACCAGGCCGGCGTCCCGGACCCGGGGCGGTCGAACCAGTGCCGCAGCGCGGTGATCAGCACGAGGTCGAGCAGCCGGTCCAGCACCGCCTCCTGGCCCGGCGCGTCGCGCGCGGACTCCTCGGCGAGCAGTGCGACCAGCGGTGAGCGCCAGTCGTCACCGGTCAGCACCAGGACGTCCGGCAGGGCCTGCAGCAACCGACCGGACACCTCGCCGGCGAGCTGGTAGGTCCCGGTGAGCAGCACGGTCGACGCATCGCGGCCGGTGCCCCAGTTGCGCACGCCCAGCGCCATCTCCGCGGCCAGCGTGCGGCCGTCGAGGCTGGCGCAGTGCCCGCCGGACTCGATCACGATGGTCGGTGCGGTGGCCGGGTCGTCGGCCACGGTGTAGGGCCGTGGCCCGCGGTTGATCACGAGGTCGCCCGCGGCCAGCCGGACCGGGTCCGTGTCGTCGGGCACGACCCAGGCGTGGCCGCGCAGCACGGCGGTCAGGCACAGCGGCGCCTCGTCCCGGACCCGGATCGACCACGGCGGGTCCAGCGAGCAGCGGAGCACGAAGGCGCCCCGGGCCCGGGGGCCGTCCAGCAGCGCGGCGAGAGCGTCCATCACGCGATCGTAGACGACTGGACATGAATGCGAGCGTCTCAACGATGGATCGTCTCGCGGCACTCCGGCTTGACTGTCGCCATGACACGCAACCTGTTCCTGGTCACCGGCGCGACCGGCACGACCGGCCGCCGCGTCGCCGACCGCCTCACCGCACGCGGCGTGGACGTCCGGCGGGCCTCCCGCGCCGGCGCGCCACCCTTCGACTGGGCCGACGAGACCACCTGGTCGCCGACGCTCGACGGCGTCTCGGCGGCGTACCTCGTCTACAGCCCGGACTTCGTCGTGCCCGGCGCCGTGGACACGGTCCGCCGCTTCAGTGCCGCCGCGGTCGCGCACGGCGTGCGCAGGCTCGTGCTGCTCTCGGGGCGCGGCGAGGAGGCGGCCCTGCGCGCCGAGAAGGTCGTCCTTGGCTCCGGCGCGGACGCCACCGTCGTGCGGTGCGCGTTCTTCGCCCAGAACTTCAGCGAGAAGGGCTTCGAGGAGCTCGTGCGCACCGGGACCGTGGCGCTGCCGGCACCCGAGGTGGGCGAGCCGTTCGTCGACACCGAGGACGTTGCCGACGTCGTCACCGCCGCCCTCACCGGGGACGGGCACTCCGGGCAGGTCTACGAGCTGACCGGCCCCCGGCTGCTGACCTTCGAGCAGGCCGTCGCGGAGATCGCCGCCGCGACCGGCACCGACATCGGATACCGGCGGATCTCCGCGGCCGAGTTCCTCGCCGGGCTCACCGCCGGCGGAGTACCGGAGTCCGACGCGACGGCATATGCCGAGATCTTCGGCACGGTGCTCGACGGGCGCAACGCCCACCTGTCCGACGGTGTGCGGCGCGCGCTGGGACGCGCGCCCCGTGACTTCGCGGAGTATGCCCGCGACGCCGCGACCACCGGCGTCTGGAACGAGCGCGCGTCGTGACCGATGAGGCCCGCACGGCCGCGCTGGTCGCGGCCGCGCTGGCATCCGGGCTCCAGGCCGGGGTCTACTACGCCTTCGCCTGCTCGGTGATCCCCGGGTTACGCCGCGGGGACCCGAGGGTGCTCGTCGCGGCCTTGCAGCAGGTCAACATCGCGATCGTGAACCCGTGGTTCCTCGCGACCTTCCTCGGCGCTCCGCTGCTCGCCGCGGTGGCGAGCGCCCTCTGCCTGGGTCGGCCGGGGTTCGGCTGGGTGCTGGCCGGGTTCCTGCTCGCCACCGCCACGCTCGTGATCACCGTGGCGGTCAACGTCCCGCTCAACAACGCACTCGCCGCCGCGGGCGACGCCACGACGCTCGCCGACCCGGCGGTGGTCGTCGACCGTTTCGAGCCGGCGTGGTCGCGGTGGAACGCCGTGCGCGCGCTGACCTCGACCGCGGCGCTGGCCTGCCTGTGCCTGGCGGCAGCCTGCGGGTGATCAGCGATGCACGCTGATGCGCTGCACCGCGCGCGCCGGCGCCGCCTCGTGCCGGGCCGCGCCTTCACCGGTCGTGGTGTGCGCGGCGGCGGCGGCGCCCGCGCCCTCGTCGAGCGCGGCCCGCAGCACGGCGACCATGCCCGCGGCGTGCTCGACGGTGCGGGCGGCCAGCTCCGAACGTTCCCCGCGCCACGCCGCGATCACTGCGCAGACCGGGCACACCGCGCACGGGCGGCCGTCGGGCGCGGGCGCCGGTTCGGCGTCACCGGCCTGCTGGGCGTGCATCCGGTCGAGGATCGGACCGATCCGGTCCAGCGCGCCGAGCACGGCGGCGCGGACGTCCGCGGGCAGGCCGGCGTGGCCGGTACAGGTGCTCATACGGGCCCCGCGGGCGACGCCGGCCACACCGCGGGGTCCGGCCGGAACGTGACGCACAGGTCGTCGCCGTCGAGCCGCGCGCCGCTGACCGCACACCGGATCAACGCCGACGGCAGCGCGACCATCCGACGGACACCGCCGGCACTGACGGCGAGGTCGTCCCCGACGCGGGTGAGGTCGATCGGCGCGTCGGCCGCGCCGGGCAGCCGCAGGGCCAGCTCGAACTCCGAGTCGAGCGCGACCCCGGTACCGGCGGTGCGACGCACCGTGAGCAGCGGTACGGCGTCGCCGGCCGCGGGCGCGGCCGGGTCGGCGGTGCCGTAGAGCGACCGGGCCACCCGCAGCAGCGCTGCCGTGCCGACCGGTTCGCCCGCGGTGTGCCCGGCGGTGCGCAACGGCAGGTCGAGGGCGTCGAGCTCGGCGAGCACGGCCTGCTGCTCGGCGTGGCGCTGGCGCAACCACCGCGCGGCCGGGCCGCGCAGCGACGGCGGCGGGCCGGGCACCACGCGGTTGGCCACCACGCCGTCCACCCGCAGGCCGTGCAACGCCAGTGCGGTGAGCGTGCGCCGGGTCTCGGCCGCGACGACCCGCTCGGGGGTGAGCACGAGCCGGATACTGGTGCGCTCGTGGTCGGCGAGCATCGCGCGCAGGCCCGTGAGCTGGTCGGCCAGCGCATCGAGGGCGTCCACGGTGTCGTCCCAGGCCGCGGCGGGCCTGGAGCCCCGCGATGCCCCGGCGAGACCGGCGAGCATGCCGCGCACCGCGCGCCGGTGGGCGGGGAACAACCGCTCCAGGTAGCCCGACACGGCCTCGGGCAGCCCCAGCAACCGCAGCGTCTCGGCGGTCGGCCCGCAGTCGACGACCACGACCTCCCAGGGGCCGGTCTCCGCCGCGCGGCGGACCTCGGCGAGCGCGAGCAGCTCCTCCACGCCCGGCAGGACCGTCAGCTCGTCGGCGACGAGCTCGTCCACCCCGGCCCCCGCGAGCATCGTGCGCAGGTGCCCCTGCAGACCCGCCCATGCGTCGTCGAGCAATGCCCGGGTGTCGACGTGGGCCGCGAACAAGCCCGGCTCCAGCTCGACCGGCTCCCCGCCCAGGTCCGCGGCGAGCGCGTCGCCGAGGGAGTGCGCCGGGTCGGTGGAGACCACGAGAACCTTGCGCCCCGAGCGGGCGAGCAGCACGGCGGTCGCGGCGGCGAGGGTGGTCTTGCCGACCCCACCCTTCCCGGTGAACAGCACGACACGCACGATCGCCAGGGTAACCGGCGGCGCTGGCACCTCAGCGGGCGACGCGCTCCACCCGCCGCTTGAGACCGTTCAGGGCGGTGTCGATGATCACCTTCTCGGCCTTGCGCCGCAGCATCCCGATCATCGGGATGGTGAGGTCGACGGACAGGGCGTAGGTGACCGTGGTGGCCTCCTCGTTGCCGACCAGGGTGTAGGAGCCTTCCTGCGACTTCTGCATCTGCCCCTTGACCAGGTGCCAGCTCACCGAGAGCCCGTCGGGCGCCCAGTCGTAGTCGAGGGTGTAGGAGTCCTTGATCGGGCCGGCGTCCATCGAGAAACGCACCCGCTCGGCGCGGCCCGTGGCGTCCTCGGCCAGCACTTCGACGGTCTTGACCTGGCTCGCCCACTCCGGGTACGCCTCGAAGTCCGCGATCACCGCCATCACCTGCTCGGGCGGGGCTGCGATGGCGATCGAGGAGGTCGTGGCGTCGGACATGGCGTGCAGGCTAGTGCGCGCTACCAGCGCAGCACGTAGGGCGTGCCGGTGCGCCGGAAGTACCCCACGTTGACGCACTCCGTGTGCCCCACCCGGGCCCGTGCGGCGAGCGGCTGGTGCACGTGCCCGAACAGCGCCGCGCGCGGGCGGTGGCGCGCCACCACGTCGAGCAGCGCCGGTGACGCGGACTCCGGCGAGCGCGACAGCACGTCGTAGGCGAGCTCCGGCACCGCGGGCGGGACGTGGCTGCACAGGACGTCGACCGACCCCAGGTCGAGGGCGGCGGCGGCGAACTCCTCGGCGGTGCGCAGGTAGGGCTGCCACGGCCCGCGGCGACGCACGGCGCCCGCGCGCAGCGGCGCGCCGCCCACGAAGCCGAACCGCAGACCGCCGATCTCGACCACCCGGCCCTCCGCGTGACACAGGCCCGGGCGGGTGTACGCCGCCCACAGCTCCGGCAGGTCGACGTTGCCGGCGATGGCCCAGGTGGGTGCGGCCATCGCGGCGAACAGCACGTCGTACTGCTCGCGGACGGCGTCGGCGATCACCGCCGCGGGGTCGTCGAACCGTGCCCAGACCTGCCGGGCGAACGCCATCAGCTCGCCCGGCGCGCCGCGGGAGCGCAGCCTGCCGAACTCGGCGCTTGCCGCGGGCCCGAGCACCCGGCCGAGGATCCCGCCCGCCGGATCGGCGTAGTCGACGAAGTCGACGAGATCGCCCAGCACCAGCAGCGCGTCGGCGCCCTCCCCGGCCCGCGCGAGCGCCTCGGCGTTGCCGTGCACGTCGGCCACCACGTGCACGCGCATGAGGCACGCTAGCGCGAACCCGGGGCCGCGCAGGGTCGCAGCGCCGTCACGACCCGCGCGCGGGCGCCGCGGGCGCACCCGGGGCCCGCCCCGCCTCCAACCGGTCCTTGATCGCGAACGCGACCGCCTTCGCCGCCCGCTGCCTGCGGCGGATCTCGGCCGTGACCCGCCGGCGGCCGGCCCGTCGCCCGGGCGGCAGGTCGGCCCGCAGGTAGTAGTGCAGCAGCGTGCCGTCGAGCACCGGTTCGAGCCAGACCTCCATGCTGCCCACCAGCGCCCCGGTCGCCGTCCAGCGCATGCCTGCCGCGCCCCGGTCGGCGACGACCTCCAGGTCCAGGTCGGGCCACAGCTGCCGCCAGCGTGGTGGGCCGCCCGCGAGCTGCGCGGCCACCACCTCGGGTGCCGCGACGACGAACAGCTCGTCCACCACGTCGATCAAGGTCACCGCGCCATTTTCGCCGGTGTTTCCGCGATGTCGTGTTCGACCTGCCCGCGCCCGGTCGTTGCAGGTAGGTTGCGACGAGTCGACGAGCTGGGAGGACGGGGAGCCGTGCGAGAGTTCAGTGTGCCCGCGATGGTCACGGTCGGGGCCGGGGAGAACCTCGTCGGGCCGGTGTACGACAACGCCGCCAAGCATCCCGGCGCGGTCGTGTACAGGCTCCGCGACGGGGCCGGAACCTGGTCGGACGTCACCGCGGCCAGGTTCGCCGCCCAGGTCACCGACGTGGCTCGGGGTCTCGTCGCCGCGGGCGTGGCACCCGGCGACCGGATCGGGCTGCTGTCCCACACCCGCTACGAGTGGACGCTGCTCGACTACGCGATCCTCGCCGTGGGCGCCGTCACCGTGCCGATCTACGAGACGTCGTCCGCCGAGCAGATCGGCTGGATCCTGTCCGACTCGGGGGCTGCCGGGATCGTCGTGGAGTCGGCGAAGCACCGGGCCCTGGTCGAGGAGGTGGCGGGCACGCTCGGCGAGCTCAAGCACGTCTGGCAGATCGATGCCGGCGCGGTGGACGAGCTCGTGGCGCAGGGCGCCGACGTCTTCGAGGACGAGGTGCTCAACCGCCAGCGCGCCGTCGGGCCCGACGACCTGGCGACGCTGATCTACACCTCCGGCACCACCGGGCGCCCGAAGGGGTGCGAGCTCACCCACGGCAGCCTGCTGGCGGAGATCAAGATCACCGCCCAGGTGCTGCCCGACATGCTGACCGAAGGCGGGTCGGTGCTGCTGTTCCTGCCGCTCGCGCACGTGTTCGGCAAGGTCATCCAGTGCGGCGCCACCTACACGCGCACCGTGGTCGGGCACACCGCCGACGTGAAGGACCTCCTCGGCGATCTCGCCGCCTTCCGTCCGACGTTCCTGCTGGCCGTCCCGCGGGTGTTCGAGAAGGTCTACAACGGGGCCCGCCAGCGCGCCCACGGCGACGGCAAGGGCGCGATCTTCGACGCCGCCGCGGCCACCGCGATCGCCTGGAGCGAGGCACAGGACGCCGGGGGGCCGGGCCTGCTGCTCCGGCTCAAGCACGCCCTGTTCGACGCGCTCGTCTACGGCAAGCTGCGCGCGGCCGTGGGCGGCAACGTGCAGGCCGCGGTGTCGGGCAGCGCGCCGCTCGGCGCCCGCCTCGGGCACTTCTTCCGCGGCGTCGGCCTGCCGATCTACGAGGGCTACGGCCTCACGGAGACCTCGGCGGGCATCACCGTGAACATGCCGGGGGCCCAGCGGATCGGCACGGTCGGGCGGCCGGTGCCGGGCTGCGCGGTGCGGATCGCCGAGGACGGGGAGATCCTGCTGTCCGGGCCGATCCTGTTCCGGGGCTACTGGCGCAACGAGGACGCGACGGCCGAGGCGGTGCGCGACGGCTGGTTCCACAGCGGCGACATCGGCGAGCTCGACGACTCCGGCTACCTGCGGATCACCGGCCGCAAGAAGGAGCTGATCGTCACCGCGGGCGGCAAGAACGTCGCGCCCGCGGTGCTCGAGGACCGGCTGCGCGCCCACCCGCTCGTGGGGCAGTGCATGGTCGTCGGCGACCAGAAGCCGTTCATCGCCGCGCTCGTCACCGTCGACCCCGAGGCGCTGCCCGCGTGGCGCGAGCGCAACGGCAAGCCCGCGCGCGACGACGCCGCGGACCTCGTCGACGACGCCGAACTGCGCGCCGAGATCGGCTCGGCGGTGCACGAGGCGAACAAGGCGGTGTCGCGGGCGGAGCAGATTCGCGAGTTCCGGATCCTGCCGGTCGACTTCACCGAGGCCGGCGGGGAGATGACTCCGACGATGAAGGTCAAGCGCAACGTCGTGGCGCAGAAGTACGCGGCCGACATCGAGGCGATCTACCGCAGCACGTCTCAGCGCGCATAGCCCGGGGGTCGCCGGCTCGTCAGGGTCCGGCGAGCAGGCCACGCAGCCGTTCCACGAGGGCGGGCCAGGTCCAGTCGCGCAGCATCCACGCCCGCCCGGCCGCGCCCATGGCCCGGGCGCGGTCGGGGTCGGCGAGCAATCCCGCGACCGCACCGGTCACGGCGCCGAGGTCGCGGCCGCCCACCACGTGCCCGGTGCGCCCGTCGCACACGGTCTCGGGCGCGCCGCCGGAGTCGCCCGCGACCACGGCGAGCCCGCTCGAAGCCGCCTCCAGCAGCACGATGCCCAGGCCCTCGACATCGAGCCCGCGCCCGCGCGTGCGACACGGGAGCGCGAAGACGTCGCCGACCGCGTGATGGGCCGGAAGCTCCGCCGCCGGCACCGGCCCGGTGAACACGACGTGCTCGCCGACGTCGTGCTCCGCGGCCAGGCGGTGCAGCCGGTGGCGGTAGGGGCCGTCGCCGACGAGCAGCAGGCGCGCGCCCGGCACCCGCTCCCGCACCCCGCGCAGCGCGCGGATCAGCACGTCCTGCCCCTTGCGCGGCACGAGCCGCGAGATGCACGTGACGACCGGAGCGTCGCCGAGCCGGTAACGGCTGCGCAGCTCGGCCCGGGCAGCCGGGTCCGGCGCGAACACCCCGGTGTCGATCCCCGACGGCAGGTGCTCCAGCGCCGCGTCGGGCCCGAACGCGGCGGCGAACCGGCCCCGGGTGTAACGGGAGATCACGGTCAGCGCGTCGGCGTCGCGCCCGATCCGGCGCAGCGCGTGGCGCGCGCCGGGCAGCATCGACCAGCCGACCTCGTGGCCGTGGGTACTCGCCACCACCCGCTCGACGCCGGCCCGGCGGCGCAGGTGCGGCCCGAGCAGCGCCAGTGGCGCGGCCGCACCGAACCACACCGTGGTGGCGCCGTGCTCGCGGACCAGCCCGGCGGCCCGGCGGGCCACCTCGGGCACCGGCAGCATCAGCGACGTGGGGTGGCGGTGCACGGGATAGCCACGGCTCGCGTCGAACTCGGCCGCGCCCGGCCAGGCCGGGGCGTAGACGGCCAGCTCACCGGGCGGGAGCCGGTCGGCGAGGCTCTGCAGGTACTGCTGGATGCCCCCGGCGCGCGGCGGGAAGTCGTTGGTCACGAGCAGGGTGCGCGGCACCGGGCGACGCTAGGCCATGCCCGTGCGCCGGCTACACCCGCAGCCGCTCGACCGGCTGGCCGGTGATCTCGGCGATCAGGTCGTAGTCCTTGTCGACGTGCAGGACGGTGAGCCCGCCCATCTCCGCCGCCGCCGCGACGAGCAGGTCGGGCACCGACGGCGCCCGGTGCGCCCCGCGGTCGGCGAGCAGTTGCTGCACCTCGACCGCCCGGTTCTCCGCGGCGGGCGTGAGGTACTCGATCGGCAGCAGCGACAGCGGCGGCCGGCTCACGTCGTCCCGCAGCTCTCGACCGGATCGCGCGGAGAAACCGATCTCCATCCGGGTCACCGCGGAGATGCGCACCAGCGCCCGGTCGATCCGACTCACCCACCGCTCGGTCTCGATGCTGCGACCGATCCGCGTGTAGGCCGACTTGTCGATCAGCCAGCTCGTCACTCCCAGGCCTTCCGCATGATCTCCGGATCGTCGAGATCGGCGAACACCTCGGCCGTCCGCCGCAGGTCCTCCACCGTGCACCGCTGCGGCCGCCGCGCCGCGACCTGGGCGATCTGGCGCCGCAGGAACTCGCTGCGCGACAGGCCCAGCCGCTCGGCGTTGGCGTCGACCGCGGCCAGCACGTCGGCGGGCACGTCACGGATCAGGATGTCGGGCATCGGTACCACCTCCGACCCACCACGATAGCGCCCGATATCATCCTCACCCGACCTGCCGCTCGCCCGCCTCCGGCTCGGCCCGGGGGCACACCGGGGGCGCGACCAGCCGCAGCCGCGGCACGAGGCCCTGGTCGGCCAGGACGTCGAGCGCCCGACGCTCCGAGTGGTCCAGCCGGACGACCGGGCCGCCCGCCTGCTCAGGAGGCCCGAGCAGCACCCCGATCACGCAGTCCCCGCACGCGATGCCCCGGACGTCGCAGCTGTCACAGTCGATGATCATTCTTGCCCTCCAGCGGTCTCGTCGATCACTGGACGGGACGCTACGGCTGCACCCCGACAATTCTCGGAGCTCGGATCACGGGAGGTGCGGCTGCGGGCCGCGCTCAGCCCCGCACCAGTCGGGCGAGCAGCACCGCCGACGGCATCGCGTGCGCACCGCGGCGGCGTACCGACTCCATCACCGCCCGGTCAGAGGTGGCCACGACCACCGGCCGGCCCTCTGGCTCGGCCGCCACCAGCGAACGGATGACGTCGTCGGCGAGCACTCCTCGGTCGCTGAACAGCACCCGCACGCCGCGCGAGCCGCGGATCGGTGCAGTGATCACCCCGGACCCGTCGAACACGACGGTGACCTCGATCCCGGTCCGCGCGGCGAGCACGCCGAGCTGCGCGACGAGCCTGGTGCGCTGATCGGCGAGCGGCAGTTCGGGATAGCCGGTCTTGCTGACGTTGTACCCGTCGACGATCAGATGCACCGACGGGATCCCGAGCAGCGCGTCCAGCGCCGCGAGCCCGTCGACCGCCGCCTCGGCGCCCGGGGCATGGCGCGCGCCGTCGACCAGATCGCCCGGTCGCGGCCCCCCACCGCCCAGCGCCAGCTCCCGGCGCAGGCCCGCGACCGCGCCGCCCAGGGTGTCGACGAGCAGGCCGAGCCGCACCTCGTCGGCCTGCCGGGCCTCGCGCGCGGCCTGGCGCGCGGCCGCGACCTCGGTCGCGGCCCGGTCGGCGCGCCTGCGCTCGGCCTCGGCACGCCCCCGCGCCCGGTCGCGCTCGGCCCGCAGCTCGGCCATCTGCTCCTCGGCACCGTGGCGCAGGCCGAGCACCGCCTGCTCCGCGACGGCCTGCGCGTCCAGCGACGCCCGCAGCTTCGCTCCCTGCTCGGACACCCGTCTGCGCAGCTGCTGGTACTCCGCGTCGCGCCGGTCGTCGACGGTCCGCGACTCCTTGCGCGCCTCCGCCAGCTCACCGCGCAGCCGCTCCAGCTCGGCGGTGAGCTTGTCCACCCGCGACAGGGCGGCGTCGCGCTCGGCCCGCAGCTCGCCCGCCTCGGCACGGCGACCGGCCGCCCGCACGGCCTGCGCCGCGCCCTCGTCCCCGGTGAGCACCGCGGCCGCCGCCGCGGCCAGCGGGTCGTCCGCGCCGACCCGGAGCTCGCCGGGACGGTGCTCGTCCCACCAGGCCAGCACCGCGGTGCGGAACGCCGGCGACGAGCGCAGCTCGGCCACCAGCGCGACCCCGCCCAGGCGCGCCCGCTTGGCGGGGGTGAAGCGGGCGAGGCGGCGCAGCGGCAGCGGTACCTCGGCCTCCGCCATCCCCCCGACCGCCGCCGCGGCGACGTCGGCCAGGCGCGCGCGCAGCGGCTCGGGCAGCTGCTCCCACGCCACCGGCTCCGCCATCGCACCAGGCTACGGCGGTGCCGGTCGACCGCGTGGACGGCCGGGCGGGAATGTCGGTGCGCGCCGCTAGCCTCCGCCACCGTGCCCCCGCCCCCGGTCCCGCAGCTGTCCTTCGACGAGCTGGGCACCCCGTTGCGCGAGGTCACGTTCGTGGTGCTCGACCTGGAGACGACGGGCGGCTCGGCCGGCGGCGACGCGATCACCGAGGTGGGCGCGGTGAAGGTGCGCGGCGGGGAGCGGCTCGGGGAGCTGTCCACTCTGGTCGACCCGGGTAGCGAGATCCGCCCGGGCGTCGTCGCTCTCACGGGCATCACGCAAGGGCTGGTCGCCGGCGCCCCACCGCTCGCCGCGGTGCTGCCCACCGTGCTGGAGTTCCTCGGCCCAGCCGTGCTCGTCGCGCACAAC
Organism: Pseudonocardia sp.; assembly: GCA_052387455.1. Classification (GTDB taxonomy): domain Bacteria; phylum Actinomycetota; class Actinomycetes; order Mycobacteriales; family Pseudonocardiaceae; genus Pseudonocardia. The sequence goes on from JBQTJE010000103.1 coordinate 35,285, forward strand.
GCGGCGTTCGACGCCGGGTTCCTCAAGGCGGCGTGCGAGCGCCACGGTCACCCGTGGCCGCGCCCGCCCGTGCTCTGCACCGCCCGCCTCGCCCGTGCGGTGCTCACCACCGCCGAGGCGCCGAGCGTCGCGTTGGGGGCGCTGGCGGCGCTGTTCGGCACGGCCACCCGTCCGGTGCACCGCGCCCTCGCCGACGCTCGCGCCACCGTCGAGGTGCTCCACCACCTCCTCGAACGCATCGGCAACCTCGGCGTGCAGAGCCTGGAGGAGCTGATCGGCCTCGCCCGCGGCTCCGCGCGCCATCGCCCCACCCAGCGGGTGCGCGGTCGTCGCCACCTGGCCGACGCGCTGCCGTCCCGGCCAGGGGTGTACCTGTTCCGCGGCGCCCGCGACGAGGTGCTCTACGTCGGCACGAGCGGCGACGTCAGGCGCCGGGTGCGCACGTACTTCACCGCGGCCGAGCGACGCACGCGGATGCGCGACATGGTGACGCTGGCCGAGCGCGTCGACGCCGTCGAGTGCGCGCACGCCCTGGAGGCGTCGGTCCGGGAGCTGCGCCTGATCGCCGCGCACCGCCCGCGCTACAACCGCCGCTCCCGCAACCCCGGCCGGGCCTGGTGGGTGGCGCCGACCGTCGAACCGTTCCCGCGGCTGTCGGTGGTCGCCACCGCCCGCGACGGCGCGCTCGGGCCGTTCACACACCATCGAGCGGCGGTGGCGGCGGTGGAGACGCTGCTCGACGCGGTCCCGTTGCGTCCGTGCACCCAGCGCATCCCGGCCCGCGACGCCGCCGCAAGCCCGTGCGCGCTGCACGAGCTCGGCCGCTGCGCCGCACCCTGTGCCGGCCGCCAGTCGGTGGCCGGGTACGCCCGGGGCGTCGCGGCGCTCGACGCGCTCGTCAGCGGCACCGACGACGCGCCGCTGCGGGCGCTCGCCGCGGAGGTGGCGGCGCTGGCCGCCCGCGAGCGGTTCGAGACCGCCGCCCGCGGGCGCGACGCGCTCGCCGCGCTGGCCGGCGCCCTGGCCCGGGCGCAGCGCCTCGCCGCCCTCGCGGCGCTGCCCGAGCTGGTCGGCGCCCGCCCGGACGGTGCGGGCGGGTGGGAGCTCGCCGTCGTACGCCACGGGCGGCTGGCCGCGGCCGGGGTCGCCCGCCGCGGCATCCCGCCGATGCCCGTGGTCGGTGAGCTGCGCCGGGGCGCGCAGGTCGTCCTGCCCGGAGCGGGACCGCTGCGCGGTGCTCCGGCCGAGGAGGTGTGGCTGCTGCGCCGGTGGCTCGCCACGGGCGGCACCCGGCTGGTGCACAGCGACCCGCCCTGGAGCGAGCCCGCGCGCGGTGGCGCCTCGTGGGGAGCGTGGGTGGAGCGCGCCCGGCCGCTGGAGTCGTAGCGACCGCGCCGGGCCGCCGATGCACTAGGCTCCCCCGCGTGATCACCGCGATCGTCCTGGTGCACACCGCCACCGACCGGATCCCCGAGGCCGCGCAGGCCATCGCCGACCTCGACGGCGTCAGCGAGGTCTACTCGTGCGCCGGCGACGTCGACCTCGTCGCGATCGTCAAGGTCCGCGAGCACGAGCAGCTCGCCGAGGTGATCGCCGGGCGGCTCAGCAAGGTCGAGGGCGTGCTGCGCACCGACACCCACATCGCGTTCCGCAGCTACTCCCGCGCCGACACCGAGGCCACGTTCTCCGTCGGGCTGGACTGAACCGGGGCAGGCTCAGCGGGCCCGCAACGCCGTCGAGACCTCGACCCATCGGGTGAGCAGGGCCTCCGCGGCTCCGGAGTCGACGGCGGCGGCGGCCCGCTCCAGCGCAGCCGGGAACGCCTCGGTGATGTCCCCGCCGAGATCCCCACCGTCGAGCCCGTCGGCGGCGACCAGCGCCCCGGCGGCGTTGAGCAGCACCGCGTCACGCACCGCGCCCCGCTCGCCGGACAGCAGTCGCCGGCACACCGCTGCGTTCTCGCTGGCGTCGCCGCCGCGCAGGTCCTCGCGGGTCGCGCCGCCGACGCCCAGCCGCAACGGGTCGAGGGTCTCGGCCCGGACCTGCCCGCCGCCGACGACCCAGACCGTGGACGTCGTGGTGGTCGTCAGCTCGTCGAGTCCGTCGTCACCGCGCACGACCAGCGCGCTGGCACCGCGCCCCGCGAACACCTCCGCGATCACCGGTGCGAGGCGGGCGTCGGCGCACCCGACGAGCGCAGCGGGCGGCTGGGCCGGGTTCGTGAGCGGGCCGAGCACGTTCATCGCCGTGGGAACGCCCAGGTCGCGGCGGACCGGCGCGGTGTGCCGCATCGCCGGGTGGAAGACCGGCGCGAAGCAGAACCCGCTGCCCACCTGCCGCACGCAGGCGGCCACGGCAGCGGGCGGCAGGTCGATCGCCACCCCGACGGCCTCCAGCAGGTCGGCCGAGCCGCACTGCGAGGACGCCGCGCGGTTGCCGTGCTTGACGACCGGCGCACCGGCCGCCGCGACCACCAGCGCAGCCATCGTCGAGATGTTGACGGTGTGAGCCTGGTCACCACCGGTGCCGACGACGTCCACCGCGGGGCCATCGACCGTGAACCGCTGGGCGTGGCGCAGCATCGCCTCGGCCAGGCCGGCGATCTCGGCGGCGGTCTCACCCTTGGCCCGCAGCGCGACGAGGAACCCCGCGAGCTGGGCGGGCGTGGCCTCGGCGGACAGCACCCGGTCCATCACCCACGCGGTGTCCTCGGCGACCAGGTGCTCGGCGCGCAGGAGCCGGCCGAGCAGCCCGGGCCAGGTCAGCGTGTCAGCCACGGGCGGCGAGCACCTGCGAGCCGCGCAGCACCCCGGCGACGGTCTCCGCGGCGGTGAGCGGGTCGAGCGGGTGGACGAGTACCGCGTCGGCCTGCGACCAGGTGGCGAGCCAGCGGTCGTCGGCCCGGCGCACGGTGACCACGATCGGCGGGCACTGCTCGATCTCGTTCTTGAGCTGGCGCGACAGGCCCATCCCGCCGGTCGGCTGAGCCTCGCCGTCGAGAACCGCGAGGTCGACCCGGCCCGCGTCGCACGCAGCGAGGACCTCGGCGATCCCGGCGGCCTCCAGGAACGTGACCCGGCCCACGTCCGGCGCCGGGCGACGACCGATGGCCATCGTGATGGCGTCCCTGACCTCGGGGCGATGGCTGAACACCAGCACGGTGCGGGTCGGCTGGGCGGCCTGCTCGGAGCTGCTCACGGGTGGATGCTATCGACCGTGGGTCACCCATCCCCGACAGGCCGTAGAAGATGGGTCATAATGCCCGCGTGACGACAGCGGCTCCCAACATCAGCGCGCGGATCCACTCGCTGAACCGCCCCAACATGGTCAGCATCGGCACGATCGTCTGGCTGTCCAGCGAGCTGATGTTCTTCGCCGGGCTGTTCGCGATCTACTTCACCGCGCGCGCGCAGAACGACGGCCCCTGGCCCACCCCACCCACCGAGCTGAACGTGCCCTACGCGCTCATGGTGACGATCGTGCTGGTGGCCTCCTCATTCACCTGCCAGTACGGGGTGTTCGCCGCCGAGCGCGGCGACGTCTTCGGTCTGCGCCGGTGGTACGCGCTCACCCTGGCGATGGGCACGTTCTTCGTCCTCGGGCAGGCCTACGAGTACTCCGTGCTGGTCAACGACCACGCCACCACGCTGTCGTCGAGCGCCTACGGCACGGTGTTCTACCTGACCACCGGGTTCCACGCGCTGCACGTCACGGGCGGGCTGATCGCGTTCGTCTATCTGCTGGTCCGCACCAAGCTCAGCAAGTTCACGCCCGCGCAGGCCACCGCGGCCATCGTCGTGTCCTATTACTGGCACTTCGTGGATGTGGTGTGGATCGGGCTGTTCGCCGTCATCTACTTCATCAAGTAAGGCAGACGCGCCAGTGACGTCACCGACCGGTACACCCACCACTCCCACCACGACATCGACCAGCCGGCTGCGGCCGCGCGGTCGGCTTCGGCGCCGGGTCGCCGGAGCCGTTGCGCTCGGGTTGGGACTGCTCACCGCGGGCGGGCTCTACACGGCGTTCACCCCGAACCCCCAGGTCGCGGCCGCCCAGGGCGATGCGGCGCTGATCGCCAAGGGCCAGGAGCTCTACAACAACCACTGCATCTCCTGCCACGGTGCCAACCTCCAGGGCGTACCGGACCGGGGGCCCAGCCTGGTCGGCGTCGGTGACGCCGCCACGTACTTCCAGGTCTCCACCGGCCGTATGCCGCTGGCCCGCCAGGAGGCCCAGGCCAACCGCAAGCCGCCGCTGCCCCAGTTCGACCCGCACACGCCCGAGGGCGCGGCCAACCTCGACGCCCTGGGTGCGTTCATCCAGGCCAACGGTGGTGGCCCGGTGCGCCCGGTCGAGGAGGGCGTGGCGCTGCGCGGCGACGACCCGGCCCGCGGCGGCGAGCTCTTCCGGCTCAACTGCGCGTCCTGCCACAACTTCGTCGGCACCGGGATCGCGCTGTCGTCGGGCAAGTTCGCGCCCAGCCTCGACCCGGCCTCCGAGATCGACATCTACACGGCCATGCAGTCGGGGCCGCAGAGCATGCCGAAGTTCGGCGACCGGCAGCTCACCCCGGAGGAGAAGCGCGACATCATCACCTACGTGAAGTCGGTGACCGACGGGAACAACTCCCCGGGCGGCAACCCGCTCGGTGGCCTCGGCCCCACCGCCGAGGGAGCGATCATCTTCCTCGTCGGCCTCTCGGTCATGGTCGGTTTCGCCCTGTGGATGGGAGCCAAGCAATGACGGTCTCGCGGCCCGGGGTCCAGCAGCAGGCGCAGCGCGTCACCGCCGCCGACCTCGACGACATGACCCCCACCCAGCTCGCCCGGCTGGCGCACGAGCTCGACGACGTCGACGTCGTGCACAACCAGCGCAAGTTCCCGATCCCCGGCACGCGGGCGGAGAAGCGGGCCGAGCGCGCGGTCACCACGTGGTTCGTGCTCTCGGCGCTGTCCGGGCTCGCGTTCGTGGCGGCGTTCATCTTCTGGCCCTACGAGTACCGCTCGCCCTTCGAGGAGGGGTACGGGACCTACATCCTGTACACCCCGATCGTCGGGTTCACGTTCGGTTTCTCGGTGCTCGCGCTGGGCATCGGCGTGGTCACCTACGTGAAGAAGTTCTTCCCCGACGAGGTGTCGGTGCAGGAGCGTCACGACGGACCGTCGGACGAGGTCGCCCGGCGCACGGTCATGGCGCAGCTCGCCAAGGCGGGCCAGGACACCACGATCGCCCGCCGCTCGATGATCAAGCGGTCGGCGGGGGCCGCGGCCGGGATCTTCGGTCTGGGTCTGGGCGTCGCCGCGCTCGCCCCGCTGATCCGCGACCCGTGGAAGGGCGGCGACCGAGCCGCCCTGTGGGTCACCGGGTGGGGCGCGACGGACGGCGAGACCGTCTACCTGCGCCGCGACACGGGCGTGGTGGGCGAGGTCTCGCTGGTCCGGCCGGAGGACCTCACCGCCGGCGCGATCGAGACCGTCTTCCCCTTCCGGGAGTCCGAGCGCGGCGACGAGGAGAAGTTGCTGCACGCGCAGCGCGCCTCGGACGCCCCGGTGATGCTCATCCGGCTCGATCCCGGCATCGAAGTCACCAAGCGGGCGGGCCAGGAGGATTTCAACTACGGCGACTTCTACGCCTACTCCAAGATCTGCACGCACCTGGGCTGCCCCGCGTCGCTCTACGAGCAGCGGACGTCACGGCTGCTGTGCCCGTGCCACCAGTCGCAGTTCCTGCTCACCGAGTATGCGAAGCCGATCTTCGGACCGGCCACCCGGGCGCTTCCTCAACTGCCGATCACTGTCAACGATGAGGGATACTTCGTGGCGCGCAGCGATTTCATCGAGCCCGTCGGACCGGCCTTCTGGGAGCGGCGATCATGAGTTCGATCACGACACCCACCAGCTCTGGCGACGCCGTGCGCGAACGCGTGGGCCACGCCCTCGACGAGCTGGACCAGCGCTATCACCCGGCAGCCGGGCTGCGCAAGCAGTTCAACAAGGTGTTCCCGGCGCACTGGTCGTTCCTGCTCGGCGAGGTGGTGCTCTACAGCTTCATCGTGCTGCTGCTCTCCGGGACGTATCTGGCGCTGTTCTTCGATCCGTCGATGGCCGAGACGCGCTACGACGGGGTGTTCGACAACCTGCGCGGCGTGTGGATGTCGAAGGCCTACGAGTCCACGCTGTTCATCTCGTTCGAGGTCCGTGGCGGGTTGTTCGTGCGCCAGGTGCACCACTGGGCCGCGCTGATGTTCATGGCCGCGATGGTCGCGCACATGTTCCGCACCTTCTTCACCGGCGCGTTCCGCAAGCCCCGCGAGGCGAACTGGATCATCGGCATCCTGCTGCTGCTGCTCGGGTTCTTCGAGGGCCTGACCGGCTACTCCCTGCCCGACGACCTGCTCTCGGGCGTGGGCCTGCGCATCATGTCGGGGATCACCCTGACGGTGCCGGTGGTCGGGACGTGGACGCACTGGCTGCTGTTCGGCGGCGAGTTCCCGGGCACGGAGATCATCCCGCGGTTCTACATCGCGCACGTGCTGCTGATCCCCGGGATCCTGCTGGCGCTGATCGCGGTGCACCTCGGCCTGGTGTGGTACCAGAAGCACACCCAGTTCCCCGGCCCGGGCCGCACCGAGCGCAACGTCGTCGGGGTGCGGATCCTGCCGGTGTTCGCGGCGAAGGGTGGCGCGCTGTTCGCCGTCACGGTGGGCGTGATCGCGATCATGGCGGGGATCTTCCAGATCAACCCGATCTGGAATCTGGGCCCGTACAACGCCGCCCAGATCTCCGCCGGCTCCCAGCCGGACTGGTACGTGTTGTTCACCGAGGGGATGGCGCGGATCTTCCCGCCGTGGGAGTTCTACCTCGGTGACTACACGATCCCCGCGGCGTTCCTCGCCACGGCCGCGTTCCTGCCGTTGCCGTTCCTGGTCGCGGCGATATACCCGTCCATCGAGCGACGGATGACCAAGGACAACGCGCTGCACAACCTGCTCCAGCGCCCCCGTGACGTGCCCGTCCGCACGTCGCTGGGCGCGATGGCGATCGCCTTCTACGGCTGGCTCGTGCTCTCCGGGGTGAACGACTGGATCGCGTACTTCTTCGACATCTCCCTCAACGCCACCACGTGGGCCGGGCGCATCGGCATCCTGATCCTGCCGCCGATCGCGTACTGGGTCACCTACCGGATCTGCATCGGGTTGCAGCGCTCCGACCGCGCCGTGCGCGAGCACGGCGTCGAGACCGGGATCATCAAGCGGCTTCCGCATGGGGAGTTCATCGAGGTGCACCAGCCGCTCGCCGGGCTGGACGCGCACGGGCATCCGATCCCGCTGGCCTACCAGGGCGCACCGGTCCCCAAGCGGATGAACCAGCTGGGCTTCGCCGGCGCACCCGTGGCGGGTTCCCTGCTCACCCCGGACCCGGCCGACGAGACCGCGGCGCTGGAGGCGGCCCGCGCACGGGAGGCCGCGGAGGAAGCCGCCCAGCACCAGGGTCAGCCCGCCGAGGCCGAGATCGAGGCCCGTCGGGAGGCGCAGCGCGAGCTGGTCGGCCGCCCGAAGGACATCGCCGACTGATCCGTCGCCGCCGCACGGCCCGGCACTGCCAGCACACCGAACGAGCGGCACCTTCGTCCGAGGCCATCGGACGATGTGCCGCTCTTTCGCGTCGGTGGCCTGTCGGCAACGCCAGCCTCGCCCCCGCCGCCCGCGGGCGGCCACCGGCAGCCTCGCCCGCCGCCCGCCCGCGGCCCCCGCCAGCCTCGCCCCCGCCGCCCGCCCGCCCGCGGCCACCGCCCGCCGCCCCGCCCTCGCCGCCGCCAGTACCCGCCACTGCCCGCGCCACCACCGGCGCCCGCCCGCCGGGCCCCCGGCCCCATGATCGCCATCTCGGGACGCGGGACCGCGCAGCACACGGTCGCCCGTCCCCAGTCGCCGATCATGCGCAACCGCACGCGGTGCCGCGGCCGCCGAGATTGCACCGGTTCACCCGACGACATGACTCAGCGCACGCTCGACGAGGGCGACGGGCGGCGGGCGGCGGCGCAGCCGGGTGTCGCTACCTCGGGGTCGCTTGCTAAGGTCTCACCGTGCGCTTCGCCCTGGTCCTTCGCCCCGCCGCCGAGGTCGTAACCTCGCGCGTCGGCTGAGCCAGGCCGCCGACGCGCCTGCCGGTTCTCGCGAACCGTTGCACGCCCTCCCACCGAGGCCTGGCTCGGGTCCCCGTCCGCGGACCTCGCCTGGAGCACGATCATGACCGTTCTCGACCACCGCCCCCGCCCGACCTACGCCCCCCGCCTGCACCGCCGCCACGAGATCGTCACCACCGGCGGGCTTGAGGGGATCCTGCAGGTCAGTGCCATCCTCGCGGACCACCTCGTGCGCGAGTTCGTCGCCGATGTCCGTGAGGGGGTCGTGTACAGCAGCATCATGTGCACCGTCGCCCTCACCGACGACGAGTGCCACCGGCTGGTCGAGCGGCTGCACGCGGCCTCGCGGGTCACCTCGGTGAGTCCCTGCTGAACCCGGCCTTCCCCGGCCATGATCGAGAACGTAGGGTCCGCGCATGACCGACCGGCCGCCCGCGTACCCGCCGCCTCCCGACGAGCGGCCCACCGTCCGCGTCCCCACGGGTTGGCCCGCCACCGGGGAAACGGGTCCGGCCGACCACCAGTCCCCTCACGGCGCGCCGCAGTACCCGCAGAGCCCGGCCGGACTGCCCCCCGGGCAGCCCTACCCCTACCCCTACCCCGGGGCTCCGCAGTACCCCGGGGCTCCGCAGTACCCGGGGGCGCCGCCATACCCGGGCGGGCCGCCATACCCGGGGGGTCCGCAGACCGGCGGCACCGACGGGTTCGCGATCACCGCTCTGGTCCTGGGCCTGCTCAGCTTCCTCGGGGTCACCGCCGTCGTCGGTCTCGTGTTCGGCGTCCTCGCGCTCAACCGGATCAAACGCACCGGCAGGGGTGGCCGCGGGCTCGCCATCGCCGGGCTGGTGCTGTCGGGAGCGTGGCTGCTGCTGGTCGTCGTCGGGATCCTGCTGGCCGTGCTCACCGGGGCCGAGCGCGGGCCGGACGGTGAGGTCATCGGCGCCGGCGACGTCGCACCGACGAGCCTGCAGGTCGGCGACTGCATCACCGAGCTGACCGAGACGACCTTCCTGACCAGCGTGGACGTCACTCCGTGCAGCACCCCGCACAAGGGTGAGGTGCTCGCGGTGTTCGACCTGCCGGCCGGCCCGTACCCCGGCGAGGTGGAGCTGAACAGCGCGGTGGAGAGCACCTGCAACGCCGAGTTCGCCGCGTACGCGCCCACGTCGTTCAACGATCCCGCGGTTGGGCTGTTCTACATCTACCCGCTGGAGCGCAACTGGAACGCAGGCGACCGTGAGACCGTCTGCATCGCCGTCACCGACCCGCCGGCGACGGGATCGATCCGCGGCAACTGAAGATCCGCGGCAACTGGCTAGTACCAGCTGTCCCGCACGTCGAGGGTGGTGCGGTCGAGGCTCGCGAGCAGGTCGAACTGCGGGCCGGTGCGGGGCAGCTCGTGGCGGAAGAAGTACCGCGCCGCCGCCCGCTTGCCGTCGTAGAAGTCGCCGTCGCGCCCGGCCGCGGCCAGCTCCTGCTCCAGCCACAGCCATGCCACGACCACGTGCCCGACGGCCTCCAGGTAGACGGTGGAGTTGGCCAGGGTGACGGCCACGTCGCCGGCGCTCCACAGCACGGACGTGACGTCCCGCACCCGACCGGCCGCGGCAGCCAGGGCCTCGGAGTGCCCGCCCGCCACCGGTCGCGCCCGCTCGGCAGTCGCGGTGATCGCCTCGAGCAGAAGGCCCAGCCCGGCCCCGTCGTCCTGGACGACCTTGCGGCCGAGGAGGTCGAGGCCCTGGATGCCGTGGGTGCCCTCGTGGATCGGGTTGAGCCGGTTGTCCCGGTAGAACTGCTCGACGGCGTACTCGCGGGTGTAGCCGTACCCGCCGTGGACCTGGATCGCGAGGTCGTTGGCGACCAGGCACCACTGCGACGGCCAGCTCTTCGCGATCGGGGTGAGCACGTCGAGCAGGCGCAGCGCCCGGGCGCGGGCCTGCGGCGTGGCGCCGGTGCGCTGCTCGTCGAGCAGGCGCGCGCAGTACAGCACCAGCGCAACAGCGCCCTCCGCGTAGCACTTCTGGGTGAGCAGCATCCGCGCCACGTCCGGATGCTCGACGATCGGCACCGGGGGGCCCGCCTTCGCCGCGACCGGACGGCCCTGGACGCGCGTGCGGGCGTAGTCCAGCGCGTGCAGGTAGCCGGTGTAGCCGAGTGCGGCTGCGCCCGCCCCGACACCGACGCGGGCCTCGTTCATCATGTGGAACATCGACGCGAGACCGGTGTGCTCCTGCCCGACCAGGAACCCGACGGCGCCCGGCTCGCCACCGGGCATCCACCGGCCCTCGCCGAAGTTGAGCAGCGTGTTGACGGTGCCGCGGTAACCCATCTTGTGGTTCACCCCGGCCAGGGCGACGTCGTTGCGCTCGCCCGGGGCGCCGTCGGCGCCCGGCAGGAACCGGGGCACGACGAACAGCGAGATACCCTTCACTCCCGGCGGAGCGCCCGGGATCCGGGCGAGCACCAGGTGCACGATGTTCTCGCCGAGCTCGTGGTCCCCGCCGGAGATCCACATCTTGTTGCCGAAGAGCCGGTGGGTGCCGTCGGCGTGCGGCTCGGCCCGGGTGGTGACGTCGGCCAGCGACGAGCCCGCCTGCGGCTCGGACAGGCACATCGTGCCGAACCACCGGCCCGCGACCATCGGCTCGACGAAGGTGCGCACCTGCTCGGGCGAGCCGTGCGCGAGCAGCAGGTTCGCCGCTGCCACCGTCAGGAACGGGTAGGCGGCCGTGGCGATGTTGGCCGCCTGGAACCACAGGAAGCACGCCTGGGTGACCGCCTGCGGGAGCTGCAGTCCTCCCACCTCGACGGGCAGCCCCGCCCCGGTCACCCCGGCATCGGCGAACACCCGCAGGGCGGCGGCCACCTCGGGGACCATGTGCACCCGCGCCCCGTCGAAGCGCGGCTCGTCGAGATCCGCAGCCCGGTTGTGCGGCGCGAAATGCTCGGTGGCGATGTCCGCGCACAGGTCGAGGGCCGCGTCGAAGGTCTCCCGGGAGTGCTCGGCATAGCGCGCGCGCTTCGTCAGCGACTCGACGTCGAGCCACTCGTGGAGCAGGAAATCCAGATCGCGTCGGGACAGCAGCAGCGAGCGCACGCCCGCGACGTTACGGCGTGCGATGGCAGGCCGTGAGCATCGCGACGAGCTCGGCCACCTTCACCCGCTCGTTGCCGCGCAGCCCGCCGAGCCGGATCTCCTCGGCGTCCAGGCGCTGCCACGCGGGCCAGTCGACGGCCTGGATTCCGTGGTCGGCCAGCGCCTTGCGCACCGCCTCGGGCTCCGGATGCGGCGGCGCCGGCAGCTCCGGAAGGTCGTGCAGGACGGCCGCGGCGGTCTCGGCGGCGTCACCCTTGTTGGTGCCGATCACGCCCGTCGGGCCGCGCTTGATCCAGCCCGTGACGTACGCGCCAGGCACCGCGACGCCGTCGTGCACCACCCGCCCGCCGTCGTTGGGGACGGTGCCGGTGCGCGCGTCGAACGGCAGGCCCGGGATGGGTTCGGCGTCGTAGCCGATGGCGGGCACGACGAGGCCCACGTCGAGGGTCTCGCGCTCACCGGTACCGACCACCCGGCCGTCGACGATCGCGTTGCGCTCCACCACCACCCCGCGCACCCGCCCGCCCGCACCGAGCACCTCCACGGGGCTGCGCAGGAAGCGCAGGTGGATGCGTCGTGGCTTGCCGGTCGCGACGTTGCCCGACCACGCGTCGAGCATGGCGAGGTTCTGCTTCTGCCGCTTGTCGTCCCCGTGCTCGCCCACCGCACCCGCCGCGAGCAGGCCGTCGTCGTGCACGAGCACGTCGGCGTGGGCGAGCTCGCCGATCTGGCGCAGCTCCGCGGGGGTGAAGCGGACGTGTTGGGGCCCGCGCCGGACCAGCACGTGGACGTCGGTGACCCGGCTGGCCCGCAGGCTGTCGAGCACGACGTCGGGGACGTCGGTGGCGGCCATCTCGTCGGCGGTCTTCGCGAGCACGCGCGCGACGTCGAGGGCCACGTTGCCCGCCCCGACGACCGCCACGCCCGGGTGGTCCAGCGGCGGATCGAGCGTGATGTGGTCGGGATGGCCGGAGTACCAGCTCACGAACACCCCGGAACCCAGCACGCCCGCCAGGTCCTCCCCCGGCACGCCGAGGCGCCGGTCCACCGAGCAGCCGGTGGCGTGCACGATCGCGTGGTAGTAGGTGCGCAGCTCGTCGAGCGGGATGCCGCCCTCGCCGATCCGGACGTTCCCGAGGAAGTGGACCTGTGCGGGGTCGAACGGCTTCTGGAGCACCCGGATGACGTTCTTCATCTTGACGTGGTCGGGCGCCACGCCGTACCGGACGAGTCCGTAGGGCGCGGCGAGGCGGTCGATCACGTCGACGCTCACCTGCGCGCCGGATGCGGCGAGTGACGCGGCGGCGTACAGCCCGGACGGGCCCGCCCCGATCACCGCGACCCGCGGACCTGCCTCGGCCATGCCGCCTCCTCGCCGTCGGTGGTGGACTCCGGCGCCCGGCGTGATCCTGCCGGACCCCGGCGGGCCGCTCCACCCCGGCACCGGACGGTCAGCCCGCCCGGCCGCTGATCCACGGCGGCTCACGACCGGTACCAGCCCGTCAACCGCTCGGCCTCGGCGTCGACCTCCCGCGCGGCCGCGGCCGCCAGATCGTGGAACGGCTCGGGCGCCCGGACGAGATCGATTGACAGCTGCACGCCGTACCACGTCCAGCGCGGGAAGCCGTCCTCCTGGAGCGACGCCACCAGCTGCGCCTGCGTGCGCGGGCCGTCGGCGAGGCGGCGGCGCACCGCCGCGGCGAGCGCACCGGTGTCGAGCCCGGCCGCGCTTCTCCGCCCGCACCCACCAGGCCCGGCGCGCGTCCCGAACGGCCGCGGTGAGCAGCGGGTAGTCCGGCGCGGAGACCACGTGGATGGTCGCGCGCATCATCCGGCCCTGGACGATCCGTCCCGCGCGCAGCCCATCGGTGAGAGCATTCCGGCGGAAGTCGCGCAGCCGTGACCAGTTCGGGCGCGAGCTCGACCCGCTCCAGCAGCAGCTGCCGGGCCAGCACCGCGCGGTTGAGCGCCCGGGGCGACAGCACGGGTCCGGTCACGGCCCGCAGTCTGCCCGCACGGAGAGGACGAACCCATGACCACGACCGCAACCGGCCCGCGCACCCTCGCCATCGACGTCGGGGGGTCGGGCCTCAAGGCGTCGGTGCTCTCGCCCGACGGGGAGATGGTCTCCGAACGCCTCCGCAGGCCCACCCCGTACCCCTGCCCGCCACCGACCCTGCTGTCGGAGCTGTCGGCGCTGGCCACGGCCCTGCCCGAGCACGACCGGGTGTCGGTCGGCTTCCCGGGCGCGATCCGTCGCGGCCGCGTACGGGAGGTGCCGGCGCTCTCGCGGCGCCGCGCCGGCGGGCCACCCGACCCGAAGCTCGTCACGGCGTGGGCCGGGTTCGACCTGGAGGGCGCGCTGCGCACGGCGCTGGGCAAGCCCGTGCGCGCCGCGAACGACGCCGACGTGCAGGGCTGCGCCGTGGTGTCCGGCCGCGGCATGGAGCTGGTCGTGACGCTCGGCACCGGGGTCGGCTGCGCGGTCTTCTTCGACGGTGAGCTGCTGCCGCACATGGAGCTGTCGCACGGCCGGTTCGGTCGCGGGCGCAGCATCGACATCGCCTGCGGGGAGGCCCGCCGGCAGCGGATCGGCACCCGCCGCTGGCGCCGCGAGGTGCTCGACGCGCTCGACACGTTCGAGGCGATGGTGCTGCCCGACCACGTCTGGGTCGGCGGCGGCAACGCGAAGAAGCTCGACGGGGCCGCCCTCGGCCCGCACCGCACCGTGGTGCCCAACATCTCCGGGCTACTGGGCGGGATCGCGCTCTGGGACCCGAGCAGGAATGCCTCGGCGGGCAACGGGGAAGTCCGGGCAGGATGACCACCGTGGCCGACAGCGACGTTCCCCCCACCCGCCGACCCGCAGACCCCTCTCCCGTCCCCCGCCCTGCCGAGATCACCGCGACCCCCGAGTGGGCCGCGCTCGCCGAGCACCATGCGGCGACCGCCGCCCTGCACCTGCGCGACCTGTTCGCCCAGGACCGGGAACGAGCCGCGGCCCTCACCGCCACGGGCGCCGATCTCCTGCTCGACCACTCGAAGCACCGCATCACCCGCGACACGCTGCCGCTGCTCACCGCGCTGGCCCGGGCCGCCGGGTTGCCGGAGCGGGCGGCCGCGATGTTCCGTGGCGAGAAGATCAACATCTCGGAGGATCGCGCGGTCCTGCACACCGCGCTGCGGCTGCCCCGCGACGCGACGCTCGTGGTGGACGGGCGCGACGTCGTCGCCGACGTGCACGCCGTGCTCGACCGGATGGGCGAGTTCACCGACGCCGTCCGCTCAGGGACCTGGACCGGGCACACCGGCGAGCGGATCCGCACGGTGGTGAACATCGGGATCGGCGGCTCCGACCTCGGACCCGCGATGGCGTACGAGGCGCTGCGCGACTACGCCGACCGCACGATCGAGTGCCGCTTCGTCTCCAACATCGACCCGACCGACATCGCCGAAGCCCTGCTCGACCTCGACCCGGCGACCACCCTGTTCGTCGTCTCGTCGAAGACCTTCACCACGCTGGAGACGCTCACCAACGCCCGGGCGGCGCGGACGTGGCTGGTGGATCGGCTCGGCGACGAGCAGGCGGTCGCGAAGCACTTCGTGGCCGTGTCCACGAACGCCGCCGAGGTGCGGCGCTTCGGCATCGACAAGTCCGCCGTGTTCGGCTTCTGGGACTGGGTCGGCGGGCGGTACTCGCTGGACTCGGCGATCGGGTTGTCGCTGATGGTGGCGATCGGGCGCGCCGGGTTCGCGGAGTTCCTCGGCGGCATGCACGAGATGGACGAGCACTTCCGCACCGCACCCCTGGACCGGAACCTGCCGGTCATCGCGGGGCTGCTCAACGTCTGGTACGTCAACTTCTTCGGCGCCGAGACCCACGCCGTGCTGCCCTACAGCCAGTACCTGCACCGGCTGCCCGCGTACCTGCAGCAACTGACCATGGAGAGCAACGGCAAGTCCGTGCGCGGCGACGGCACGCCGGTCCGCACCGCCACCGGCGAGATCTTCTGGGGCGAGCCGGGGACCAACGGGCAGCACGCCTTCTACCAGCTGCTCCACCAGGGCACCCGGCTCGTGCCCTGCGACTTCATCGGGTTCGCCCGGCCGAACCACGTGGTGCGGGTCGGGAACGGCGACGACATGCACGCCCAGCTCATGGCCAACCTGTTCGCGCAGAGTGCCGCGCTGGCGTTCGGGCGGACCGCCGAGGAGGTCGCGGCCGACGGCACGCCGGTCGAGATCGTGGCGCACAAGGTCATGCCCGGCAACCGGCCGTCGTCCACGATCCTCGCGCACAAGCTGACCCCCGGGGTGCTGGGGCAGATCGTGGCCTTCTACGAGCACGTCACGTTCGTCGAGGGCACGGTGTGGGGCGTCGACTCCTTCGACCAGTGGGGGGTGGAGCTGGGCAAGGTGATGGCCGCGAAGCTGGGCCCGGCGCTGCGCGACGCCGACCCCGATCTCGACGGGCTCGACGGTTCCACCGCCGGGCTTGTCGCCCGCTACCGCGAGTGGAACGGGCGCTGAGGCGGCCCCGCACCCGGGCGGTACCGGCGGTTCTGCTGCTGGTGCTCGGCGCGGCGGCGTTCGCCGCGCTCTGGGTCGCGGCCGCTGCCGCCGGGCCGACCGCGGTCGACTCCGCCGCCCTGCGCGAGTCCGTCCAGGTGCGCAACCCCGACCTCACCGCGGCCGCGCTCCTGCTCACCGACGTGGGCAGCACGGTGGCGATGGCGATCGTCGCGCTCGCGACGGGCGGGTGGCTGTTCACCCGCGGGCGGCGGATCGACGCCGCGTTCGTCGTCGGGGCGATGGTCGGCGGCGCGGTGCTGTTCCGCGGCCTGAAGATCGTCATCGACCGGGCCCGGCCGCCCGAGGTCGCCCGGCTGGTCGCGGAGACGACCGAGTCGTTGCCCTCGGGCCACGCGACGATGGCGACGGTCGTGATCGGGTCGATGGTCGCCCTCGCGTGGGCGGGGCGCGGCGGCACGGCCCGGACGGCGATGGTCGCCGCGGCGGTGCTGTGGATCGGGGCGGTCGGCGGCACCCGCATCTACCTGGGTGTGCACTGGTTCAGCGACGTGGTGGCCGGCTGGCTGGTCGGCGCCACGTGGCTCGCGGTGTGCGTGATCGGGTGGTCCTGGTGGACCCGCGGCGCGCGGGACCGGGACCTGGCCGCGTAACGGTTCACCCAGGCTCCTGCGCATGGGTACTGTGCGGGCGGCCCGGGTACTCCGCGATCAGTCGCACCGGCACCCGAAACGGGGTCCCATGATGATCAGGTCGCTGTCCCGACGGCTCGCCGCCCTCTGCTATCGCTGCATGCGCCCCACGCAGTTCTGCACCTGCGACGGCTGACCGGCGCTCACCCGCCAGCCGGGCCGCCGCTACGCAACCGGCCGGGCGTCGCTCCGGTGTGCCGGCGCAGCACCCGGGTCATGTGGCTCTGGTCGGCGAACCCGCACGCGAACGCGACCTCCGGCAGGGGGGTGTTTGTGCGGGTCAGCATCGTGCGCGCCCGCGCCACCCGCTGCGCGACGACGAACTCGTGCGGGCTGACCCCCATGGACTCCCGGAAGCGGCGCGCGAAGTGGAACCGAGACAGCGCAACGGTCGAGGCGAGGTCGTCGAGGCAGATGCGCTCGCCGAGGTGGGCGTGCACGAAGTCACGGACCGCGCGTTCCTGACCGAACGACAGCCCGCCGCGCCCGGACGACTCGGCGAACAGCACATCGGCGTGGCGGCGCAGGATCTGTACCGACAGCTGCACGGCCAGCGAGTCGACCAGCAAGGTGCTCCCCGCTCCGCCGTGCGCGGCCTCCTGCGCGATGAGCATCGCCGTGCGGTGGATGGCCGGGTCGTCGGCCCGGACGACGTCGTGCAGCTCGACGTCGGTCACGTCGCGGTCGTACATCTGCCGGCAGGTGTCGGCGAGCTCGCCGGGGGCGAGGTAGACGTGCACGACCTCGATGTCGTCGGGCCACACCCAGTGCGACTCGACCGCGCGCGTCATCAGGGACACGTCGCCGGGGCCGAGCGTCTCGTGGATCCAGTCGCCGTCGATCCGCCTGCGCATCGGGGTCGTCCCGCGCCGGTAGGCGACCACGGCGTAGTCCGACAGCGGCGGCACCTGGACGTCGGAGGCCCCATAGCGGTAGCCGCGCACGGACACGCCATTCCAGCCCTCCGCGGGGCTCTGCACCGTCAACCGCCCCGGCACCCACCGGGGCAGCTCGTCGGGCGCGATCAGCACGGCGTCCTCCGCGTCCCTTCATCGACGCAAGCCTCATCGACGCAGGCGGAACCCCTGCCGGGTCCCGGCCGTACCCGAGGCTAACCGCGATCGCGCGTCCGGGACACCGCTGCCCGCGCCGGCACTTTCGCGCACGTTTGTTCCATCCCCGCGGGCCGACGTTCAAGCCGCGGGTGCCGCGTTACGGCACGGTCAAGACGACGTGACGACCGTCACCAGGGAGGCCGCCGGATGTCCACCGCACAGCCCGCATCGCAGACCGACGCCGTCATCATCGGAGCCGGGTTCTCCGGGCTCTACATGCTGCACAAGCTGCGCAACGAGATGGGCCTGTCGGCCCGGATCCTCGAAGCCGGCGGCGGCGTCGGCGGGACCTGGTACTGGAACCGCTATCCCGGAGCGCGCAGCGACTCCGACAGCTACGTCTACGGGTTCACCTTCGACGAGCAGCTGTGGCGCGAATGGCAGTGGAGCGAGCGCTACCCCGAGCAGCACGAGATCCGCGCGTACCTGGAGCACGTCGCGGAGCGCTTCGACCTGACCCGCGACATCACGTTCGGCACCCGGGTGCAGTCGGCGACCTTCGACGAGGCCACGAACCTCTGGACGGTCGGCACCGACACCGGCGAGTCCGTCACCGCCCGCTACGTGATCACCGCCGTGGGCGCGCTGTCGTCGTCGAACACCCCGCCGTTCCCCGGCATCGACTCGTTCGAGGGCGACACCTACCACACCGGGTTGTGGCCGCACGAGGGCGTGGACTTCACCGGCAGGCGGGTGGGCATCATCGGCACCGGGGCGAGCGCGGTGCAGGCGATCCCGCTCATCGCGAAGGAGGCCTCGGACCTCACCGTCTTCCAGCGCACCGCGAACTACGTCATCCCGGCCAACAACGGCCCCGTGCCCGAGGAGGTGCAGCAGGCCCGCCTCGCCGACTACGCCGGCATCCGCGAGCGCATCCAGAACTCGGTGTTCGGCTTCGAGCTGACGCTGTTGGAGAAGGGCGCGCTGGAGTCCACCGACGAGGAGATCTACGAGACGCTCAAGCCCCGCTGGGACGAGGGCGGGTTCGGCATCTGGCTGGGCAGCTACGTCGACATGTTCTACAACGACGACGCGAACGCGAAGGTCAGGAAGTTCCTGCACGACCGCATCCGCGAGATCGTGCGCGACCCCGAGACCGCCGAGCTGCTGATCCCGAAGGGCTATCCGTTCGGCGTGAAGCGCAACCCACTGGACTCGGGCTACTTCGAGACGTTCAACTCCCCGCACGTGCACCTCGTCGACGTGCGGTCCAACCCCGTCGCGGAGATCACCGCCACCGGGGTGAAGCTGGAGGACGGCAGCGCGTTCGAGTTCGACGCGCTGGTCTTCGCCACCGGCTTCGACGCCATGACCGGGCCGCTCAACAGGATCGACATCCGCGGGCGCGACCGGCAGCTGCTGCGCGACAAGTGGGCGGACGGCCCGCGCACCTACCTGGGCCTGGCCAGCGCCGGGTTCCCCAACCTGTTCACGATCACCGGCCCGCAGAGCCCGTCGGTGCTGTCGAACATGCCGGTGTCGATCGAGCAGCACGTCGACCTCGTCGCCCGGATCATCGGGGACCTGCGCGAGCGCGGTGCCGAGACGGTCGAGCCGACTCGGCAGGCCGAGGACGCCTGGGTGGTGCACAACGCCGAGCTCGTCAAGCCCACGCTGTTCGAGACCGCCGACACCTGGTACATGGGCGCCAACATCCCCGGCAAGCCGCGGGTGTTCATGCCGAACCTCAGCTTCGTCGGGCCGTACCGGGCGAAGTGCGACGAGGTCGTCGCCAACGACTACGAGGGCTTCGCCTTCGACGCGAGCAAGCAGGGAGCCAACGCATGATCGACAACCCGTTCTACAGCCACGAGTTCCACGGCGACTACGACGTCGTCAGCATCGGGCGGCTCGACCTGGAGGAGGGCGGCTCGATCCCGGACTGCCGGCTCGCCGTCACGACCTGGGGCACGCTCAACGAGGCCCGCGACAACGCGATCCTGATCACGACGTGGTACTCGGGCAGCCACCAGATCTGGCGCGACGTGTACGTCGGCCCGGAACACGCGCTCAACCCCGAGCGCTACTTCATCGTCGCGATCAACCAGATCGGCAACGGCCTGTCGGTCTCGCCGCACAACGCCGACGGGGACAACGCCGATCTCGCGATGTCGCGGTTCCCGAAGGTGCGGATCGGGGACGACGTCGTGGCCCAGGAGCGGCTGCTGCGCGAGCACTTCGGCATCGAGAAGCTCCAGCTCGTCATCGGCGGGTCGATGGGCGCCCAACAGACCTACGAGTGGGCCGTGCGGTTCCCCGACAAGGTGCTGCGCGCTGCGCCGATCGCGGGCACCGCGCAGAACACCCCCCACGACTTCCTCTACACGCAGGCGCTGTGCGAGCAGTTCTGGTCGGATCCCGGCTGGAACGGCGGGGAGTACAAGTCCAACGCCGACGTGACCGACGGCATCATGCGCCACGCGCACATCTGGGCGGTCATGGGCTTCTCGACCGAGTTCTGGAAGCAGGAGGTCTGGCGGGCGCTGGAGTTCGACTCGAAGGAGGCGTTCCTCGCCGGGTTCCTGGAGCCCTACTTCCTCGCGATGGACCCGAACGACCTGCTGACGATGGCGTGGAAGTGGCAGCGCGGCGACGTCGCCCGGCTCACCGGCGGCGACCTGGCCGCCGCACTCGGGCGGATCACGGCGAAGACCTTCGTCATCCCGATCGACGAGGACATGTTCTTCCCGCCGCGCGACTGCGAGGCCGAGCAGAAAATGATCCCGGGCAGCGAGCTGCGGGTGGTGAACGACGTCCTCGGGCACCTGGGCCTGTTCGGGGTGGCGCCGACCTACATGCCGCAGATCGACCGGCACCTCGACGACCTGCTCGCCACGCAGGTCTGACCAGGGGGACGGTCGCGGCCGGCGGCTCCTGCCGCTGGCCGCGACTGCCGCGGTCACTGGCCGCCGACGTCCCCGTAGCGCACCTGCTTGCTGCCCACGAACGTCCAGGGCCCGCCGGCGCTCTGCGCCTGCTGGGTCTCGACGCGGGCGAAGCGGGCCTTCGTGTGCGACAGGTTCAGGTCCACGTTCGCGGCCGGAACCTGCAACGGCGTCATCGTGCCCGCCCGATGGGCGGCGCCGGACGTGGCGCTGACCAGCGGGTTGCCGCTCGCGTCGAGCAGCGTCAGCTTGACCCGGGCGTACCCGCCGGAGAACACGTCGTCCCAGTACACCAGGCCCTGCAGGCGGGCGCTGATCTTGCGGGTGTTGTTCGGGCCCGGGTCGTCGCGCCAGGTCACGGTGCCGGGGGCGGTCGGCTCGCCGCCGACGTGCAGCCCGCGGCCGAAGTCCGCCTTGCCGAGCGGGACGGCGATCTTCACCGAGTCCTGGTCGACGACCGCGGCGTGCGCGGTGCCGGCGGTGATCCCGGCGACGCCGAGGGCGGCGGTGAGGGCGAGGGCGGAGCCCAGCAGCCGGGTGCGGGCGGTGGTGGTGGTGGTCATGATCGGTTCCTTCGCTGCGGAGTGTGCGGTCGCGGTGTCGCGAGCGCCCCCGAAGGGTCGCGCCGGGCGGGGGTGGCGCGGCTCAGGTCGATCCCGCGGCCCGGGTCAGGGATTTCCCCCGGCCGCGCGCGTCAGGCGGCGTGCTGGAGGTAGGCGAGCACGGCCAGGACACGGCGGTTGCGGTCCCGGTCGGCACGCTCCCCGCTGAGCCCCAGCTTCTGGAACACCGCCGCCGCGTAGGTCTCCACGGTCTTGCCCGAGACGAACAGGTCGCGCCCGATGCCGGCGTTCGACATGCCCCGGGCCATCAGCTCCAGCACCCGCCGCTCGCGGTCGGTGAGCGCGTCGAGGCGGCCCGCGAGGCGCCGCCGGCGCACCAGCGAGGCGACGATCTCCGGGTCGAGCGCGGTGCCGCCCGCGGCCACCCGGCGCAGCGCGCCGACGAGCTCGGCGACGTCGTCGACCCGATCCTTGAGCAGGTAGCCGACGCCACCCTCGTCGTCGAGGAGCCGCTCGGCCCACGCGGTCTCGGCATAGGTGGAGAGCAGCAGCAGGCCGATGGTCGGGTGCCGACGCCGGATCTCCTCGGCGGCGCGCACGCCCTCGTCGGAGAACGTCGGCGGCATCCGCACGTCGAGCAGGCAGGCATCGGGCCGATGCGCCTCGACGGCGTCCAGCAGCGCCGGGACGTCGGCCGCGTCGGCGGCGACGTCGTGCCCGGCCGCCTCGAGCAGCCGGCGCAGGCCGCGGCGGAAGATGCCGGAGTCGTCGGCGATCACGAGGCGCACGGCAGCACCGCCTCGACCGACGTACCGCGGCCGAGCGGCGAGACCACGGAGAAGGTCCCACCGAGGGCACCGACCCGGTCGGCGAGCCCGGTGAGCCCCC
The DNA here is from genome assembly GCA_052387455.1 of Pseudonocardia sp. Classification (GTDB taxonomy): domain Bacteria; phylum Actinomycetota; class Actinomycetes; order Mycobacteriales; family Pseudonocardiaceae; genus Pseudonocardia. The sequence goes on from JBQTJE010000103.1 coordinate 57,203, forward strand.
CGCCGGGCGTGGCCCGGGCGCCGCCGCGCCCGTCGTCGGTGACGGCCACGGTGGCCGACCCCGTGGCCGCGCGCAGCGTGATCCGGATGGCGCCGGCGGCACCGTGGCGTACCGCGTTGGTGACGGCCTCGGCGGCGACGAACCACAGGGTCGACTCGACCGCGGCCGGGAACCGTGCCCCCGCCGGCGCCTCGACGTCCACCGGCACCGGGGCGGCGTCGCCCAGGGTGGGCAGGGCCGCCGCCAGGCCCCCCTGGGTGAGCACGGCGGGGTGGATGCCGCGGGCGAGGCGCCGCAGCTCGTCCAGCGCACCGGCCAGCTGGTCACGCGCCTCGCGGACCGCGCACGCCCGCCCGGCCCCGTCCGCGACGAGCTCGGCGCGGGCGAGCGTGGCGGCCACGGCGAGCAACTGCTGCTGGGCCCCGTCGTGCAGGTCCCGTTCGAGCCGGCGCCGCGACCGCACCGTCGCCGCGACGATTCGCTCCCGCGACGCGCGCACCTCGGCCAGGGTGCACAGCAGGTCGGCCTGCAGGCGGGCGTTGTCCAGGGCGAGCGCCGCGCAGGCGAGGACGACGCGCAGCTGCGCAGGGTCCCGGGTCGTCGCCTCGTCGGCCTCGGCGACGGCGAGGACCGATCCCGTGCCGGAGCGCAGCTCGCGACGGACCCGGCCCGCTCCCTCGCCGGGCGGGGTGCCGGCCGCCTGCAACAGTACGGTCGGGTCCTCCAGCGCCCGGGCCATCGCCGTCCGGATCCGGGCGGGGTCGGCACCGGCCACGAGCAGGTCTTCGATCATGCCGGCCCGCGCGGCGCGACGACGCAGCGCCTCCAGGAGCAGGCCGACGGGAGCCAGGCCGAGGCAGGCGAGGTTCGCGGTCGTGGTGACCTGGTGCACGGCGGCCATGAGCGGTCCGGTGTCGGCGAGGACGCGGGCCAGGATGCGCACGCAGAACGTGCCCGCCAGCGCCAGCCCGACCACCGCGACCGACCGTACGGCCCGGCGTTCGGGCGCGGCCGCGCCCCGCCAGCGCTGCACCAGCCCGACGCAGGCCAGTGCGGGCAGCGCCACCGCACCGGCACCGAGCACGCCGCCGAGCACCTCACCGGCCATCGAGCCGAGGTCCGGGAGCAGCACCGCCGCCGGCCACAGCACGATGAAGTGCGACCACACCGCGACGAGCAGCCAGCGGTGCCACCGACGGACGACCCGCGGGCCGGGGTAGGTGAACAGCACCACCCCGATCAGCGGGACCGACCACCAGAGCGTGACCAGTCCGATCAGCGCGGCGGGCGGGTCCAGCACGGCGTCGGCGTTGCTGAGCACCAGGCACACTGCGGCGGCGTGCAGCAGCAACCCGTGCCGGGCCTGCTCGGCGTCTCGGCGGAGCAGGTGGGCGGACGTGGCGAGGGCGACCGCCCCCACCGTGACGAGGACCGGCACCGACCCGGAGACGCCGCGCAGCGCGGCGAACACCGCGGCAGCACCCGCGAACCCCAGCACGCCGCCGAGCAGCGCCCGTTCCCGCCCCCGCGCCATCGTCGCCTCCACAGCGCCGGCGGCCGCACCCGCCGACGCCCGGTCTCACGGACCGGCGCGGTACGGGGTTCAGGTGGTCGTCCGGCGGGGGCGCTCGTCGAGGTCGAGCACGAGGCGGCGCCCGGTGATCCACTCCCCGCCGACGCGGATCACGTGCCCGCTGCGGCCACGCACCCACGCCCGGCGGTCCGGGTCGAGCCCGCCGGCCAGCTCGTCGACGTCGACGACCGAGGCGTGCCCGACGACCTGCACGCTCCACCCGGTCCGGGTCTCGACATCGATCTCGTCGGCCTGGAACGCCACGACGTCACCCCTCCGGGCGGCGACGAGCTTCGGACCGGAACCGGTACGGATGATCACATCGGGACCCCACATCAGGAAGTTCACCGGATGCACCGCCGGCAGCGCGCCCTCGGTGAACACCAGCCGGCCGAACGGCACCGTGGTGAGCAGGCGCACGCACTCCCGTCGCGGGATCGGTCGCGTGCCCCGCTCGCGACGCCGCTTTCGGCGCGGTTCGTCTGCGGTCGCCGCCGGCGAACCGTCCGCTCCGCGCTCGACCACCTGCACAGCCCACCCCAGACGGCACGTGGCGGCCAGGGCCCTTCGACCCGTCCCGGTCGGGACGCCGACCGCAGCAGTAGCGTCGAGCCGAAGGACAGACCGACCACCACGCTCCCGGCGACGACGAGGAGGACCGGCCGTGCCGATCTCCGTCTTCCTGCTCGACGACCACGAGATAGTCCGGCGCGGCATCGCCCAGCAGCTGGCGTCCGAGGACGACATCGCGGTCGTCGGCGAGGCCGCGACGGCCGCCC